>NZ_JANKOG010000007.1:0-351379 GCF_024656005.1 Burkholderia sp. SCN-KJ
GTCTGCGAGAAACTTCGTGCTTCTCAGCAGCGCTGCGTTTTCAGCAGCAGAGAAGCGAGATTATGAACCGTCTTTTTCAGTTCGTCAACAACTTTTTAACTACTTCGTTGCGACGGCTGGGGTTCAACTTCGTGTGCGCCGGGGCTCGTACAACCCGCCCTCCACCGCACCGCTTCCCTTCTTCCCCCGCGCTGCGTTTCCGTTAGCGCGAAAGAGGCGTGATTCTAAGCACCTGCCGGCAATCGCGCAAGGGGTTTCGCGAAAAATATAAGGCCCCGCACGCTGCCGCGTGCGGGGCCTTATATGGATGCAGCCGAATCGTCAGGTCATACGCACCTGGCGCGCCACGATCTCCATATAGTGATCGAGACCCGGCGTCACCTTGCCCGCCTCCTTGGCCGTATCGTCCCAGCGGCGCAGGCGCAGCGCGTCTTCCGCGAACGGGCGCTGCAGGAATGCCGCCGTCTCCGCTTCACTGAAGATGCCGCCCTGCAGCGCGAGGCTACGCACCGAATCCGGCGACAGGCTCTCGAAGTAGCCGGCGTCCGTGCGGCACAGGCAACGCTTCGCGTCGACGTGCAGCCGGATCGGCTCCAGAACCGCGTCCGAAAACAGCGGCCGCAGGAATGGCAACACGTAATACTGATGCAGGTCGTCGATCCCGCGCGCGCTCGGCGTCTCGCCCTGCCGATTCAGCAAATGGCCGAGGTCGTGCAGGAACGCCGCCGCGACTAGCGCGTCGTCAGCACCCGCCTCCTCTGCCAGCAAGCCGCTCTGCAACGCATGCTCCAGCTGCGTGACGGGTTCGCCGCTGTACGCGACGTGGCCGTGTTCGCGATACAGCCCGCGAATCTCGTCTACCGTCAGTGCCATCCGCTCACTCCCAAGGCAGCGAAAACGTCTTCAGGTTCGTGAAGCTCTTCATCGCTTCCTGAACGCCTTCCTTATAGCCGAGCCCCGAATCCTTGATCCCGCCGAACGGCGACAGCTCGATCCGGTATCCGGGCACCTCCCAGACATTCACCGTCCCGACGTTCAGCTCGTTCACGAACCGCACGACCGCGGCCGTACTGTCCGTACAGACACCCGACGACAGCCCGAACGCCGTGCCGTTGCTGATCCGGATCGCGTCGTCGATCGTGTCGAACGCGATGACGGGCGAAACGGGGCCGAAGGTCTCCTCGCGCACGATCGTCATCGACGGATCGACGTTGTCGAGCACGGTCGGCGCATACAGCGCGCCGCGCCGCACGTTGCCGGTCAGCAGGCGCGCGCCCTGCGCGACCGCCTCGTTCACACGCGCCTCGAACAGCCGCGCCGCCACGTCGTCGATCACCGTGCCCATTTCGTTCGCGGAATCGAACGGATCGCCGTACTTCCAGGCGCGTGTCTTCTCGACGAGCAACTCAGTGAACGCCGGCGCGACCGAGCGCTGTACCAGGATCCGCTTGACGGCCGTGCAGCGCTGCCCCGAATTCCGGTACGAACCGAGCACGGCCAGCGATGCCGCACGTTCCAGATCGGCATCGTCGAGGACGATCAGCGGATCGTTGCCGCCCAGCTCCAGCACGATGCGCCGATAGCCCGCCCGCGCGGCGATCGCCTTGCCGATCGACACGCCGCCCGTAAAGGTGATCAGCGATGCATGCGGATGCGTGACGAGTTCGTCCGCGATTTCGCGCGGGTCGCCGGTCAGCACCTGCAGCATCGGCTCCGGCAAACCGGCTTCATACAACAGGTCCGCCAGATAGAACGCCGACAGCGGCACCTTCTCCGACGGCTTCACGATCACGCGGTTGTTGGTCGCGATCGCCGGCGCGATCTTGTGCGCGACCTGGTTCATCGGGTGATTGAACGGCGTGATCGCGACGATCACGCCGTCGAGCGGCTGGCGCTGCGAGAACACGCGGCGCGCCTTGCCGTGGGGCGTCAGGTCGCACGAGAAACTCTGCGCGTCGTCGCGCAGCGCCTCGACCGACGCAAACTTCAGCACGTCGGCAACGCGACCGATCTCGTAGCGCGAATCCTGTTTCGACAATCCCGACTCGAGCGTGATCAGGTCGGACGCCTCCTCGGCACGCTCGCGCAGCAGCGCGGCCGCGCGCTCGAGGATCTGCGAACGCTCGTAGCGCGTGAGCGCGGGCCGGTACGCCATCGCGTAGTCGAACGCGGCGCGCACATCGTCGACGCTCGCCAGCGGCGCCGTACCGACGCGCGTGCCGGTGTACGGATCGGCGACGTCGAGCACACGGTCGCGCGTCGCGCGCGTGCCGCACCAGCGCAGCGCCTCGGCGCGAAACGCGGGGTGATCCTGTCGGGGGTGAGCCATCATGTCGCGACCCGATTCAGCACGAAATCGAAGACGTCGAAGTTGCGCGGACGACGTGCAGGGTCGTCCCGCTCGATCCGACGGTTGAACAGCAGCGGCACCTCCTGCTCGGACACGCCGCCGTGCGAACGCAGCGGCACGGTCAGGCCGGACAGGTCGTGTTCGCGCTCGCGCGTGCCGAGCGTCATGTCGCGCCGACCGATCACGACGAGGTCGCCGATCCGGTCGGCCGGCAGTTCGAAGCGCGCGGCCGCTTCCGCGTTGTCGAGTACGAGCTCGACGCCGTCGAGCCCGCCGACGCGCCACATCGCTTCGATCCGGTCGACGCCGGGCGCCAGGTAGACGGTCGCGAACGAGCCGAGCGCGCCGTGGTGCACAACGTACGGATCGGTGATCGGCAGGATCACGCGTGCGGCCCGCGCACCGAACCAGCCGTCGAACGCATCCTGAAGATAGATCACGTTCGGGCGGCCCGTGGCCGGATCGTGCTTCGCGTTCATCCCGTGGTCGGCCGTGAGCCCGATCGCCCAGCCGAGCGCGTCGAGCTGCGCGAGATAGCGGTCCATCATCGCGTAGAACGCGTTCGCGCCAGGACTGCCCGGCTCGCACTTGTGCTGCACGTAGTCGGTGGTCGACAGGTACATCAGGTCGACCTGGCGCGTCTGCGCGAGCCGCACGCCGGCCGCGAACACGAATTCGGACAATGCCGCGCTGTACACGTCCGGCGACGGCAGGCCGACCCAGTCGAGCACGTCGACGATCCCGTTTTCCGCGAGATTCGCCTGCGCGGCCTTCTCGGCGGAAAAACAGATGCCGTTCATCTGCCAGCCGAGCAGCCGGCGCAGCTTGTCCTTCGCCGTGACGACGGCCACCCGCGCGCCGGCGTCGGACGCCGCCGCGAGCAGCGTGCCGGCCCGCAGGTAGGCCGGGTCGTTCATCATCACTTCGGCGCCGCGACCGCCGTCGGCAACCGGATCCCAGAAGTAGTTGCCGCAGATTCCGTGGACCGACGGCGGCACGCCGCAGACGATCGACAGGTTGTTCGGGTTGGTGAAGGTCGGCACGACGCAGTCGGCGCGCCACGCGGTGCCTTGCGCGATCATCCGGCCGATGAACGGCGCGACGCCCGCTTCCACCGCACGCTCGAGATAGTCGTACTCGCAGCCGTCGACGCAGATGACGACGGTCGGTTCGACCGGTAGCCGGTAGCGTCGGCCGTTGACGTCGACGGAACGTCCCGCGAGATCCGCCGAACCCTTGCCCGCGGCCGATTGCTCGCCGGGCTGTCGCAATGCGAATGCGGCGTTCATGATGCCGCCCGCTTGCCGCGCGGCACGCGCGCGGCGATCAGCAGCAGCGCCGCGAGCGACGCGCCGAGCATCAGCAGCGACAACGCCGAGGCGGGCAGGTAATAGCCGCGCTCAACCTGGCCGATCACGACGATCGGCACGGTCGCGAAACCCGGCGGGTAGACGGTCAGCGTCGCGCCGAGTTCGCCGAGCGACAGCGCGAAGCCGAGCGCGAGGCTCGCGCGCAGCGCCGGCACGAGCTGCGGCAGCAGCACGCGGCGCAGCACCATCGCGGGCGGAGCACCGAGGCTCGCCGCCGCTTCGCGCAGCACGGTCAATTCCGGGCGCAGCGCGGCGGCCGCGCAGCGATAGCAGAACGGCAGGATCAGCGCGAGCTGCACGAGCACGACGATCGCCGCGGAGCTCGACAGGTCGAGCGGCTTCTGGTGATACGCGATCAGCACCGCGAGCCCGAGCACGACGCTCGGCACGCCGTTCGGCACCATCACGAGCGCGTCGACGACCGCGCCGAGACCGCGCCGGTCGCGTCCCTCGAGTGCAAGCGCAAGCCACAGCCCGAGGATCGTGCCGATCGCCGACACGCCGAAGCCGATTTCGAGGCTCGTCAGCAGCGCGTCGTATTCCGGCGACCCGAGCCGCTCGAACCAGCGCAGACTGTAGCCGGCCGGCAGGATCGTGCCCGACCATTGCGTCGACACGCTCGACAGCGCGACGACGACGACCGGCAGCACGAACAGCCAGAAGCAGGCGAACGCGGCCAGCGCGAGCACGGCGCGCGACGCATGCTTGAGCAGCGTGTCGCTCCAGCCGATCCGGTGACGCGGCACGGCTTGCCCGATACGGAATTCAGCGGACATCGTTCCCTCCCGTCGCACGCCGGTTCACCCGGCGATAAACCGTATAGAGCGCCAGCGACAGCGCGAGCATCACGACCGCGCCGGCCGACGCGGTCGGCAGGTCGAGGTCGACGGTCGCGCTGCTGTAGATCGCGACCGGCAGCGTCACGAGCCGCGCGCTGCCGAGCACGAGCAGGATCCCGAACTCGTTCAGCGTCAGCAGGAAACACAGCACCGTGCCGGCGGCGATGCCCGGCCACGCGATCGGCAGCACGACGCGGCGCGCGAGCATCCAGCCGGACGCGCCAAGGCTGCGCGCCGCTTCGATCAGGCGCAGGTCGAGCGTCGCGAACGACGCGAGCGTCGGCCGCACGACGAACGGCGTATAGAACACGGTCTGCGCGAGGATCACGCCGCCGATGCCGAACAGGAAGTCGAGCGGCGGGTTCTCGAGATGGAACAGGTGCTGCAGCGCGATGCTGATCGAGCCTTGCGAGCCGTACAGGAAGATCAAGGTGAACGCGACGAGGAACGACGGGAACGCGACGTACAGTTCCAGGAAGCGCGTGACGAGCGACGCGCCCGGGAACGGCTTGAAGAACAGCAGCGCGGCCAGCAGCACGCCGAGCACCGATGCGGTGCCGGCGCTCGCGAACAGCACGCCGACCGTCGTCAGCAGCACGTTGCGCGTATCGGGGTTGCCGAAGAAGGTCCGGTATGCGGCAAAGCTCAGCCCGTGATCGCCGGACACGCTCAGCAGCACGAGCCGCACCAGCGGATAGACGACGAGCGGGCCGAGCACGACGATCGCGAGCGCGGCGAGGTGCAGGTCGCCCATGCGCTTGCGGCGCCGCGCGGCGGCGGCATGCGCGGCGGCCGACGCGAGCACGTGCGGCGGCAGGCCGGCTTCAGGGCTCGATAAGGACGACATCGTCTGCCTCGCAATGCAGGGACACGCGCGCACCGCGCTCGGGAGCCGCGCCGCGGCCGCGTTGCATCGTCACGCGCACGGGTTCGTCGGGCGCCGCGTCGATCATGACCGCGATCGACAGGTCCGCGCCCTGCCATTCGACCGACGACACCGTGCCGTGCAGGCCGCCCGCCGCGAGCGGCATCACGGTCAGCCGCTCGGGGCGCACGCACGCGACCTTGCCGCGCACGTCGTGACGCGGGTCGCCGAGCGGGAAGATCACGTGCGGCGGCAGCAGGTTGGCCGGGCCGAGATAGCGCGCGACGTAGCCGTCCCGCGGCGCGTCGTACAGCTGCTGCGGCGTGCCGAGTTGCGCGATGCGGCCGTCGCGCATCAGCAGCGCGCGGTCGGACAGCACGAGCGCGTCGTCGCGGTCGTGCGTCACGCAGACGACGGTCAGGTTCGGCAGCCGCTCGTGCAGCGCCTTCAGTTCGCTGCGCACCGATGCGCGCAGGTTGGCGTCGAGCGCCGACAGCGGCTCGTCGAGCAGCAGCACGTCCGGCTCGATCACGAGCGCGCGCGCCAGCGCGACGCGCTGCTGCATCCCGCCGGACAGTTGCGCGGGCAGATGGTGGCCCGCGTCGCCGAGCTGCACGAGCTTCAGCGCGTCGGCGACGCGACGCGTCACTTCCGGCGACGCCATGCCGCGTGCGCGCAGCCCGAATGCGACGTTCTCGAACACCGACAGGTGCGGGAACAGCGCGTAATTCTGGAACAGCAGACCGAGATTGCGCTTGTGCGGCGGCGCATGGGTCAGGTCGCGTCCGGCCACGGTCAGCGTGCCGGTCAGGCCGTCGGCCTTCACGAACCCGGCGATGAAGCGCAGCAGCGTGGTCTTGCCGCAGCCGCTCTTGCCGAGCACGGTCAGAAATTCGCCGGCGCCGATCGACAGCGACAGATCTTCCAGCACCGTGCGTGCGCCGTAGCGCACGCTGAGGTGCTCGATCTGCACGCCGCCCGGCGCGCCGGACCGCAGCGTGGCGTACGGTTCGGCGGCGCCGAATGCGCCGGGATGGGTCAGGGTGGTTTCCACCGGGTTCATCCTCTTGCTCACTAATACAGGCAGCGTGCGCCGATCACTTCGGCTTGACGACATCGAGCTGCTTGCCCGAGCTGCCGATCACGTCCTTCTTCCAGCGCTCGATCCACACCGGCTTCTTCGCCATCACCTGGGTCCAGTCGACCGGGATCAGCTTCACGCCTGCGATCGCCTTCTTCACCGCCTCGCCGTTCTTGCCGGCCAGCGGCACGTCCGTGCGGCCCGGGATGCCGTACATGTCCGGCACCTTCGACTGCACGTCGGTCGACATCAGGTAGTCGATCAGCTTCTTGCCGGCGTCCTGGTTCGGGCCGCTCTTGATCAGGCCGATGCCGTACGGCAGCTGGAACGTGGTCGGCTGGTCGCCGTCCTTCGCGGACAGGAAGATCGGCTTGACGGACAGCGCGCCGTGCTCGGCGTCGTCGAGGTCCATCTGCAGGTCGCCGTTCGCGACGCTGATCTCGTTACGCGACAGCAGCACGTTCAGGTAGCCGGTGCCCTTCGTGTGGAACTTCACGCTCTGCGACAGCTTCGCGAGGTAGTCGAACGCCTTGTCCTCGCCCATCAGCGACGTCGTCAGGATCAGCACGGCCATCCCGTCGCCGGCGGTGGCCGGGTTCGAGTACGCAACCTTGCCCGCGTAGGCCGGCGACAGCAGGTCGGCGAACGTCTTCGGCTGGTTCTTCACGACGTCCGGGTTGATCGCGAACGAGAAGTAGTTGTTCACGAACGTCGCCCAGGTGCCGTCTTCCGCCTTCGCGATCGCCGGCACGTTCTTGTAGTTCACGCTCTGGTACGGCTGCAGCAGGCCCATCTGGCCGGCTTGCTGGATGAACGGCGGCAGCGTGACGATCACGTCCGCCTTCGGCGAATTCTTTTCGATGTTCGCGCGGTTGACGACCTCGCCGCTGCCCGCCGTCACGATGTTGACCTTGACGCCTTCCTTCTTCTCGAACGCCGGCAGCACATCGCGATAGAGGTTCTCGAGACCGTCCGCCGTATACAGCACGACCGCGTTCGCCGCGTGCGCGGGCATCGCGGCGCCTTGCAGCAGACCGGCGGCGCAGGCGGCCAGCGCGAGCTTGCGGAACGCGCCGGCGGCGGCGCGCGAGGAATTCTGCAGTGTCATCTCACTTCTCCGTAGGCGGAACACCAGACGGCCGGTGCACGATCCGGCTCCTGTCAGTCGGACAGACCGACAACCGGCCTGCCTCGCTGCCGCGCTGCAGGTGGTTTCGCGCGGCAACCGAAGGATCACAGCGTTCGATGACACCGCCGTGACGCGCGCCACAATTTCCAAAAAATGACACATTTTGCCAATATCATGCAAGTCATTCAGAAATGCCGCCCTGGCGTTTCATCCGATCTTTGCTGGAGAAAAATGATGCCGGACCCGATTCTGCTCACGCCCGGCCCACTTACCACGTCCACCACAACACGCCACGCAATGCAGCACGACTGGGGCTCGTGGGACGCCGCTTTCAATCAATTGACGGCGAGCGTCTGCGCGGATCTCGTCGCGATCGCACGCGGCGGCGACGCATACGTGTGCGTGCCGATGCAAGGCAGCGGCACGTTTTCGGTCGAAGCCGCGCTCGGCACGCTGGTGCCGCGCGACGGCGTCGTGCTGGTGCCGGACAACGGCGCGTATTGCGCGCGCATCCTGAAGATCCTCGGCCGGCTCGGCATCGAGGCGATCGCGTTGCCGTTCGGCGAGAACGCGGCGGTCGACCCGGCGACGGTCGAAGCCGCGTTCGCGCGCGAGCCGCGCATCACGCACGTCGCGCTGGTGCACCTGGAAACGAGTGCCGGCATCCTGAATCCGCTCGACGCGATCGCGGCCGTGTGCCGGCGGCACGGCAAGCGGCTGATCGTCGATGCGATGAGTTCGTTCGGCGCGCTGCCGATCACGCTGGCGGACAGCGGGATCGACGCGCTGATCTCGGCGAGCGGCAAATGCCTGGAAGGCGTGCCGGGGATGGGGTTCGCGATCGTGCGGCGCGCTGCGCTCGACGCGTGCGAAGGCAACTCGCGGTCGCTCGCGCTAGACCTCCACGATCAGTACGCGTACCTGTGCAAGACGGGCCAGTGGCGTTTCACACCGCCGACCCACGTGATCGCCGCGCTGCGCGCCGCGCTCGACCAGTACCTGGCCGAAGGCGGCCAGCCCGCGCGCGGTGCGCGCTATGCGGAAAACTGCCGGACATTGATCGAATCGATGCGCGCGCTCGGCTTCACGCCGTTTCTCGACGCCGGCGTGCAGGCGCCGGTGATCGTCACGTTCCATGCGCCCGACCATCCGGCCTACGACTTCCGCCGCTTCTACGACGCGGTGCGCGACGCGGGCTTCATCCTGTATCCGGGCAAGCTGACGCAACTCGAGACGTTCCGCGTCGGCTGCATCGGCGCGATCGATGCCGGCGACATCCTGCGGGCGGTGGCGGCGATCGCGCAGGCGGTCGAATCGCTCGGGATCACGATACAGCACGCGTGAGCGCGGCGGCCTGAACCGCTCCGCAGTCGCGAACGGATACAAAAAAGCCCGGCGACCCACAGGTCGCCGGGCGAACGCACCGAGAGTGCGTGGAGCCGGTGCTTACAGTTCGATCCGCTTGATATCGCCGACGACGAAGATGTACGACAGCGCACCGATCAACGCGATCACGCCGATGAACACCAGCGCACCGACGAACGAGCCGGTCGACGCGACGATGAAGCCGACGACGAGCGGCGTGATGATGCCCGCGAGGTTCGCCGCGAAGTTGAAGATGCCGCCGGTCACGCCGAGCAGGCCGTCCGGCGCGATGTCGGACACGAGCGTCCAGCCGAGCGCGGCCATCCCCTGCGCGAAGAACGCGACCGACATGATCGCGATCACGGCTTCGTTGCTTTGCACGTAGTTCGCGAGAATGATCGTCGACGCGAGCAGCAGGCCGGCGATGATCGGCAGCTTGCGTGCGAGGTTCGCGGACTTGCCGCGGCGCAGCAACCAGTCGGAGAAGATCCCGCCGAACATCACGCCGACCGACGCGGCGATGAACGGCATGATCGCGAAGAAGCCGATCTTCAGCCAGCCCATATGGCGCTCGGTCGCGAGATAGGTCGGGAACCAGGTCAGGAAGAACACAAGCGTCGAGTTGCCGGCGAACTGGCCGAGGCAGATCCCCGCGAGCTGGCGCTTCTTCAGCAGCTGGCCGGCCATCGCCCAGCTGAACTTGGCCTGGGCGGGCTTGCCGCCCTTGTCGCCGTCCTTGCGCGCGCCGTGCACGAGACCGCCGCCCGCTTCGATGTACGCGAGTTCTTCCGAATTCGCGGCCGGATGGTTGCGCGGCTCGTGATAGAACTTCCACCAGACCAGGCCGAACACGATGCCGACCCCACCGACGACCCAGAACAGCGAACGCCAGCCGAACGCACCCATCAGCGCGAACAGCACGGGGCTGAAGAACGCGAGACCGATGTACTCGCCGACGGTGTAGGTGCCGGTCGCCATCGCACGTTCATTCTGCGGGAACCACGTCGCGACGACGCGGCTGTTGGTCGGGAAACACGGCGCTTCCGTCACGCCGAGGCCGAGCCGGCATGCGAGCAGCGTCCCGACGCCGGGCACGAAGCCCTGCAGGAGCGTGCACAGCGACCACAGCGTCATCGACCAGTAATAGGTGATCTTGCTGCCGAAGCGGTCGAGGAACAGGCCGCCGGGCACCTGCATCGCGACGTACGTCCACGAGAACGCGGAGAACATGATGCCCATCACGGCCGCGTTGATGCCGAGCTCCTTGGTGAGCTGCGGCGCAGCCACCCCCAGCACGGTACGGTCGAGATAGTTGATCATCGTGCCGATCGCGAGCAGCGCGAGGATCTTGTAGCGCGCCGAGGTCCGCCGGACCGTACCGGCCGCCGCGGGCGCGGCGTTCGTGTGGGTGGTGTGCTGCATGGTTGTCTCCTGGTCTATTTTTCAGCTAGTCGGTAGGGTCAGCGTGCGACTAGCGACTGAAAGTGTTCGAACATCCGTTCGTCGTCCGGCGTTCGTCCGGTGAAGATCTCGAACGCATCGACGGCCTGGTACACGGCCATCCCGCCGCCCGGCAGCGTCGCGCAGCCGGCCGCGCGCGCGGCGCGGATCAGTTCGGTTTCGAGCGGGAAATACACGATGTCGGCGACCCACATGCCCGCGCGGAGCAGCTCGGCCGGCAACGGCAGGCCCGGATGCTTGGCCATGCCGGTCGGCGTGCAATGGATCAGGCCGGTCGCGGCCTGCATCGCGGCCGCGAGATCGCTGCCCGGCGTGACCCGGGCGGCCGGGAAGCGCTGCTGCAGTTCACCCGCGAGCGCGGTGGCGCGCGTGCCGTCGACGTCGACGATCGTCAGTTCGGCGGCACCCATCTGCAGCGCCGCATGCGCGACGGCCGCGCCCGCGCCGCCCGCGCCGAGCTGCACGACACGTTCGAGCGACGCATCGGGCAGCCCGCGGCGGAACGACTTCGCGAAACCCGACCAGTCGGTGTTGTGGCCGATCCGCTTGCCGTCCTTGAACAGCACGGTGTTGACCGCGCCGAGCGCGCGCGCGTCGTCCGACAGTGCGTCGAGGTGCTCGATCACGCGCTGCTTGCACGGATGCGTGATGTTGAGCCCGTTGTAGCCCATCCGCTGCGCGGCATCGAGCAGTTCCGGCAGCGCGTCGGCGGTCACGCCGAGCACGTCCAGATCGATGCGCCGGTACACGTAGCCGAATCCCTGGCGGAAGCCTTCTTCCTCGTGCATCGCGGGCGACAGCGAACCGCCGATGCCCTGGCCGATCAGGCCGATCAGAAAAGACGGGCGGCTCATCGTGCGGCTCCTTGGGCAAAAATGGTCGACAGGCGCTGCAGCGCGAATACGTAGCCTTCGGTGCCGCAGCCGCAAATCACGGCTTCGGCCACCGCCGACACATAAGAGTGGTGACGGAATGCCTCGCGGCGATGCACGTTCGAGATATGCACCTCGATCACGGGTTTCGCGATCGCGGACAGCGCGTCGGCCAGCGCGACCGACGTGTGCGTGTAGGCGGCCGGGTTGATCACGATGCCGTGCGTGTCGTGACGCGCGGCATGCAGCCAGTCGATCAGCTGGTGCTCGGCGTTCGACTGGCGGAAGTCGATCTCCAGCCCGAGCCCGTCGGCCGCCGTGCGGCAACGCTGCTCGAGGTCGGCGAGGGTCTCCGCGCCGTAGATATGGGGCTCGCGGGTCCCCAGCAGATTCAGGTTCGGGCCGTTCAGCACCAGCACCTTGTGCTTGCTCATGGTGTTTCTGCTCCTAAAACAGGGGCGAATCGCTAGTCGACTTCGCCCTCTGACGTCAAGATTTGGCGCTAGTGTGCGCTTGCGCAAGCGCAATGTCTTTTCGGGTTTTCGCTAATTTGTACCACCTAGTTAGTTTGTATAATTTCACTCACTCCCCTAGTAAATTCGGGATATGGCGCTCACCGGTAATTCAACGACTGGTTCATTCCGGCCCGATCCGGCCGACGCCACACCCCGCTCATCCGCAGGATTCGCCCATGCAGCGCTCGATCGCCACCGTGTCACTGTCCGGCACGCTCGCCGAGAAGCTCGCCGCCATCCAGGCCGCCGGCTTCGACGGTGTCGAAATCTTCGAGAACGACCTCGTCTACTTCGACGGATCGCCCGCCGACGTGCGGCGCATGGCTGCCGATCTCGGCCTCGACATCGTGCTGTTCCAGCCGTTTCGCGACTTCGAGGGCGTGAGCCCGGCCCAACTCGCCCGCAATCTCGACCGCATCCGCCGCAAGTTCGACGTGATGCACGCGCTCGGCACCGACCGCATCCTGGTGTGCAGCAGCGTGGCGCCCGACACGATCGCGGACGACGCGCTGCTGGTCGACCAGTTCGGCGCGCTCGCCGAAGCCGCGCGGCAGGCGGGCGTGATCGCCGCGTACGAGGCGCTCGCGTGGGGCCGCGTCGTGAACCGGTACGGCCATGCGTGGCGGCTCGTGAACGCGGTGAACAGCCCGCACCTCGGCCTCGCGCTCGACAGCTTCCATACGCTGTCGCTCGACGATTCGCCGGACGCGATCGCCGACATCCCGGGCGACCGGATCGCGTTCGTGCAGATCGCCGATGCGCCAAAGCTCGCGATGGACGTGCTCGAATGGAGCCGCCATTACCGCTCGTTCCCCGGCCAGGGCGACTTCGACCTCGCGCACTTCACTGCCCGCGTGATCGAGTCCGGTTACAAGGGGCCGCTGTCGCTCGAGATCTTCAACGACGGCTTCCGCGCCGCGCCGACCGCGATCACGGCCGCCGACGGCCACCGCTCGCTGCTCTATCTGGAAGAACTGACGCGCGCGCGACTCGCGCAGGACGGCCGCGCGCCGGCTGCCGACCAGCCGCTGTTCGCGCCGCCGGCACCGCCCGCGCACGTCGGGTTCCAGTTCATCGAATTCGCGGTCGACGCGCAGGCGGCGGCCACCGTCGGCGAATGGCTCGGCCGGATGCGGTTCCGGCTCGCAGGCCACCATCGGTCGAAGGACGTGACGCTGTTCCAGCACGGTGCCGCGTCGATCGTGCTGAACGCCGAGCGCGACTCGTTCGCCGACGCGTTCTTCCAGCAGCACGGGTTGTCGCTGTGTGCGTCGGCGTTCCGCGTCGACGATGCGAAAGTGGCATTCGAGCGCGCGGCCGGCTTCGGCTACGCGCCGTTTTCCGGGCGTGTCGGCCCGAACGAGCGCGTGCTGCCGGGCGTGCAGGCGCCGGACGGCAGCCTCGAATACTTCGTCGACGAGACGCCGAACGCGCCGACGCTGTATGAATCGGATTTCGTGCTGACCGACATCGACGGCCCGAGCGAGGTCGGCCCGCTGACGGGCATCGACCACGTCTGCCTCGCGCTGCCGGCCGACGCACTCGACACGTGGATCCTGTTCTTCAAGACCGCCTTCGGCTTCGAGGCCGAGCGCAGCTGGCTCGTGCCCGATCCGTACGGCCTGATGCGCAGCCGCGCAGTGCGCAGCACGGACGGTTCGGTGCGGATCGCGCTGAATGCGTCGGTCGACCGTCATACGGCCGTCGCCGAATCGCTCGACCGCTATCACGGCACGGGGCTGAACCACGTCGCGTTCCGGACCGACGACATCGTGAAGACGGTCGCCGCGTTCGCGGCCGACGGGGTGCCGTTCCTGCGGATCCCGCCGAACTACTACGACGATCTGGCCGCGCGCTATGCGTTGCCGGACGAGCTGATCGACACGCTGAGCGCCCACCACCTGCTGTACGACCGCGACGAAAACGGCGGTGAATTCCTGCACGCGTATACCGAGCTGGTCGACAACCGCTTCTCGCTCGAAATCGTCGAGCGGCGCGGCGGCTACGACGGCTACGGCGCGGCCAACGCGGCCGTGCGGCTCGCCGCGCAGGCCCAGCGCAGGAAATAACGGAGCAAGGGAATTTCGTTCCGGGGTCGAATCGAATGAGAAAAACACGCCGACCCCGCGACGCGCGCCGCGCCGGCGCACCAACGTGGTGAATCCCGCTGCGGCGCCTCGCCCGGCAAGGCTGGCCGCGGGTGGCCGGAAACCGCCGCCCGGCGGGCGTTAACATCCGGTAACGCACACCGCACCGCAGCATCCGCGCGGCCGCGGCCGTTTTAAGAATCGCTTAAGTCTCCGACGGCACCATCCGCAACCAGTACCCGACGGATATCCCGAAAAGGAGGACAGCGATGAGCGCCGTAGATGCACCCGCGGGCCGCCCGGCCGCCCCCCCAGTGAAAAAGACGATGCTGCGCCGTTTGCTCAGCCATCATGAAATCGCGACGCTGCTCGTGCTGCTGCACGCGCCGATCGGCGCGAACGCCAAACCCGAATTGCCGGCGCTGCAGGAAGCCGGCCTCGTCGAGATGATCAAGCTCGACGCCGACACGGCGCCGAGCTTCCGGCTGACCGAAAACGGCACGGCCGTCCTGAAAGGGCTCGGCTACCGCTGAGCCGCCGCGCGCCGAACCCCGTCTCGCCCCTTCAGATCCGCCGGCCCGGCCGGCGCGTCACTTCACCCGGCCCGGTCCTGCAGCATCAGCCGGTATTCCGTCGGCGTCACGCCGACCGTCGCCTTGAACTGGCGCGTGAACGCGCTGTGATCCGTATACCCGCATAGCGCCGCGACGTCGGTCACCTTGTCGTGCGTGACCAGCAGCGCCGTGGCCGCATCGAGCCGCGTCTTCAGCAGCACCTGGCGCGGCGTCAGGTGAAACACCTTGTGGAAGTAGCGCTCCAGCTGCGCGACCGACATCCCCGCCATCTGCGCGAGCTGCTTCAGGTTCAGCGGCTGCACGTAGTGATCCTGGATGTGCTGCACCACGTCGGCGAGCTTGCTGTAGGCCGGATGCGAGCCCTCGTGCGCCTTCAGGTCGCGCGAGATGCCCGCGAGGCCGACCACCTTGCCGGCCGCGTCGCGCAGCGGCTCCTTGCAGGTCAGGCACCAGCCCGGCTGGCGTCCCGGATACAGATGCAGCTCGAGCTGGTCCATCAGCTGCTGGCCTGCGGTGATCGTCGCCATGTCCTGCTCGAAATAGGTCTTGCCGAAGCGGCGCGGAAACACTTCGTCGGTCGTCTTGCCGAGCAGGTCGCGCTTGTCCTTGTAGCCGCAACGCATCGCCAGCGTGCGGTTGACGAGCGCGTAGCGGCCGTTCGCGTCCTTCACGAAGAACGCGACGTCGGGCAGCGCATCGAACACCGGCTCGAGCAGGCGGAAGTGCGCGAGCATCGCGCCGAGATCGGCGTTGTCGGGCTGGTAGCGCAACGTATCGGACAGGCTCATGGGCGGTGCGGCAAGCAAGGTCGTCATCCCGGCATCTGCGAAGGGGGTGGCTGATGGCGTCGATTATAGGAGCGCCGTCTCGAACGCGTCGCGGCGATCGCGGGCCAGCGATCGGGCGGCCCGGCGAATGGCGGCAAGCGCAACGCGCCGCCGATCGGCACTGATCGGGCGACCGCGTGGGCCGGCAAGCACGCCACGCGCCGTGCGGTTGTGCGCGCAACCACTGCGCCGCACGCATGTCCGGCCGGCACGATTTCGCATCGGCACGTTGCCTGGCGTCGCGCACGGCCGGCGCTGCCGACGCGATCGGCTCACCCCGCCCGCACCGAGACTCCGCGCGCCCGAACCCGCCATCCTAAAAATGCCGGCGTGTCGCGTCTTGGCGCGTTTGCGCACTGGGCATGACGATTTCAGCATATATCAGGGTTATCGACGATATGCCGAAATCGTCGCCGGCTGCGCTCCGAACGCGCAAGACGCGCGCATTTTCGCTACCTAGACTTCGATCCACGGTTACGAGACGACATCCCGCCGTCGCCGCGCACGCCGATTCCGGCACAACCCGCGCAGCGCATGGCACACCCCGCACGGCTTTCGGAAACGCCTGCAACCCGATACGTCTCGCCCGGTTTACCGCGCCGGCCGGCTGGCCGGCGGCGGCCCAACCATGCCATCAAGGGGAAGTGAAAGTGAAGCTGAAGGTATCGCACGTCGCGCTGGCTGCTGCCTGCGCACTGTCGGGCGCACACGCCATCGCCGCCGACGTCGTCAAGATCGGTTTCGCCGCACCGCTGACGGGGCCGCAGTCGAACTACGGCTCGGACATGCAGAAGGGCGTGCAACTCGCGATCGCCGATTTCAACGCGACGAATCCGACGATCGGCGGCAAGCCGGTCACGTTCCAGCTCGACTCGCAGGACGACCAGGCCGACCCGCGCACCGGCACGACGGTCGCGCAGCGGCTGATCGACGACAACGTCCGCGGGGTCATCGGCCACTTCAACTCGGGCACGAGCATTCCGGCGTCCGACCTGTACGATCGCGCGGGGCTGCCGCAGATCTCGATGGCGACGTCGCCGCAATACACGGCGCGCGGCTACAAGACGACCTACCGGCTGCTGACGAGCGACGCGCAGGCCGGCCGCATCGTCGGCACGTATGCGGTGAAGACGCTGCGCTTCAAGCGCATCGCGATCATCGACGACCGCACGGCCTACGGCCAGGGCATCGCCGACGAATTCGCGAAGGCCGTGCAGGCCGCGGGCGGCACGATCGTCAAGCGCGACTTCACGAACGACAAGGCGCTCGACTTCTCCGCAATCCTGACCAACCTGAAGGGCATCAACCCGGACGCGATCTTCTACGGCGGCGGCGATGCGCAGTCGTCGCCGATGATCCGCAAGATGCGCCAGCTCGGGATGAAGTCCGCCTTCGTGACCGGCGAGATGTCGCGCTCGCCGACGTTCCTGAAGGTCGGCGGCGACGCGGCCGAAGGCGCGATCGTCTACATGGGCGGGCTGCCGAAGGAAAAGATGCCGGGCTTCGCCGGCTACGCATCGCGCTACAAGGCACGCTTCAACGAAGACGTGATCACCTATTCGCCCTATTCGTACGACGGCACGATTGCGCTGCTCACCGCGATGAAGGACGCGAACTCGACCGACCCGAAGGTCTATACGCCGTATCTCGGCAAGGTGTCGATCAAGGGCGTGTCGGCCCCGAGCATCGCGTACGACGCAAAGGGCGACCTGAAGGATGCGCCGGTGACGATCTACAAGGTCGAGCACGGCGCGTTCAAGCCGGTCGACACGATCGCCGGCAACTGATCGCGCAGACCCCGTCACACGCGGCGCGGCAAGCGGTTCTCCCGCCTGCCGCGCCGCGTGCGTTTCGGGCTCGACGAAGTTCGAAGCATGCCTCGGCGCGGCCCCGCGCGCGCGCATTTCGCGCTCCTGTAGAATCCCCCCACCCGCTTTGACGCTTCGTCTGCGTCGTGCCCCATCCCGGTGCGACGCTGCGTGTCACATGCCCCATCCGGCACTCGACGCACGCTCGACGACGCAGGCCGCGCCTTGCCAGTCCATGCCGATAGCGGGTTCTGGAGACGCAGCACCGACAACTACATTCGAAAACCGATCGTCCTGACCATGCAAGCTTCCGAATTGAGCGGCGTGCCTCGCGCCGCCGAACGCGCGCTCACGCGCAGCGACTACAAGACCCTTGGCCTTGCCGCACTCGGCGGCGCCCTCGAGTTCTACGACTTCATCATCTTCGTGTTCTTCGCACCCGCGATCGGGCAGCTGTTCTTCCCGCACGACATTCCCGACTGGCTGCGCCAGTTGCAGACGTTCGGCATCTTCGCGGCCGGCTATCTCGCGCGCCCGCTCGGCGGCGTGATCATGGCGCACTTCGGCGACCTGTTCGGCCGCAAGCGGATGTTTACGCTGAGCGTGCTGATGATGTCGGTGCCGACGCTGCTGATGGGCCTGCTGCCGACCTACGACTCGATCGGCATCCTCGCGCCGGTGTTGCTGCTGCTGTTCCGCGTGCTGCAGGGCGCGGCGGTCGGCGGCGAAGTGCCGGGCGCATGGGTGTTCGTGTCGGAACACGTGCCGTCGCGCCACATCGGCTATGCGTGCGGCACGCTGACCGCGGGCCTCACGGCCGGCATCCTGCTCGGCTCGCTGGTCGCCGCGGGCATCAACAGCCGTTACTCGGGCGCCGAAGTCACCGCGTTCGCGTGGCGCATTCCGTTCCTGCTCGGCGGCGTGTTCGGCCTGTTCTCCGTGTACCTGCGCCGCTGGCTGCACGAGACGCCGGTGTTCGCCGAGATGAAGGCGAAGAAGGCGCTCGCGGCCGAGATTCCACTGAAGGCCGTGCTGCGCGACCACGGCCGCGCGGTGATCGTGTCGATGCTGCTCACGTGGATGCTGTCGGCGGCGATCGTCGTCGTGATCCTGATGACGCCCGCGCTGCTGCAGAAGCAGTTTCACCTGACGCCCGCGACCACGCTGTTCGCGAACAGCGTCGCGACGCTGTGTCTTACCGCCGGCTGCATCACCGCCGGCTCGCTCGCGGGCTGGATCGGCGCGAAGCGCGTGCTCGGCATTGGCGGCCTCGTGCTGGCCGCGTGCTATTACCTGCTGTTCGCGCAGGTCGCGGCCGACGCGTCGACGCTGCCGCTGTACTACGGGATCGCCGGCTTCATGGTCGGCACGATCGGCGCGGTGCCGTTCGTGATGGTCAAGAGCTTCCCGCCCGTCGTGCGCTTCTCGGGCATCTCGTTCTCGTACAACGTCGCGTATGCGATCTTCGGCGGCCTCACGCCGGTGATCGTGTCGCTGATGATGAAGTCGAATCCGCTCGCGCCGGTCGTGTACGTCGCGGCGATCTGCGTGCTCGGCGCGATCGCCGTGCAGTTCTCGAAGGATGCGAAGGACCTGAAGGACACGCGCTGAACGTCGGCGCGCACGCGCCGGCCGGATGAACAAAGGGCCGAATCCCGCGGCGTGCGGGATTCGGCCCTTTTGTTTGGCTTCAACGCGGCGACGTGCGCGCGTCGCGCCGTTCAACCGGGGTTCAATTCAGCGCAGCGCGCCGTACGACGAACTCGGCCGGCGCAACGCGTCGATGCTTGCGCCGCCGGCGCCGGTCACGAAGAGCAGCAGGAAACCGCCGGCGATCGCGACGTTCTTCCAGAAGTGGATCACCATGTCGTGCTGGACCGCGGCGTCCGTCGCGTCCCAGAAATTGTGTCCGACCATCGCGGTCGCGATCGTATAGAACGCCATCAGCAACGCGAGCGGCTTCACCTTGTAGCCAACGATCAGCAGCAGGCCGCCGAGCGCTTCGATCGTGACGACGACCGGCCCCATCACCTGCGGATAGGGCACGTTCAGCCCGTGCAGATAGCCGATGAAATCGCTGTAGCCGAGCAGCTTCATCACGCCGCCCCACAAGAACAACGCCGCCAGCGCCAGGCGCGCGAAAAAAATGACGCCGGAATCGACGGAACGCGTCATGCCTCTCTCCTCGTATGCAATTCGGCCGTCCGCACGGGGCGTGCCCGTGCGGTTCGGGGTCGCGCAGCCCTGCCGGGCCGGCGGCAAATGGGCCAGCATAGAGGGTCTTTCCGCAGTGTCCAAGAAAAAGGTTGTAGCAAATCTTTACACTGCGGCGGTCGTGCAGGCGCGGCGGCACCGCGAAACACGGCGTTCGGCCTTGGCGGACAAATAACGGAACAGGCCCTAACCGGCGTCGCTCAACAGCACGCCTTTCTTGAAGATGAAACAGCCGTAGCCGCGCGTCTCGCCGGTGACGATCACCGCATACGCCTGCTGCGCGCGCTCGTAGAACGCGAAACGGTCGACGCCCGTGAGCGGCACCGCGCGCCCTTCCGCGCGATCGATCTCGGCCTGCACTTCGCGCTGCACGGGCGGCACCGCGGCCGGATCGCCGACCACCTCCATGCGCCACGCGGGCGTTTCGACGAACGTGTCGAGCGGCAGCACCGACAGCACCGCGCGCGCGACGCGCGCCGAGTCGGCGCCGTCGATGCGCAGCGCGCGGCCGACCACCGTGTGCCCGGCGACGGATTCCGCCGGAAAATTCGCATCGCAGATCACCACTTCATCGCCGTGGCCCATCGCGCGCAGCGCGTGCAGGATGTCGGCGTGCAACAGCGGATCGAGATTCTTCAACATGTGGGAAAGGCTCCGGGATCGGGAACGAATTGCATAACGTTACCCGATCCCGGCCGGCACCGGGCATGCGTCGCTCGCATCACGACGCCGCGGCCGGCATTTCGTCGATGAAACCCGTGACCGACTTCAGGCGGCCCGACGCATCGACGGTGCCGAAGTCCGAACCCTTCACGACCGCCGCGCCGTCGGGCGACACGAGCGCCCACGAGAAGCGCAGGTGCTCGCCGAACCCGTCGACGTCGGTCGTGCGGCGAAAGCGATACGCGGGGAAACGCTCCTGCACCGCGGCGATCATCGTGTCGATGCCCGCATGGCCGTCGCCGGCCATCAGCGGATCGCGATAGGCCGCATCGCTCGCGTAGGTCGCATCGATCAGCGCGCGCCGGCGTGCGACGTCGGGCTCGTTCCAGGCATCGAAATAGCGGTCGATCAGGTCGGCGTGAGCCGACCGGGCGGATTGGGCGGTGTTCATGGCGAGGCTCCTTGTGTCGATGGGGGGACGATGTCGCAAACGTTTCGTGTTCGCGTGCCGCCATCGTCGCCGGCCTCGCGTGGACGGTCGATTACGTGCGAGGTAAGGAATTCGTGCCGGCCGCGGAAAACACGCATGCGCCGAACCGCGAACCCGCCGCCGCCATCAAAAACGGGCGCCCGAAGGCGCCCGCATCGCATCGTCTGCCGCCGTCGCGGCGCGCGTCAGGTCACCGGCGCCGGATTGAACAGCGTCAGCGCATTCGCGAGCTTCCATTGCTCGGCCCACGTGCGGCGCTTGCCGCTCGCGACGTCGAGCATCAGCCGGAACAGTTCCCAGCCCACGTCCTCGATCGATGCCGCGCCGGTCGCGATCTGCCCCGCGTCGAGATCCATCAGGTCGTGCCAGCGGCGCGCGAGATCGCTGCGCGTCGCGACCTTGATCACCGGCACCTGCGCGAGGCCGTACGGCGTGCCGCGCCCCGTCGTGAAAACGTGCAGGTTCATCCCCGCCGCGAGCTGCAGCGTGCCGCAGATGAAATCGCTCGCGGGCGTCGCCGCGTACAGCAGCCCCTTCTGCCGCGCCCGGTCGCCGGGACGCACGACGCCCGCGATCGGCGCGCTGCCCGACTTCACGATCGAGCCCATCGCCTTCTCGACGATGTTCGACAGGCCGCCCTTCTTGTTGCCGGGCGTCGTGTTCGCGCTGCGGTCGACGCGGCCGCGCTGCAGGTAGCGGTCGTACCAGTCCATCTCGCGGATGATCTCGCGGGCGACGTCCTCGTTCGCCGCGCGCGACGTGAGCTGCGCGACGCCGTCGCGCACTTCGGTCACCTCCGAGAACATGATCGTGGCGCCCGCCCGCACGAGCAGGTCGGCCGCGAAACCGACCGCCGGGTTCGCGGTGAGCCCCGAGAACGCGTCGCTGCCGCCGCACTGCACGCCGACGACGAGATCCGACGCCGGGCAGGTTTCGCGACGGCGGCGGTTCAGCCGCTCGAGATGCGATTCGGCCATCTTCATGATCGAGTCGATCATCGAGTTGAAGCCGACGTGCGCGGCGTCCTGCAGGCACACGACGCCGCCGTTGTCCGGCGCGCCGTCGGCCGCCACCGGAATCGAGCCCGGCGGCAGCAGGCGCTCGGGCTGCAGCTTCTCGCAGCCGAGGCTCACCGTCATCACCTCGCCGCCGAAGTTCGGATTCAGGCTGATGTTGCGCAGCGTGCGGATCGGGATGTCGGCATCGGGCGCGTCGATCGCGACGCCGCAGCCGTACGTGTGCTCGAGCCCGACCACGTCGTCGACGTTCGGGTAACGCGGCAGCAGTTCGTCCTTGATCCGCTTCACCGCATGCTCGACGACGCCCGACACGCACTGCACGGTCGTCGTGATCGCGAGGATGTTGCGCGTGCCGACCGAGCCGTCGGCATTGCGGAAGCCCTCGAACGTATAGCCTTCGAGCGGCGCCAGCGGCGGCGCGGCCCGCGTGGCGAGCGGCAGGTCGTCGAGCCCCGGCGGCTCGGGCATGCGCATCGTGCGCTCGTTGACCCAGCTGCCGCGGCGCAGCTCCGCGAGCGCGTAGCCGATCACGACGTTGTAGCGGACGATCGGGTCGCCCGCCGCGAGGTCGACCAGCGCGACCTTGTGCCCTTGCGGCACGCCTTCGCGCAGCGTCAGGCCGTCGGCGAACGTCGCGCCCTCGGGCAGGCCGCCGTCGTTGACGACGATCGCGACGTTGTCGTCCGGATGCACGCGGATATAAAGCGGGGAAGCAGTCATCGGAATTCCTGGGGGCTACCGGTCAAATCGTTAGTCATCATATGACATTCGGCACCGAGCCGCGATGCTGCGTAAACCCTTATCCGGAAAGACCCTATCTCTCGCCGGCCGGCAAACCGCTTGCGCCGCGCTTTTCCGCGTTGTACGATGACATACAACGACATCGCCAATATGGCCCGGATGCCGTACCCGACGAACCCATCAGCACTCGCGCTGGACGGACGACCCAACCATGACTTCACCGCAAGAACTCAAACAGATCATTTCCCACGGCCTGCTGTCGTTTCCGCTGACGGATTTCGACGCGGACGGCAACTTCCGCCCGGCCACCTATGCCGAGCGTCTGGAATGGCTGGCGCCGTATGGCGCGACCGCGCTGTTCGCGGCCGGCGGCACCGGTGAATTCTTCTCGCTCACGCAGCGCGAGTATTCGGACGTGATCCGCGTCGCGACGGAAACCTGCAAGGGCAAGGTGCCGATCCTGGCCGGCGCCGGCGGCGCGACGCGCGTCGCGATCGAATACGCGCAGGAAGCCGAGCGCCTCGGCGCGAGCGGCGTGCTGCTGATGCCGCACTACCTGACCGAAGCCAGCCAGGAAGGCATCGCCGAGCACGTCGAGCAGGTGTGCCGCGCGCTGAAGATCGGCGTCGTGGTGTACAACCGCGCGAATTCGAAGCTGAATGCCGACATGCTCGAGCGCCTCGCCGATCGTTGCCCGAACCTGATCGGCTTCAAGGACGGCGTCGGCGAAATCGAGAGCATGGTCACGATCCGCCGCCGCCTCGGCGACCGCTTCGCGTACCTCGGCGGCCTGCCGACGGCCGAAGTCTACGCGGCCGCGTACAAGGCGCTCGGCGTGCCGGTGTACTCGTCGGCCGTGTTCAACTTCATCCCGAAGACGGCGATGGCATTCTACGAAGCGATCGCGAAGGACGACCACGCAACGGTCGGCCGCCTGCTCGACGAGTTCTTCCTGCCGTACCTGAAGATCCGCAACCGTCGCGCGGGCTACGCGGTCAGCATCGTGAAGGCGGGCGCGAAGCTCGTCGGCCACGACGCCGGCCCGGTGCGCGCGCCGCTCGTCGACCTCACCGACGCCGAAATGGCCGAACTGGACGCGCTGATCAAGAAGATGGGGGCGCAGTAAGCGGCGGGCCGACCAACGGCACGCGATCCAGTGCGTGCCGGCCCGCGCGGGACCGGCGGTTCCGCCCGGCGCCCCCTTTCGACGGCCGCCCCGTGCTTCGCGGGCCGGCCGTTTTCATTACATCTTTGCGATGGTTCCGACGATCCGGTAGCGCAGGCTGCCGAGCCTGAGACGGGTCGCGGCGATATCGGTGCCGGCCGCCGACCGCCGGAAGCGCGTGTTCGGATCGTCGGCGAGAATCTGATCCAGCACGTCGGGATCCACGACCGCATCGAAAAACCGGCCGAGCGTGAGCGTCGCATACTGTTTCGCGGTCGCGAGCTGGCTGTTGGCCTGCATCAGCGCCTCGGTGCGCAGGCCCGGATCGCGTTCGTCGATGCTGCGGCGATGCTTCAGCGCAAACACCAGCGCCTCCATGTCCAGCCGGAACCGCTTGACGGCCTGGCCGAACCTGAGCGAATGCGGATCGGAGCCGGTGACGGGCCGCCCCTGATTGATCGTCACGTCGAATTCACTGCCGCCCAGGTCGCGCTGCAATTCGAACAGCGCATTGGCGAGTACGCGCCCTTCGCTGGTCTCGCCGATCTGGGTGCGCACCGATTTCGCGACGTCGCCGATCGCTTTCCACAATCCGGCCGCGAACAGGTGGTCGCCACGCTTGCTGATATTCATCGGAGGGCTCCTTGTTGGTTTTTGTCGGTCTCTCAGGCTCGCCTGCGGACCGGCGGGTCCGAGGCCTCGCTAATGTAGGAGAAATTCCGGCGGCGTGGAAGCCGCCATCCATCTCGTCAAGGCGGCGCATCATGAGAAGCATCATTCGATGCCCCCCACTCTCTAATCGAGCAAAACCGGCCCTCCATCAAAAAGGCGGCGGGGTACCCGTGGGCACCGTGCGCCGCCTTGTTTCAACCTTGCCGGAACGCGTCCCTCCCGGGACGCGGCCTTCAGTCGTCCTGCGCCTTCACTCCGCCTTCCCGTCCCGCAGCCGCGGAATGTCGAGCGGATTGCGTTCCTGCAGCCCTTCGGGCAGCAGGTCGTCCGGGAAGTCCTGATAGCACACGGGCCGCAGGAAACGGTCGATCGCGGTCGCGCCGACCGACGTGACGGCCGGGTTCGACGTCGCCGGGAACGGCCCGCCGTGCACCATCGCATCGCACACCTCGACGCCGGTCGGGTAGCCGTTGACGAGCAGGCGCCCGGCCTTGCGTTCGAGGATCGGCAGCAGGCGGCGCGCGAGCGGCTTGTCGTCGGCGTCCATCTGCAGCGTGGCCGTCAGCTGGCCCTCCAGCGCGTCGAGCACGCGCGCGACTTCGTCGAGATCGCGGCAGCGCACGATCAGCGACGCCGGCCCGAACACCTCGTGGCCGAACGCCGGCTCGGCCAGGAACGCCTGCGCGGCGACTTCGTACAGCGCGCCGCCTGCCTGGCATTCGGTCTGCGCCGCCTCGCCCGCGCCGATTTCGCGCACGCCCGGCAGTTCGGCCAGTTTGCCACGGCCGTTGCGATACGCGTCGGCGATGCCGCGCGTCAGCATCACGCCGGCCGGCTTCTTCGCGAGCGCCTGCGCGGCGACGGACTCGAAGCGATCGAGATCGGGGCCGTCGACCGCCAGCACGAGACCCGGGTTCGTACAGAACTGGCCGGTGCCGAGCGTCAGCGAATCGACGAAGCCGGTCGCGATCGCATCGCCGCGCGCGGCCAGCGCGGCCGGAAACAGCACGACCGGGTTGATGCTGCTCATTTCCGCATAGACGGGAATCGGTTGCGGGCGCGCGTTCGCGAGCTGCACGAGCGCCATGCCGCCCTGCCGCGACCCGGTGAAGCCGACGGCCTGGATCGCCGGATGGCTGACGAGCGCCGCGCCGATCACGCGGCCGGGGCCGATCAGCAGCGAAAACACACCGGCCGGCATCCCGCATTTCGCGACCGCCGCGCGGATCGCGCGGCCGACCAGCTCGGACGTGCCGAGGTGCGCCTCATGGGCCTTCACGATCACCGGGCAGCCGGCCGCGAGTGCCGACGCGGTATCGCCGCCGGCCACCGAGAACGCGAGCGGGAAGTTGCTCGCGCCGAACACGGCGACGGGCCCGAGCCCGACCTTCTGCAACCGCAGGTCCGAGCGCGGCAGCGGCGTGCGCGCGGGCTGCGCGGGGTCGATCGACGCGGCGAGGAAGCGCCCGTCGCGCACGACGCGCGCGAACAGCCGGAGCTGGCCGACGGTGCGGCCGCGCTCGCCCTGCAGCCGCGCGACGGGCAGGCCCGTTTCGGCGTGCGCGCGTTCAATCAGCGCGTCGCCGAGCGCGACGATTTCGTCGGCGATCGCCTCGAGAAACGCCGCGCGGGCCGCGAGCGGCTGCGTGCGATACGCGGCGAAGGCGTCGCGCGCGAGTTCGCACGCGCGCTCGACATCGGCCTGCGTCGCGACGCCGAAGGCCGGCGCATCGATCGGCGCGCCCTTCGTCGGGTCGAACGCGCGCAGGGTACCGGCCGAGCCGGCCACCGCGTCGGCGCCGATCAGCATCTCTCCAGTCAGTTGCATGGGTGTGCTCCGTGGTTCGGGAATGGTTCGCTCATTGTAGCCCAACAGATATGATGTCTGCTGACGACATGGCCATATTCCCGTCGCTCCACAGTTACTCGACCGCAGGCCACAACCCCTTACCCATTCGGCACAAGCAGGAAATTCTTGCCTCTCCCGCGGCCGTCCGAAGGGAAAGCCCGAGGTGTCCGCACGCCCTCGTTGCAGGTAAGTTTTGGCCCATGTCATACGACGACATATATTAAGCACGCAATCGGCGCACCTCTAGAGATCTTCCGATCAAACTCGCCGGCAGCGCGCGCCGCACCGCCGTGCACTGCTGGATCCTGGCGCGGCTGTTCGTCGTCACGACGCTCGACGGTGCGGACCGCGCGATACCGTCGATCACCGGCACACCGATCCGGAATGCTTACCTCGCAGGTAATGCCCGGCACGCGCGCGAATGCCTATCATCTTCGTCATGAACTCGACCGCCACCCTCCAATCCCTGCCCCCGTCCGCCGGCCGCGCGTCCGGCATCGGCTCGCTGCTGCGCACCTGGCGTCAACGCCGCCGCCTGAGCCAGATGGCGCTCGCGCTGGAGGCCGAGGTGTCCGCGCGGCACCTGAGCTTCGTCGAATCGGGGCGTGCGCAGCCGAGCCGGGAGATGGTGCTGCATCTCGCCGAGCGCCTCGACGTGCCGCTGCGCGAGCGCAATGCGCTGCTCGTCGCGGCCGGCTATGCGCCGCTGTTTCGCGAGCGGCCGTTCTCCGATCCGCAGCTCGATGCGGCGCGCCAGGCGGTCGAAGCCGTGCTGCGCGGCCACGAGCCCTACCCGGCACTCGCCGTGGATCGCCACTGGACGCTGCTCGCCGCGAACCGGATGCTCGGTGCGCTGGTCGCGCAGGCCGATCCGGCGCTCCTGCGGCCGCCCGTCAACGTGCTGCGGCTGAGCCTGCATCCGGACGGCCTCGCGCCGCAGATCGTCAACTGGCACGAATGGCGCGCGCATATCCTGCACCGGCTGCAACGGCAGATCGACGCGAGCGGCGACCGCACGCTGCATGCGCTGCGCGACGAACTCGCGACCTATCCGGCACCGGCCGGCCAGCCCGCCGACACGCAGGCACGCGCCGACTACGCGGACATCGCGGTGCCGCTGCGGCTGCGCACGGCAGCCGGCGAACTGACGTTCTTCAGCACGACGACGGTGTTCGGCACGCCGGTCGACGTCACGCTGTCGGAGCTCGCGATCGAGGCGTTTTTCCCGGCGAATCCGGAGACGGCGGACGCGATGCGCGCGCTGGCGGACGCGTTGCCGGCGCAGTGAGTATCGTCAGCGGCGCTCGAACGCCAGCTTCACGCCCAGCCCGAGCAGGACCGCGCCGCTCACCCGGTGCATGCGGGTCAGGATGCGCGGATTGCGCCGGATCGACGTCGACAGCAGGCCGGCGAACAGCGCGACCGGCCCCTTGACGAGAAACGTCAGGCCGGCAAACGTCGCGCCGAGCACGAACAGCGACAGCATCGGATGCGCGGCGCCCGCCGGGACGAACTGCGGCAGGAATGCGAGATAGAACAGCGCGACCTTCGGATTCGACACGTTGGACAGCGCGCCTTGCGCGAACGTGCGCAACCCGGACGCCGGCGCGTCGCGACCGCTCGCGAGCGTCAGCTCGCCCGACGACCGCAGCAGCGTGATGCCGAGGTACAGCAGATACAGCGCGCCGATCATCTTCAATGCAGTGAACAGCCATTCGGACGCCTGAAGAAGCGCACCCAGCCCGAGCGTCGCGAGCATCGTATGCACGAGCAGCCCGACGCTGACGCCCGCCGCGGTCACGAGGCCCGCCCGCGTGCCGCCGGATAGCGTGCGCGACATCACGAGCACCATGTCCTGGCCCGGCGTCAGAATGATCAGAAGGGAAGTGGCCATGAACGGCAACCAGGCTACGTGCGGCATCGGAACTCCTGAAAGCGGCGCCGGGCGGGACGGGCGGGAATCGCACGCGTCCGATCAGCCGGGCAGTCATCGGATTATCGGCAACTTGCCGTGGAGAATGGCTGCGAAGTCGGCTACTTTCAAGGCATGATTTGGCGTTATTCTCCAAAATCGACTTCATCGGTAGTCAAAAATGCCAATCAAGCTGGATGCCATCGACCGGCGCATTCTGCGCGCGCTGCAACGGAACTCGAACCAGACGAACGCCGAACTCGCGCAGCAGGCCGGCCTCTCGCCCACGCCCTGCCTGCGCCGCGTTCACCTGCTGGAGGAACAGGGCGTGATCGACGCGTACGTCGCCCTGCTGAACCCGGCGGCCGTCGAGCTGCGGTTCACGGCCTTCGTGCGCGTCACGCTGGAACGCCAGGACAAGACGACCGTCGAGCGCTTCGCGCGCGAGATGGAGCAGGCGCCGGAAGTGCTCGAATGCCATCTGATGGCCGGCAGCTACGACTATCTGCTGCGCGTCATCGCGAAGGATCTCGACGACTATCAGCGCTTTCAGATGGAGACGCTCACGCAGATCGAAGGCGTACGCAACGTCGAAACCGAGATTCCGCTGAAGCGCATCAAGCAGACGGTGCGTCTGCCGATCTAGGCAGGCGGAAAGACAACGGCGTGCGCACCGCTGTCATCGGATCAGGCGCCAGAACACTACAATGACGTCCGTTCGTACAAGATCCTGAAATGTCGTTCGCCACCCGGGCCACGCCGGCGGCGGCACCCTTCACTTGACGATGCCGGCACGCCCCGGTCTACCGCGGCCATTCCAACAATGATTCCGCTCGGTCGTTCGCCTGTCTCATGATTCCCGCTCCGCTTTTCTCCGGCACCTTCTTCATCGTTCTCGGCATTTCGTTTCTGGCGGCCGTCTCAGTCGTGCTCTGGATCGTTGCGCTGGTGCTGTTTCCGCCTGTACGGCGATCGTTTCGTGCATATCGGCGACGCTCCACCGCCATCTTCGCCGCCCTGTGCGTGACGAGCAGCTTCGTCGTCGCGATGGTGGCGATCGGGCTGCAGGCCGAGGCGAACATCAGAAAGGAAGAGGCCGCGAAGCATCCCGCGCTCGTGAAGAGCGAGCGTCTGCTGGGCATCGACATGCCGCCCGGCACGCGGCTGTCGCTCTCGACTGCCGGCGACATGAACTCGATCGAGAAAGTCGAGTTTCCGCACGCGGTCGATGTCTACGGCATTGCGGCCGTCGCGCTGACGGTCGGGACGGAATTCGACGATGAAGCGCCGCGCAACGGCCGGGACCTCGCCACCCTCACCGCACTGACGCTCACCACCGCCGGGCCCCAGACGATCGATGGATGGACCTGTGGTTCGAAAGCACCGCTGGAGATCGTGCTGCGCAACGATGCGCGGACCAGGACACTCTGGTCATGCCATCTGGCCGACGGCAATCGCGTGGCCGGCGGTGCCGTACCCGCCGGGTCGCGAGTCATGAGAAGCACCACCACCTATGGGGACGGCATGCGCGACAACGACTATTGGGAGATCAGGGTCGCGGAAGACGACGTGTTCGAATTGTCATCGCTACCGCTGCGTCACCCCGAACTGCGACTCGATCGGGAACGCACCGTTCTCGCGTTCGACTACGCGACGCTGGCGCGTGCGGCGAGCGTCGGTAACCTCACCTATCCGGCCGGCACCGAAGTCACGTTCGGGGTGCGCGGGCTGCGCGAAGACTACCCCGGTGCGTGGCGCTTCAGGACAGTCGGGCGCCAGCACGCGGTCGACAAGAACACGGGACCGATCGCCGATGGTGCGTCGGTCGTACAGGCGCCTTCGGGAAAGGTTTACGCGATCTTCCCGGGTCGTACCGACTGAATGCGCTGCGCCATCACCGGCTGGCGGCCGGGTGCGAGCGCAGCGGAATGGTGATTGCACGGTTCGCGCAGAAATGCCGAAGTCCCGCACGGACGCGGGCGCGGGCGTCGGCTATCGCCGGCAAGCCACACCGAGCGGCATGGCGTCGCCGGACGGTTTGCCGACGCTACGTATAAAGCGACGCCTGCGGCAATTCCCCCGTCAGCGCGAACCGGCCGACGTCGCGCAGCCGATAGTCGAGCGGATCGTGCAGCGTATGCGTACGCGCGTTGCGCCAGAAGCGGTCGAGGCCGAGCGACGCGGCCGTCGCACGTGCGCCGCACGTGTCGAACAGCGCCTCGCCGTTCTCGAGCGCCGCGCGCTGCGCGACGATCTTCGCGTCCGACACGGCGAGCGCCACGTCGGCCCGTTCGTCGGCGCTCAGCGCTTCGCGCCGCGACCATGCGCGCTGCAACGCGACGGCCGCGCGGTCGGCGAGCGCCGCCGCCGCGACCGCCTGCACGCGCATGTCGCCGAAGCGCTGCAGCGTATAGGGATCGTCGCTCGCCTGCGCGACACCCGCGTTGATCCACGGCCGGCCGTGCTTCAGCACGTAGTCGCGCGCCTCGGCCAGCGCGCCTTCCGCGAGCCCGACGAACAGGTTCGTCAGCACGAGTTGCGACACCAGCGTGCGCAGCGTCGCGCGCGGCGTCGGCGGCGTCTCGGAGCGGTGCAGCACCTCGTCCGGCGCGAGCGTCACGCCGTCGAAGCGCACGCTGCCGCTGTCGGTCTGGCGCTGGCCGATCGGATCCCAGTCCTCGTTGACCGTGATCCCGTCACGATCGGTCGGCACCACGCCGAACACGGCGCGGCCCGTTTCCGGATCGTGCGCGGACACGGTCATCCGCTGCGAGCCGCGCGTGCCCGAACAGAAGCCCTTCACGCCGTCGAGCCGGTAGCCGCCGTCCGGCGTCGCGGTCGCCGCGAGCCGCGTGTCGAGCGGGTTGACCGCATTGCCCCACCACCAGCGATGCTCGACCGTGCCGCGCAGATAGCGTTCGCGCTGCGCCGCGCTGCCCCACACGTCGACGCTCACCACCTGCAGGATCTGGAACCCGACCAGATGCGCGAGCGCGCTGTCGACGCGCGCGATCCGCCGGATCGTGTCGTAGATCGCCGGCCACTCGGCTTCCTGTCCGCCGAATTCGCGCGGCACCGCGAGCGTCAGCAGGCCCGCGTCGGCGAGCCGCTGCTTCTCGTCGGCCGCGTGACCGCCCGCGCGGTCGCGCTCGGCAGCCGTCGCACGCAGCGCGTCGATCGCACGCGCCAGCGCATCGGCGTCGAGCGCGCGTGCGTCGGTTTCCGGCGCCAGCGTCGCCGGGCCGCGGGGATCGTTCATGCGACGGCTTCCTGTGCAACGGTTTCGTGCGCAACGATTTCGCCCGACAACGGCACCAGCGCGCCGAGCCGGCGGCCGGTCAGCCGCGACAGGATCTCGCGCCGCCAGTCGTCGTAGATCGCGCGGTATTCGGCGATATCCGCACCGAACACGTGCGCGGTGTGCGCGTATTCGTCATGCAGATAACCGTCGAGCCGCGCCTGGGTTTCCTCGTCGGCCGCGATCACGCGGTCGACCAGCGCGTCGCGCTCGGCGGGCGGCAGCGCGTTCAACGTGTCGAACCACCACTGGACGATCTGCACGCGATGCCACTCCTCGTCCGGGCGGATCCGGTTCTCGCCGTGCTCGCGCATCGCGCCGTCGGCGATGCGGCCGGTCTTGCGCTGGATCCACAGCTTCGCGAGGATGTGCAGCTCGTAATGCCATTCGAACGCGAGAAAGCCCGCGACGTCGCGCACCGCGATGTCGCCGATGCGTTCCCAGTGCGCGGCGACGAGCCGCTCGACCTCCGGCAGCGGATCGCGGCCCGTCAGTTCGGTCACGCGCTCGCGCCCGATCACCGCGTGCGCGCCGTCGTCGCCGAGCTGGCGCGACAGGATCAACTGGAAATGCGGGTCATCGCGAAACAGCGTGTCGATCGCCTTCGCGACGACCTGCACGATGAACAGGTCGTGCGACGCCATCTTCGTGTAGTAGTCGGCGACGGCGGCGAGCTCGTCCGCGCCGTGCGGCTCGCGCGGCGGCGTCGCCAGTTTGTCAGGGAAGCCGGGGCGATGGCGTCGTGCGACGTCCAGAAACAGGGCTTCCTCGAATTGTCCGTTCCATTCGCGCGGCGCGCCGATGGGCAAGGTCATGGGTATCGTTCTCTCAGGGTCTTCAATGAAAAGAGCCGGCGCTCGTGGCGCCGCTCAGGTACGCCGGGTCACGCGTCGGACCAGGCGGTCGCCCGTGATTTGCACGGCCGAAACGAGTGCGATCAGGATCACGATCACGGTCACCATGACCGTGGTGTCGAAACGCTGATAGCCATAGCGGATCGCGAGATCGCCGAGCCCACCCGCGCCGACTGCGCCCGCCATCGCGGTCGAGCCGATCAGCGCGACGACGGTGATCGTGAAACCGCCGAGCATGCCGGGCAACGCCTCCGGCAACAGCACGTGCCACACGATGTGGCGGCGTTTCGCGCCCATCGCGAGCGCCGCCTCGATCAGCCCGCGATCGACTTCGCGCAGGCTCACTTCCGCAATCCGCGCGAAGAATGGAATCGCCGCGATCGACAGCGGCACGACGGCCGCCCACACGCCGATCGTCGTGCCGATCAGCACGCGCGTGAACGGCAGCAGCGCGACGAGCAGGATGATGAACGGTGTCGAGCGGAACACGTTGACGAGCGCGCCGAGCACCGCGTTCAGGCCACGCCGCGCGTAAATGCCGCCGGGCGCGGTCGTCACCAGGATCACCGCGAGCGGGATGCCGATCAGCGCGGCGATCGCGGCAGACGCGGCGACCATCGACAGCGTGTCGCGGATCGCGTCGAGCAGTTCGGGCCACCAGAGTTCAAACATAGCCGAGCACCTCCGCATGATTCGCGTGGCGGCGCGCGCGCTCGAGCAACGCGGCGACCGCGCCGCCGCGTGCCGGCGGGTGGCCGGCGTCGTCCGCGCGCGGCGACGCCGCGATCACGAGGCGCCCTTGCGCATGCCCCTGAATGCGCTCGATCCCGCCGTGCAGGAAGCGCACCGAGCCGCCGAGCGCCGCCGCGAGCGCGCCGACGTCCGGCTCGCCGCCGCTTTCGCCCGTATAACGGACGTCCAGCACGACTTGCGCGCCGTCGGGCAGCGCGGCCAGCTCGGGCAACGGCTGCACGCGCGCGGCGAGTTCGGCCGGCAGGTCGTGCACGAGCGTGCTGAGCAGCGCGCGCGTCGCGCCGTGGCGCGGATCGCCGAACACGCGCCACACCGGGCCCGTTTCGACGACCTCGCCCTGCTCGATCACCGCGACCGTGTCGCACACCGCGCGGATCACTTCCATCTCGTGCGTGATCAGCACGATCGTCAGTCCGAGGCGGCGGTTGATGTCGGCGAGCAGCGCGAGGATCGATTGCGTCGTCTCGGGGTCGAGCGCCGACGTCGCCTCGTCGCACAGCAGCACCTCCGGGTCGTGCACCAGCGCCCGCGCGATGCCGACGCGCTGCTTCTGGCCGCCCGACAGGCTCGCCGGATACGCGTCGCGTTTCGCGGCCAGCCCGACGAGATCGAGCAGCGCCTCGGCCTTGCGCGTGCGCTCGGCCTTCGGCACGCCGGCGATCTTCAGCGGCAGCGCGACGTTCTCGAACACCGTCTTCGCCGACAGCAGGTTGAAACGCTGGAACACCATGCCGGTGCGACGCCGCAGCGCGACGAGCCCGTCCTCGTCGAGCGCGCCGACGTCGACGCCCTGCACGCGCACGCTGCCCGAACTCGGACGTTCGAGGCCGTTCACGAGCCGCAGCAGCGTCGACTTGCCGGCACCGCTGCGGCCGATGATGCCGAACACCTCGCCGCGCCGCACGTCGAGCGTCACGTCGCGCAGCGCGGCGGCCTGGCCGCGCGACGTCGCGAACACCTTGCCGACGTGTGCGAACGATACGGCGGCGACCTCGTCTGTCAGCGTGTTTGCTTCGTGATACGAATCATGTACCTCACGTGCGTCACGCACATCTGCGCCCGCACCGGCCCGCACGGCCGATGCCTCGATGAAACCCAGCGTGTCGAACAATTGCGTCATCGCTTCGCTCCGTCACGTTCACGCATGCGCGGGATGCTTGGATTCCGGCGCCGGCACGGCGGCCGGCCGGTGCTGCGCGCCCGTGTGCCAGGCCGGCAGCCGCGCGCCGGCGCCGAACAGCTTCTCGCGCAGCGTCGGCGCGGGATCGTAGTCTTCCTTGTAGATGCCGCGGTTCTGCAGCTCGGGCACGACCCAGTCGACGAAGTCCTCGAACGATTCGGGCATCACGGTGCGCGTCAGGTTGAAACCGTCGATGCCCGTCTCGTCGATCCACGACTGCAGTTCGTCCGCGACTTGCGACGGCGAGCCGACGATCGGCGCATAGCGGCCGCCGAGCGACATCTGCTCGAGCATCCGGCGCACGGTCCACGTGCCGGTCGTGCTCTTGCGCGAGATCGCGTCGACGGCCGACTGGATCGAGTCGGTCTTCACGTACGAGATCGGCTCGTCGAGGCCGTACTTCGCGAAATCGATGCCGGTCGAGCTCGCGAAATGCGCGAGGCCGGCTTCAGGGCTCGCATAGCGCCGATATTCGTCGAACTTCTCGCGCGCGAGCCGTTCGGTTTCGGCGGTCACGACGCTCACGCCCGCGAAAATCTTGATCGATGCGGGATCGCGCCCCTGCCGCGCGGCGGCCGCGCGGATGTCGAGCGCCGCCGCGCGCGCCGCGGCCTTGCTCTGCCCGTTCACGAACACGCACTCCGCATGCCGCCCCGCGAACTCGACGCCGCGCGCGGACGAGCCGGCCTGGTACAGCACCGGCGTGCGCTGCAGCGACGGCTCGCTCAGGTGGATCGCGTCGACCGAATAGAACGGCCCGTCGTGCTTCACGCGCCGCACCTTGCCAGGCTGCGCGAACACGCGCGCCTGCGCGTCGCGGATCACCGCGTCGTCGTCCCAGCTCTGTTCCCACAGCTTGTAGACGACGTCCATGTAGTCGTCCGCGCGTTCGTAGCGGTCGTCGTGGCCGATCTGCTGGGCGAGGCCCATCCCGCGCGCGGCGCTGTCGAGATAGCCGGTCACGATGTTCCAGCCGATGCGCCCCTTCGTCAGGTGATCGAGCGTCGACATGCGGCGCGCGAACAGGTAAGGCGGCTCGTAGGTCAGGTTCGCGGTCACGCCGAAGCCGAGATGTTGCGTGACCTGCGCCATCGCGGGCACGAGCAGCAGCGGATCGTTGACGGGCACCTGCACCGATTCGCGCAGCGCGGCGTCCGGGCCGCCGCCGAACACGTCGTACACGCCGACGATGTCCGCGAGAAAGATCCCGTCGAACTTGCCGCGTTCGAGCGTCCTCGCGAGATCGGCCCAGTAGTCGAGATCGGTGTAGTGCGCGGAGCGGTCGCGCGGATGCGTCCACAGCCCGTGATTGATGTGCCCGACGCAGTTCATGTTGAACGCGTTGAGCAGGATCTTCTTGCGGTTCGCCGTCGTCATGTCTGGCTCCGTCACCACGCGATCGCGTACAGCGAGCCGAACGCGTTGTCGAGCGCACGGCGCACGGCCGGCGAATGCTGGTAGATCGCGATGAACTTGCGGATGCGCGCGTCGTTCACGCTCTCGGGCCGCACGACCCACTGGATCGCGAAGTTCTTGTTCTCGGTGCCGTCGAACAGCAGCGCGCTGTTCGGATCGGTCGTGCCGGCGAGCTTGATGAAGCTCGGATAGCCCTGCGCGAGGTCGACGTCGTCGAGCGAGCGCGCGAGCTGCGACGCTTCGAGCGGGATGATCTTCAGGTGCTTCGGGTTGGACACGATGTCGTGCGTCGTCGCGCGGTAGTCCGCGTCCGGCTTCAGCGTGATGAGGCCCGCGCGCTGCAGCAGCAGCAGCCCGCGCCCGCCGTTTACCGGATCGTTCGCGATCGCGACGCGCGCGCCGTCCTTCAACTCGTCGAAGCGCTTCACCTTCTTCGAGTAGAGGCCGATCTTCATGATCGTGCCCGGCGCGATCGACACGAAGTTGTAACCGCCCTGCTTCTTCGCGTTCTCGAGAAACGGGATGTGCTGGAAGTAGTTGACGTCGATGTCCTTGTTCGCGAGCGCCGCGTTCGGCGTATTCCAGTCGGTGAACTCGACGATCTTCACGTCGAGGCCCTGCTCCTTCGCCTCCTTCGCGGCAATCTTCAGCGCGTCGATCTGCGGGCTCGTCGAGATGCCGACCTTCAGCGGCGCGGTGTCGGCACGGGCGCCGTTCAGCATCAGGACGCCGAGCAGCGCGGTTGCCAGCAGGCGGGCCACGCGGCCGGAGGAAAAGCGGGCGGAAAAAACGGCATGCAGCATGGGAACCACTCTCCTGTCCAAAGACGGTATCGACGGATGAGCGGCGCCGCGGCGAACGCGCGGGCGTTCTCCGGACAGTCGTCGTCGCATCGGAAAAAGATCAGCCGATGATAGAGAGCGGCAGGAAGGCGGTCTACGAAGCGATTGTGCGAAGAAAATCGCGTGCGGCGATATGGCGCCAGCGCGCGCGTCTTATGTGCGTCCGATGCGCGGGCGGCGCCCGGCCGGCCATCGGGCCGAAATCTCGGCCTGCCCGCCGGGCGAATTCCGAAATCTCGGCCAACCGGCCGCTGCCATCCTTTCCGCAGACGAAACAAAATCCTTATAAATCAATGCACTAAAAAATATTCCGGCAGGCCGGAATGCTTGGCACGGGGGTTGCATTAATAGACGCCACACGATGCCGCGTAGCAATGCGGGCATTCCAAACATCAGGAGACACGTCTTGCAGACCTCAATCCCTACCCAATCCCGTCCGGAGGCACTTGCCGAAGCCGGTCCCGCCACGCGCGCACGCTTCTGGCCGGAAGGCTGGTGGAAGCTGATGGAAATCCGCATCGGCATCATCCCGCTGCCGGTCTACGTGATCCTGTTCGGGCTGATCGTCGGCTTCGCGGTGACGGGCAAGGTGCCCGGCGAGATCTCGATGGCGATCGCGGTGCTCGCGTTCTTCGGCTTCACCTGTGCGGAACTCGGCAAGCGCCTGCCGCTCTTGCGCAACATCGGCGCCGCCGCGATCTTCGCGACCTTCGTGCCGTCGGCGCTCACCTACTACCACGTGCTGCCGAAGCCGGTGCTGAACCTCACCGTCGAGTTCACGAAGTCGACCAACTTCCTGTACCTGTTCATCGCGTCGATCATCGTCGGCAGCATCCTGAGCATGGACCGGCGCGTGCTGATCCAGGGCTTCGTGAAGATCTTCATTCCGCTCGCCGTCGGTTCGGTGGCGGCCGCGATCGTCGGCACGGCGGTCGGCACCGCGCTCGGCCTCGGCGCGCGCCACACGCTGCTGTACATCGTCGTGCCGATCATGGCGGGCGGCGTCGGCGAAGGTGCGATTCCGCTGTCGATCGGCTATTCGGAACTGATGCACCTGCCGCAGGGCGAGATGTTCGCGATGGTGCTGCCGTCGGTGATGCTCGGCAGCCTGACCGCGATCATCCTGTCGGGCGCGCTCGACATGCTCGGCAAGCGCCTGCCGCACCTGACCGGCAACGGTCGCCTGCAGGTCGGCGAAAGCGGCGACATGACGCCGGAAAGCGAGGAAATCCGCGGCCACGTCGACGTCACGCACATCGCGGGCGCCGGCATCACGGCGATCACGCTGTACCTCGTCGGCCTGATGGCGCACAAGCTGTTCGGCCTGCCCGCACCGGTCGCGATGCTGTTCCTCGCGGTGCTGGTGAAGCTCGCGCGCGCCGTGTCGCCGCCGCTGCAGGAAGGCGCGTTCGTCGTCTACAAGTTCTTCTCGACCGCCGTCACGTACCCGCTGCTGTTCGCGATCGGCGTCGCGATGACGCCGTGGGACAAGCTGACCGCCGCCTTCACGATCGTCAACGTCATCACGATCGTGTCGACCGTCGCGACGCTGATGGGCACCGGTTTCGTGGTCGGCCGCCTGCTGAAGATGTACCCTATCGACACCGCAATCGTGAACGCCTGCCACAGCGGGCAAGGCGGCACCGGCGACGTCGCGATCCTGACCGCCGCGAACCGGATGCAGCTGATGCCGTTCGCGCAGATCGCCACGCGGATCGGCGGCGCGATCGTCGTCACCGTGACGCTGATCCTGGTCGCGCACTTCGGATGACGCGCCGCTGCGCGCACCGTCGCGCAGGCTGCTTCGCACGCGCCGCCGCCGGCTTTGCCGGCGCGCGGCGCGCGTCGTTGTGGCGGGGCGTTTGGGACGGCCGGAGTTGCGGACGGCCGGTCTCGGACGACCGGTCTCGGACGGCCGGTTGCGGACGACCGGTTGCGGACGACCGGTTGCGGACGACCGGTTGCGGGCATCGATGAGGGCGAACGTGCAGAAGAGCTTCAAGGGAATCCCGTGGTGGGGCTGGGCGTCGGCCGCGGCGCTGTATGTCGGCGTGGCGGGCGCGGCGGTCGATTTCGCGTGGGAACGCGCGATCGACGCGCTCGAGGAAACCGGCGCGCACCGGCTCGACCTGTATGCGTCGAGCCTGAAGAGCGAACTCGGCCGCTTCGAGATCCTGCCCGGCCTGGTCGCCCGGCAAGACGGCGTGCGCGCGCTGCTGCGGGCCGCGCCGCACGACCGGCCCGCGCTCGCGCACACGGTGAACACGTATCTCGAAGCCGTGAACCGCGATGCGGGCAGCGGCGCCGTCGACGTGATCGACCTGCAGGGCGAAGTGATCGCCGCCAGCAACTGGAACGAGACGATCAGCTTCGTCGGCACCAACGTGTCGTACCGGCCGTACTTCAAGGATGCCCTGGCGCACGGCAGCGGCCGCTTCTTCGGGATCGGCACCAACACCGGCGTGCCGGGCGTCTATTTCGCGAGCGCGGTGCGCGACGGCGGCGTGCCGATCGGCGCGGCGGCCGTGAAGATCAGCGTCGACCCGCTGGAATCCGCGTGGCGCGCGCCGGGCGTCGCCGCGATGGTGGTCGACGGCAACGGCGTGGTCGTGATTTCGACCGAGCCGGCGTGGAAATTCACCGCGCTGCGCCCGATCACCGCGCAGCAGCAGCGCGACATCCAGGCGTCGCGGCAATACGCGGGCCGCACGGTCGACATGCTGCCCTACCGCCACCTCGGCGACCGCAGTGCCGCTGCATGGTTCGGCACGTTCCCCGATCCGCGTCACGCCGGCCGCAGCACGCGCTATCTCGTGATGTCGCGGCCCGCGCCGCAGGCCGGCGATTCGCTGATGGTGCTGCTCGACATCGCCGGCGCGCGGCGCCAGCAGCAGACCGCGTTCGCGTTCGTCACCGGCGCATTCCTGATCGCCGCGCTGCTGGCTGGCTACGCGATCCAGCGGCGCCGGGCGATCGTCGCGCAGCTGAACGCGCAGGACGCGCTGCGCCGCGCGAACGACCAGCTCGAGCTGACCGTCGCGCAACGCACGGCCGCGCTGACGGCGACCAACGAGCGGATGCAGCGCGAGATCGTCGAGCGCGAGCGCACCGAGCAGCGGCTGCGCGCGTCGCAACAGGAAGTCGTGCACGCGGGCAAGCTCGCGGTGCTCGGGCAGATGGCCGCCGGCCTCACGCACGAGCTGAACCAGCCGCTCGTCGCGATCCGCACGCTGTGCGACAACGCGCGCACGTTCTTCGAGCGCGGCCAGCCGGCGCCGGCGTATGCGAATCTCGAACGGATCGGCAAGCTCGTCGACAGCATGGCCGTGCTCACCGGCGAGCTGAAGACCTTCGCGCGCAAACCCGACGTCGAGCGCGTCGCGGTGTCGCTGAACGAGGCCGTCGCGCATGCGCGCCTCATCTACGACGCGCGGATCCGCGACGAAGGCGTGCAGCTCGACGTGAACATCGCGCCCGGCACGACGGTGTCCGCGGAATCGAGCCAGTTGCAGCAGGTGATCGTCAACCTGCTCGGCAACGCGCTCGACGCGGTGCACGACGCGCCGGTGCGGCGCATCGTGATCGAAGCCGCCGGGCCGGACGACGCCGGCCGCGTGCGTTTCTCGGTGGCCGACAGCGGCGCGGGCATCGCGCCCGACGTGCTGCCGCACCTGTTCGAGCCGTTCGTCACGACCAAGCCGCGCGGCCAGGGCCTCGGGCTCGGCCTCGCGATCACGTCGCGCATCGTCGAGGCGTTCGGCGCGAAGATCGCCGCGACGAACCGCGACGAAGGCGGCGCGCAGTTCAGTATCGAATTCGCGGCGGCAACGCCGCAACAGAGGATAGAGCATGGAAGATGAGATTCGCGTGCTGGTCGTCGAGGACGATGAAAACGTCCGGATCGGCGTCGAGCAGGCCGTCGCGCTCGCCGGGTTCCCGGTCGACGCATTCGCGTCGGCCGCCGACGCGCTCACGCATGTCGCGCCCGGCGCCCCGGTCGTGATCGTGTCGGACGTGCGGATGCCCGGCATCGACGGGCTGCAGCTGCTCGAACGCGTGATGGCCGTCGATGCGCAGATTCCGGTCGTGCTGATCAGCGGCCACGCGGACATCTCGACGGCCGTCGGCGCGATGCAGGTCGGCGCGTACGACTTCATCGAGAAGCCGTTTTCGTCGGACGTCATCGCCGGCCGCGTCGCGCGCGCGGTCGAGAAGCGCCGCCTGACGCTCGAGGTGCAGGGGCTGCGCGCGGCGCTGAACAACTGGCAGGGCATCGAGGCGTTCGTGCTCGGCAAGTCGCCCGCGATGGCCGACGTGCGCAAGAAGATCCTGCGCCTCGCCGATACGTCGGTGTCGGTGCTGATCACCGGCGAGACGGGCACCGGCAAGGAACTGATCGCACGCAGCCTGCACGACTTCGGCGGACGGCGCGATGCGCATTTCGTTGCGCTGAATTGCGGCGGCCTGCCCGAGCAGGTATTCGAGAGCGAACTGTTCGGCCATGAGGCCGGCGCATTCACCGGCGCGATCAAGAAGCGCATCGGCAAGATCGAATGGGCGCACGGCGGCACGCTGTTCCTCGACGAAATCGAGACGATGCCGATTCCGCTGCAGATCAAGATGCTGCGCGTGCTGCAGGAGCGCGTGGTCGAGCGGCTCGGCGCGAACGAGCTGATTCCGGTCGACTGCCGCGTGGTGGCCGCGTCGAAGGCCGATCTCGCCGAACTCGCGGCCGACGGACGCTTTCGCGCGGACTTGCTGTATCGGCTCAACGTCGCGCAGATCGAGCTGCCGCCGCTGCGCGAACGGCGCGAGGACGTGCCGCTGCTGTTCGAGCACTTCGTGCTCGCGGCCGCACGGCGCTTCGGGCAGCCGGCGCCGGTCGTCACGGCTGCGCAGGTGTCCGAACTGATGACGCATGCATGGCCCGGCAACGTGCGCGAACTGCAGAACGTGGCCGATCGCTTCGTGCTCGGGCTGACCGGCGACAGCCTGCTGTCGTCCGGCGGCGCGCCGGCGGCCGGCGGCACGCTTGCCGAGCAGATGGCGTATTTCGAGCGGATGCTGATCGAAGACATGCTGCGGCGTCACAACGGCAACGTGGCGGACGCGAGCGTCGCGCTCGGCATGCCGAAGAAGACGCTTTATCACAAGCTGCGCAACCTGCGGATTCCCGCGCGCGGCGATGCGGCGGCCGACGGTGGCGAATGACGCGAACGAGGATACGCAGAACAACATGGATCGCATCGAAGTCACTGAACACGGCCGCATCACCGGGCACCTGATCCGCGGCGTCACGCGCGCGCAGAAAACCTTCCGACCGAGCGACTGGCCCGAGCGCCTCGCGGGTGTCATCACGCTGTTCGTCGGCGAGCGGCGGCCCGGCTATCCGTGCGCGCTGTCGCGGCTCGCGATGCCGGTCGTCGACTGCGGCGCCAAATGCCTGTTCGTGTCGGACGAATTGCGCGACGTATGCGCCGACGCGTTCGACTTCGCGATGCAGTTCGCCGCCGACAACGACCTTCCCGTCGAGCTTCAGACCGCGCCCGCGCTGGTGGTGCGGTGATGCGCGGGTCGCGTGCGGCGGCCCTTTCTCCCGTTTTCCCCCGCTCCGATGCGCGCCTGCGCAGGCGTTGACACGCGCGTTCAGCCGCCAAATAAATCATCAGATGATTGAAGACTTCGGCACTTCCCCACGCTGCGACAAGGGTTTTCAGCCGAGCCATCAATAAAATTGATCGTCACGATGAAAATTATGCGTTTTCCTTGCAGCTTGCCGTGAGGCATAGTTGCGACGTGATGACGCACCCATTGAGTTTTCAGTCATGAACATGCGAATCGAGCCTTCGGTGCTCGCGAACCCCGACCTGCAATTTGCGACGCTTTCGTCAGGCATCAGCCTGCCGTATGTCGAGCGGGGCAGCGGCGCGCCGATGGTGTTCGTGCACGGATCGTTGTGCGACTACCGTTACTGGGATCCGCAACTCGCGTCGCTGTCGGCCCACTACCGCTGCATCGCGCCGAGCCTGAGCCATTACTGGCCGGCCGTCGAGGCGGGCATCCAGGACGAGTTCAGCTGGCAGAACCACGTCGACGAGCTCGCCGAATTCATCGACGCGCTCGATCTCGGCCCCGTGCATCTCGTCGGCCACTCGCGTGGCGGCAGCGTTGCGTTCAACGTCGCGCGCCAGCATCCGCAGCTCGTCGACACGCTGACGCTCGCCGATCCCGGCGGCCCGCTGCAACAGCCGGGCGTGCGCGAAGCCGCGCTGCCGGCCGCCGCGATCGCCCTGCGCACGCAGGCCGTGAACCTGATCGGGCAAGGCGAAGTGGAAGCCGGCCTCGAGATGTTCGTCGACTCCGTGAGCCTGCCCGGCGCGTGGAAGAAGAGCACGTCGCGCTTTCGCACGATGGCGATCGACAACGCGAGCACGCTGCCGAAGCAGCTGCAGGATCCGCTGCCCGCGTATTCGCAGCACACGGCCGGCGATATCGCGTGCCGCACGCTGCTGATCGACGGCCAGCGCAGCCCGAAGATGTTCCGCAACAACGTCGACACGCTGTCGCAGTGGATCGGCGATGCACAACGGCAGACCGTCGCCGGTGCGTCGCACGGGATGAACGCGGCGAGCCCCGCCGTGTTCAACCGTTACGTGCACGAGTTCGTCGCCGCGTAACGCTCGCGGGTGGCATTCGCTCCGCCCGTCCCTTTCCTGAACGAAGCGATACGGGCCGCCCCGCATCGCTTCACCCGCCTCCGCGTCAGATGATCGGTTCGGGCTTGCGCGTCACCGCATCCGGCAACCCGAACACGCTGTCGAACGACCAGTTGTACGCGAACGTGAAGATCGGGAAGAACACGATCAGCACGGCGTCGTACAGGAACGCCTGCCACAGCGACACGCCGAGCCACCACGCGATCAGCGGAATCAGGAACGTCACGAGCGCGACCTGGAAACCGATCGCATGCACGACGCGCCGCGCGACGGTGCGCGTCGTTTCCGCACGCCGCCGCTCCCACGCCTCGAACCCCAGGTTGTACAGAAAATTGACGATGACGCCCGTCGTCGAGATCATCACGCCGAGCAGGCCGCTCGCCGTCGCGCTCGCGCCGCTCAGCATGCCGAGCACCGACGACGCGACGACGATGCCGAGCACCTCGAACATCGCGACGTAGACTATGCGTCTCTTCCAACCTTGCATGACCCACCACCTTCATATCGAACAAGGTGGCGAGACTACAGCGGGCATTTCGCCGGCAAAAGTCAGGTCCTTTCAATTTTTCTGACAGGAAGCCACGCATGCTGACCAGCGACCACATCGACATGCTGCTGACCGTCATCGACAAAGGCTCGTTCTCGGCGGCCGCCCGTGCGCTCGGCCGCACGCCGTCGGCGGTCAGCATGGCGATCGCGAATCTCGAGGCCGAGCTGGACCTCGTGCTGTTCGACCGCGGCACGCGCGAGCCGACGCCGACCGCCGCGATGGCCGCGCTGCTGCCCGATGCACGGTCGATCGCCGAACGGCTGCAGGCGCTGCGCGCGCATGCGCAGCATCTGTCGGAAGGCGTCGAGGACACGCTGCGGCTCGGCCTTGCCGCGGAGCTCGACAGCGCGCCCGTTGCGCGTGCGCTGACGGCCGTCGCCGCGAAGTATCCGGCGCTCGCGATCAGCATCGTCACCGCGCCACAGGACGCGATCGTCGACGCATTGCATCGCGGCGCCGTCGATCTCTGCGTCGCGTACGGCGGGCTCGATCTTCATCCGCAGGAACAAATCCACGCGCTGTGGACCGAGACGCTGATCGCCGTCGCCGCGCCCGGTCATCCGTCGATCGCCGAAGCCGCGCATCCCGAGGCGATCGAGCGCTTGTCGGGGTTCCGGCAGATCGTGATCGCCGACCCGGAACGGCCGCTCACCGACGTGCGTCCCGTGATCGGCAACCGCACGTGGAAGGTGACCGACATGGCGACCGCGATCGCGCTCGTGAAGGCCGGGCACGGTTGGGCGAACCTGCCCGAATCGCTGATCGGCCGGTATGTCGCCGACGGCGAACTCGCGCCGCTCGTGTTCGCGAACATCCGCAACGGGCTGCCGCTGCCCGTGTATCTGCGGCGACCGAAGCACACGGGGCTCGGCAAGGCGGCGAGCGAGTTGGTGCGTGCGCTGCGCTCGGCAGCCGACCCTACCTGATCGTCGCGGCAGCAGCCGGCACATCGCGTGCCGCCGGCCGATCACGACGTCGACGCACGCGCGCCGCGAGGTAAGAATCGAGTAAGCATCGCGACCTACAGTGTGTTCGTTCGAGCGACGCCATCCCGATGGCGTCGCTCGAACGAACCGCTCGCCAGATCAGACGATAGGAGAACGCGTGGTCAGCCGCCCAGCCATGAGGGACGTCTGCACGATTGCGCCGAACGGAAGCCGCGTCAGCTGGCATCCGCCGCAGAAGTGGAGACGGCAGCCCGTCGCGCCGTCGCGCGCGGCCGTCGCGATCGAGCACTACATCGCGGGCGCCACCGAAGTCGTCGATCTGGAGACGACCGGCCCGATCCTCGGCATGTACCTGCAGGCACCGACGACGCTCGAGTTGCGCACGAGCGGCGGCCGGTGGGCAGCGACGCGCATCCGCGGGCCGCTCGCCTATGCGCCGCCCGGATTCTCGTTTTCCGGCCGATGGTCCAGCGAAATCGAATGGCTCAGTGTTCACTTCGACTCGGCCTGGCTGTCGCGAACGGGGCTTCAGTCCGACCTGTGGTTCGCGTCGGCGGCGCTGCGGATGGACGTGATCGACGACCTGCTCACGCAGATCGTCCGCAGCCTCCACGAAGACGCCGTCGCGGGGATGCCGCAGGGCCCGACCTACGCGGAAGCACTCGGGGCCGCCGCGTTGCACCGGATGCTGCATCTGGAAGCGCGGCCGCAGGCGAAGCAATATGCGCACGAGGCGATGATGCGCCGGGCCGGCGAGTACATCCGGGACAATTTCCAGGGCCCGCTGACGCTGACGGCAGTGGCCGATGCGGTCGGCTACCCGGGCGATCTTTATTCGTTCATCCGGAGTTTCAGGAAGGCCAACGGGCTGACGCCGCATCAGTACATCATCGAAAGCCGCCTGCAAGCCGCCCGCCGCCTGATCGAGCACGGCCGCTGCGACGTGACGGAAGCCGCGCTCGACTGCGGCTTCTCGTCGGCGAGCCACTTTTCGGCGACGTTCCGCAAGCGCTGGGGCGTGTCGCCGTCCGAACTCAAGCCGCGTGCCGCGGCCGTTACGCCAGCGGAAGCGACAGAATCCACAGGCCGCTGATCGTCAGTGCGATCGTCAAGGCCAGCAGCGGCAACTGGCCGACGATCGCGCGACCGGCCGGATTGCCGCTGCGCAGCGCGATCGCGTGCGTAAGCATCACACTCAGGATATGTCCGGCGAGAATCAGGAGGACTTGCGCATGCCAGATGTATTCGACGGTGATAAGCGCCTGTGCCGCCGACACCTGATCATCCGCGGCCGCGACCGGCAACAGCGTCCAGCCGAACCCGAGCGGATCAGATAGAAGCCGGACGATCTGCCGCCCCTGGTCCCGGAACAGCGTGAAGTAGTGGCAGACGTTATAGAAGAACGAGATCGGCAGCAAAATCAGACAGAACTGCCGCGAAAAGACCGCCCCATCCGATGACGACCGCGAACTGATCGCACCCAGCGCGCAGCACCCGCGGAACAGCAGGTAATACGCGACGCCGACGGCCGCGAACGCGAGCCATTGCCACGTCAGCAGGATCTCCGCGGACCATGCATAGCTTTTCCCGAGCGACGGAAGCAGATCGACGACGTGCGGATAGATGCGGCGCCAGAAGAACGCGTTCCACGTAGCCGTGTCGCGCAACCCGTCGTAGGCCGTCGACGACAGCATGAACGACAGAAACGCGACGATGCTGGTATCCGCCGGTGCGCGCGACAGGTCGGCAAGCGGGTTTCGCGGTTCGACGATCACGCGCTGGCCGCCCGTCGTGCGCCATTTCAGCGGCGACAGTTTCGCGCACAACCTGCACAGCAAGCCGAACGTATCGCAGTGGACGAGCCACCGCTCGCGCCCGAAGCACCACGCGCCGATCAGCGCGTACACAGCATACGCAATGAGAAACACGCTCGCATCCCGAGGCCGTGCGGCCCCGAACAGTTCCAGCGCGATGAGCGCGATATAGCCGCCCAGCGCGGGCCATGACGCGAGGCGTGGCGGATAGCGATAGCGCCCGCGTTCCATCGCAGGGAAACGGCGCGCGGCGATTCGCAGCAGCAGCGCAAACGGGTTGGACAATGCGTAGACGTCGCCCAGTATCGCGCTGGCATAGCCCGAACCCAGATAGAACCAGAGCCAGAAACCCGACATCGCGAGGTTCAGGAACGGGTTCGCAGTTCCCGCAATGCCAGCGACGATGAGGAGCGCGACGAACGCTGCACTCAGGATTTGCCCTGTTTTCACGATCGCAGCCGGGATTCGCAGCGCGTGTACGCGTGTTCCCGGATGCCATCCCGGATCGGGAACACGCGTGCCGGACGCAAACGCCAGGATCATGAACGAAACCATCAGCGTGCCGGTGGCCGCATACGCATACAGCCACAACGGAACCGGCAAGTAGTACGGAATGTTCCAGGCATGCGCGCTCGCGTCAGCCGGCATGATGAACATGACAAGCGACAAAGGCGACGCTGCCAGCCACCTCTTCCTGCCCGATGCAGCTCCTTCGAAGCGGTTCCTCGCGCGCGCCGCGCCGTATGCAATATCTTCCGGCATTTCAAGATCTTCCCGCTCAATAATCAGCAGACGAAATCCATCCCGTCACCTTCCAGCCCGAACCGTCGCGCTTCTCCGACACGATACCCACGGTGTCGTATGGTGCGTCGAGCAACTTGATCAGTGCCACGGCACGCTTGGTTCCGTCGCTCGAACGCGCTAGCGGAAACACCAGGAAAGGCAGAACCGGCGACGGCTTTTCCCCTTCCACGATCAGCGGCAGCACGGCGTCGTTCAATGACTTGAACACCTCGAACGATGCCCGGCTGCGCGCAGCAGCGTACGACTGCGCTGCCGAACGCTGCGCGCCGCCAGCCGCGAGACAGGCACCGTGATCCCTCAGTCGCCACCCGACGAGCGCGTTGACCAGCGCAGCGTCGGGCGGGTGCCCGCGTTCGGCGAAAAGAGCGGGCAGCCAGCGCGTGTCGACCGGCGACGTCGTGACCCAGTCGCTGAAAAAGCGCGTGTAGAAATCGACGAGATCACGATCGATGCCGGCCTGCACCGTCGGCGACAGCGGCGGCGGCAGGTCGCGCCGCCCGTGCCATCTGACGGCTTTCCACACGGAACCGTCCGGCAGGCTGATGCCGTCGAGAAACGACGTATCCGCGATGCCGTTCGCAACGAACCAGTCCGACTTGGCCCGCTTCGTTCTCGCATCGACGAAGCCGGCAAGCCGCGGCCGCACCTGATCCCACGGCGTCGCACGCCGGGTTGCACCATCGATCTTCGGATACCTGATCATCTGCTGATAGGTCGCTTTCGCCATTTCCTCCACGTCGGCGGAACGACGCCAGGTGAGCTCCGCCGCATGACTCGACGGCGCGCCTTGATCGAGCGGTGCCGCCATTGCCAGGCCGGCATCGCATTCGATCCCGTCGCGATGCCACGCCGGGACGGAAGGCGTGCCGCGATGGGCCCACGAATCCTGCCACGCATGGAGTGCGCGGCCGAATTCGCCGAGCATGAACGCGGCCTTGCCGCCGCCGGCCTTGCCGAGCGCCGCGTCGACCGGCGCCAGCGCGGCCTGCCCGCCGGGCACGACGGTTCTGGCCTGCGCATCGGCCGGCACGCTGCGCGCGCCCGGATAGTGCCGGACCTGCGCATCGACGGCATCCGGGACGAACCGCGACAGGCACGCGTACTGCAGCGGCGACGTCATGTACTCGATCGAACCCGCGTCGATACGCTGATCCGCGAGCGCGATCGCTTCCGCGTCGCGCGGCGCGAAACCGGCCTGCTGCGCCAGCCACAGCGTGAGGCCGAAATGCACGTCGGCCTCGAAGCCGGCACAGGTCAGCGGCATCGCGAGTGCGATCGCGCACGCCAGCAGGCAACGGCTCACGCGCGTCAATTGCCGATCCCCGATGCTTTCGTGCTTTGCGGGAACGGCCAGCTGCCGTTCTCGAACGACAGGACCAGCATGCCGTTGTCCTGGCACGCGGTGGTCAGCAGATGCCGGTCGAAGTCGAAATCGAGGCGCGCCGCGCACCAGTCCGGCCCGCCTGCGCGGTACTGGCCGAACATGAGATGCGCGGAGCCCGCGCCCGGCGACTTCGCGGACGCCGGGTTGTAGTACGCGATCTCCTTCGGCTTCGACGGGTCGCGAATGTCGAAGACGCGAATGCCGGAATTGAAGTAGCTGCACGCGAGCGCGGTCGCGTTCTGCCGGTTGTCGACACTGCAGTAGTGCGCGCCGTACGTGAACGTGTTCAGGCCCACGACATCGGGAATGACCTTGCTGCAGTTCGCGATCGCGTGCGTTTCGAGCCGGAGTTCCGACACCAGCAGCGGCGCCGCTTCGTCGGACATGTCGTAGATGTGCCCCATCGGGAACGGCGCCATGCCGGCATTGCATGCGGCCTTGACGGCCGTTGCACCCGGATCCTGAATCCCGCCGGCCCCGCCCTCGTCGACTTCGATCAGATACGGTTTTCCCGCCACCGAGAACGAGATCGTATGTTGTGCGATGCTGCCGTCCCGTACCGGCACCGTCGCGATCCGGTGCATCCGCGCATTCGGGCGCCGGCTCTGTACTTCGCTGGTGTCGACGACGAAGAAGCCGTTGTCGCCGCTCGCGTTCGCGTCGTTCAGCGGCGGTGCGCTCATGCCGACCGCCGGGCCGCCGTTTCCCGACGCGACGAAGTACGCGCGGGTCCCGTCCTCGCTCACCGACAGGCCGTGCGAAAACGAGCCCATGCCCAGCTCCGCGAGGCTGATGGCGGAGATCATCTTCGGCCGGGTCGGTACGGTCAGGTCGATTGCGTAATAGGACTTCGTGAACGCCCCGCCGACGTAGTACGTCAGTCCGTCCGGCGAGAATCCGCCTTCGTGACCCAGCGGCGCAGTCGCCGCGACGACGCCGCCGTCCGTGCCGGTGCCGACCGGCACGCTGGCCAGCAACTGCGGCCGTGTGCAGTCCGAAGCAACGTCGTACAGGTCGATCTCCGGACCGCCAGCGCCGCCCAGTCCGTTGTCGGCGGCCAGAATTCCGCGCGCGACGTTCACGCGCAGCGATTCCCACGGATCGATCATCGACGTGGACGTCAGCGAACTCACCCGCATCGGTTGCGCCGGATCGGTGATGTCGATCACCGGCACGCCGGGATTCACGCGCGGCGGCGCGTCGGGATTGTTGAACTGCGCGCTTGCGCCCATCGTTGCGTGGTAGAAGCAGGTCTGGCCTTTTCGGTCGGTATACGTCGCGGCGGACCACGACGCGCCTTCGCCCTGCACCTGGCCGACGCGCTTCAGGTTACAGTTGAAGCCGCCGAAGCCGGCCTGCCGAAGCGCGGCCGGCACCTGCCCCTGCAGCGCGGTCTCGAGCGCATCGCCCGGACTGCAGCTCGGCACGCGCGGCACGACATAGTCGGCGACGGATACGCCGGGTGCGGCCGCCGGCGTGTCGTCGGCTTCTCCGCCGCAGCCGGCCAGCATGAACATGCCGAGCGACAGCGCGATCGCTGCGCGAATCGGTAATTGCATCGTCGTCTCCTTCCGTGTTGTTTGTCGTGATGGAATAACGGTGCGGTCACGGCCGCGGGTAGATCTCGATCACGGCGACCTCGATCGGGTCGCCTGTCCGGCTGTGGAAATGCAGCGAGAAACGCCCGGTGATGCCGACCGGAACGATGTCCATCGACTGCTCGCGGCCGGACGCGCACACCGCGAGCGCGCCCGGGATTTCGTGCGCCATCAGGACGCCCGCTTCCTTCGAATGCACGTCGATATGCGCGGGCACGCCGTCGCGAATCGCGATCACGGGCCGCGCCCACGGCGGCCGGGCCCGATCGACGTCGACGCTGAAGCGCTGCGGCAGCACGACCGCCGGCGCGGCGCGCGACACATACCGCGCAATGCCGTATGCAAGCAGCAGCGTCAATCCGATCGCCATCCAGGCAAGCGCGCGGCTTCGCCTGAACCGCCGTCCCGCGTCGATGCTCGTCACGGGCTCCATGAGTGCTCGCGCCATCCGATATGGCTCCATCAGGTCATCCGCGAACGACGCGGAATCGATATCGATGGATGGTAGTGACGGCCCCCGCGGCGAGATATCGGCTTATTGCAGACTGTCGGGAAATTGCGTAGCGAGTAACCCGAGTAGGCAGCGCGGCGCCCCGCACCGCCGCATTCGTCAACGCTCGGCCGGATAGACCGTTAGTTGCAACTGCCGCCGCTGCGCACGCGCCGGAGCAAGCGCCGAGGCCGACCGCCAATAAAAAACCCCGATTCGTGTCGTCACGAACCGGGGTTTGTTCATCGACTGCTTCCTGCGGCGGCGATGCCGCCGCTGCATCAACGTGCGGCGACGTCCTCCTTGCCGGACGACGTGCCACCGACTGCCGTCGGCACCGTACCCCACCCGCCGCCCAGCGCACGGATCAGGTTGACGGTCGACACCGCCTGCGCACCGGTCAGCTGGTTCGCCTGCAACTGCGACTGCAGCACCGACCGTTCGCTGTCGATCACGTCGAGATAGGCCACTTCGCCTTCCTGATACTGCGTCCGCGACAGCGTCGCCGCACGGCGCGACGCATTGACGGCCGCATCCTGCGCGCGAATCTGGTCGTCGAGCAGACGCAGATCGGCGAGATTGTCCTCGACCTCGCGGAACGCGACGAGCACCTGCTGCCGGTAGTTCGCGACCTGCTCGTCGTACTGCGCGCGCGCCTGCTGCACGCCGGCCGCCCGCCGCCCGCCGTCGAACAGCGGCAGCGTCAGCGCGGTGCCGGCGAACGGCCCGAGCAGGAACGTGCGGCTCGACCACATGAACAGGTTGCCGAGCGTCGACGCCTCATAGCCGAACGCCCCCGTGATATCGAGCTTCGGGAAGTACGCCGACTTCGCGAGCCCGATCCGCGCATTCGCGGCCGCCATCGCACGCTCGGCCGCCGACACGTCCGGGCGGCGTTCGAGCAACGCGGACGGCAGGCTCGGCGGGACCTTCACCGCGACCGGCACGATCGGCGTTTCCTTGAACGCGAAGTCCGCGGGCGCCTTGCCGAGCAGGATCGCGAGCGCATGCTCGGACGCCGCGCGCCGGCGCGCGACGCCGACCGCATCGGCCTGCGCGGTTGCCAGCTCGTTCTTCGCGCGCGACACGTCGAGCTCGCTGATGTCGCCTTCGTTGAAGCGGCGCTGCACGAGCTTCAGCGCTTGGTCACGCAGTTCGACCGTGCGGCGGTACAAGTCCTGGTCCGAGTCGAGCTGGCGCAGTTCGAAGTAGTTCTGCGCGACGTCCGCCTGCAGCGCGAGCTGCACCGAACGGAACAGCGCCTCGCTCTGCGCCTGGTCGGCACGCGACGCCTCGACGTTGCGGCTCACGCGGCCGAACAGGTCGGCCTCGTACGACACCGTGCCCTGCGCGCGCCACAGCGTCGCGGTGGTCGGGCCCGTGCCCTGCGGCTGGAACTGCGACGCCGACGACAGCCCTTCGCGCGTCGGCCCGAACCCGGCGCCGACCTGCGGGAACCACTGCGAGCGCGCGGTGCGGGTCGCCGCACGCGCTTCCTCGACGCGCGCCGCCGCGGCCTTCAGGTTCTGGTTCGCGGCGAGCGCCTGCGACTCGAGCGAGTCGAGCACCGGATCGCCGAACACCTTCCACCATTCGCCGCGATGCTCGCCGTCCGCCGGTTCGGCGGTCTTCCACGTGCCGGCCTGTTCGCCGGCCGCGAGCGTCGGCGCTTCCTTGAACGCCGCGGGCGTCGACACGTCCGGGCGCTTGTAGTCGGGCCCCACCGCGCACGCGGCGAGCAGCGTCGCGAGCAGGGTGCTCGCGGCCGCCACCTTCGCGAAGCGCATCAGGCCATTCGTGTTGTGCATGTTGTCCATCTTGTTGTCCTCAAGCATCCGAAGCCGACGCACCCGACGGCGACACGCCATAGCCGGCCGAGTCCTTGCCCGCGACGTGGATCTTGCCGCCCGCCAGCGTGCGCAGCACGACATAGAACACCGGCGTCAGCATCAGCCCGAACAGCGTCACGCCGAGCATCCCGAAGAACACCGCGACACCCATCGCATGGCGCATTTCCGAACCCGCGCCCGTCGACGTGACGAGCGGCACGACGCCCATGATGAAGGCGATCGATGTCATCAAAATCGGGCGCAGCCGCAGCCGGCTCGCCTCGATCGCGGCCTCGAGCGGCGTCCTGCCGTCGTGCTCCAGTTCACGTGCGAATTCGACGATCAGGATCGCGTTCTTCGCCGACAGCCCCACCAGCACCATCAAGCCGATCTGCGTGAAGATGTTGTTGTCGCCCTGCGTGAGCCACACGCCCGTCAGCGCCGACAGAATGCTCATCGGCACGATCAGGATCACCGCAAGCGGCAGCGTCAGGCTTTCATACAGCGCGGCGAGCACGAGGAACACGAGCAGCACGCTGATCGGGAACACGTACATCGCCGAATCGCCTGCCAGGATCTGCTGGTACGTGAGGTCGGTCCATTCGAACCGCACGCCACGCGGCAGCGTTTCATGCGCGATACGCTCGATCGCGGCCTGCGCCTGACCCGACGAGAAGCCCGGCGCCGGGCCGCCGTTGATGTCGGCTGCCGTGTAGCCGTTGTAGCGCACGACCATTTCCGGGCCGAACGTCGGCGTCACCGTGACGAGCGACGACAGCGGCACCATTTCGCCCTTGTCGTTGCGCGTCTTCAGCTGCAGGATGTCGTCCGCGCGCTGACGGAACGGTGCATCGGCCTGCACGCGCACCTGGTACACGCGCCCGAAGCGGTTGAAGTCGTTCACGTACAGCGAGCCGAGATACACCTGCATCGTGTTGAACACGTCGGTGACCGGCACGCCGAGCTGCTTCGCCTTCACGCGGTCGAGATCGACGTTCAGCTGCGGCACGTTGATCTGGTAGCTCGTAAACAACGGGCCCAGCTCAGGCGCCTGCTGCGCGCGCTTGATGAAGTCGTTGGTCGCATCCGACAGCTTCGCATAGCCGACCGCGCCGCGATCCTCGATCTGCATCTTGAACCCGCCGAGCGTGCCGAGGCCGAGCACGGGCGGCGGCGGGAACACCGCGACGAACGAATCCTTGATCGCACCGTACTGCTGGTTCAGCGCACCGGCGATCGCACCGGCCGACAGCGCCTTGCCGTGCCGTTCCGAGAACGGCTTCAGCGTGACGAACACGATGCCCGCGCTCGAACTGTTGGTGAAGCCGTTCACCGACAGCCCCGGGAACGCGACCGCGCTCTCGACGCCCGGCTGCTTCAGCGCGATCGAACCCATGTCGCGGATCACCTTCTCGGTGCGGTCGAGCGACGCGCCGTTCGGCAGCTGCGCGAACGCGATCAGGTATTCCTTGTCCTGCGCGGGCACGAAGCCGCCCGGCACGACCTTCGACACGAGCACGGTCGCACCCACCAGCACGAGGTACACGCCGAGCATCAGCGTCTTGCGCGACAGCACGCCGCGCACGCCGCGGCCGTAGTTCTCCGCGCCGCGATGGAACACCTTGTTGAAGCCGCGGAAGAAGCCGCCGAGCACGCGGTTCATCACGCGCGTGAGCCAGTCTTCCTTGTCGCCGTGGCCCTTCAGCAGGATCGCGGACAGCGCCGGCGACAGCGTCAGCGAGTTGAACGCCGAGATCACCGTCGAGATCGCGATCGTCATCGCGAACTGCTTGTAGAACTGGCCGGTCAGGCCCGACATGAACGCGAGCGGCACGAACACGGCGACGAGCGTCAGCGCGATCGCGATGATCGGCCCGCTCACTTCCTGCATCGCCTTGTAGGTCGCCGCCCGCGCGTTCATCCCGCTTTCGATGTTGCGCTCGACGTTCTCGACGACCACGATCGCATCGTCGACCACGATACCGATCGCGAGCACCATCCCGAACAGCGACAGCGCGTTGATCGAATACCCGAACGCCAGCAGCAGCGAGAACGTGCCGATGATCGACACCGGCACCGCGATCAGCGGAATCAGCGACGCGCGCCAGGTCTGCAGGAACACGATCACGACGATCACGACCAGCGCGATCGCTTCGAGCAGCGTGTGCACCACGGCCTTGATCGACGAGCGCACGAACTGCGTCGGGTCATAGACGATCTTGTAGTCGACGCCGGCCGGCATGTCCTGCTTCAGCTCGGCCATCGTCTTGCGCACTTCGTCGGAAATCTGCAGCGAGTTCGCGCCCGGCGACTGGTTGATCGCCATCGCGACGGCCGGCTTGTTGTCGAGCAGCGAGCGCAGCCCGTACTCGGACGCGTCCAGCTCGATGCGCGCGATGTCGCGCAGATGCGTGACGCCGCCGTCCGGCGTCGTCTTCACGACGATGTCGCCGAACTCGTCTTCCGTCTGCAGACGGCCGCGCGCGTTCACCGACAGCTGCAGCGGCGTGCCGGGCAGCGACGGCGACGCGCCGATCACGCCGGCCGCGACCTGCACGTTCTGCTCGCGGATCGCCTGCACGACGTCCTCGGCCGACAGCCCGCGCTGCGCGACCTTCTGCGGATCGAGCCACACACGCATCGCGTAGTCGCCCGAGCCCCACAGCTGCACCTGGCCGACGCCCTGGATCCGCGACAGGCGATCCTTCACGTTGATCAGCGCGTAGTTGCGCAGGTAGGTCATGTCGTAGCGGTTGTCCGGCGAGATCAGGTGGACCACCATCGTCAGCGTCGGCGAGCTCTTCACCGTGGTGATGCCGAGCCGCTGCACGTCTTCCGGCAGGCGCGGCAACGCCTGGTTCACGCGGTTCTGCACGAGCTGCGTGGCCTTGTCCGGATCGGTGCCGAGCTTGAACGTGACGGTGATCGTCATGTTGCCGTCGCTGTTCGCCTGCGACTGCATGTAGAGCATGTCCTCGACGCCGTTGATCTGCTCTTCCAGCGGCGACGCGACCGTCTCGGCGATCACTTTCGGGTTCGCGCCCGGATACTGCGCCTTCACGATCACGGACGGCGGCACGACTTCCGGATACTCCGAAATCGGCAGCAGGAACATCGCGATCACCCCGCCGAGCAGGACGATCACCGATAGGACTCCTGCAAAGATCGGCCGGTCGATAAAGAATTTGGAAATGTTCATGGGTTGCTCTGTCTGGTTGAACGCGGAATTCGAAGCGGCGGGCCGCTTACGATTCCGCCTTCGCCGGTGCGGCCGGCTTCGCGTTGTCCGCGAGCGGCGCGGACGGCGCATCGCCGCCCGTCATCGGGACCATGTGCGGCTTCACCTGCGCGCCCGGCCGCACGCGCTGCGTGCCGTTCACGATCACGCGATCGCCGGCGGCGAGGCCGCTCACGATCACGCGCCGGTTGCCGTGCTGCATGCCCGGCTGCACTTCGCGGTACGACACGCGGCCCTGCTGGTCGACGACGAACACGAACTTCTTGTCCTGGTCGGTGTTGATCGCCGCATCGTCGACGAGCAGCGCCTCGTGCGGTGCGCTGCCGCCCACCTTCACGCGCGCGTAGAGCCCGGGGACGAGCGTGCCGTCCGCGTTGTCGAAGCGCGCGCGCACGCGGATCGTGCCGGACGACGTGTCGAGCCGGTTGTCGACCGAGTCGATCTCGCCGCTGCGTGAATAGCCGGTTTCATTCGCGAGGCCGAGCTCGACCGGCACCTTGCGGCCGTTGCGCGCGCCGTTGATGTATTGCAGGTAGGTCTGCTCGTCCGCGTCGAACGATGCGTAGATCGGCGACACCGACACCAGCGTCGTCAGCGGCGCGGCGGACGCGCCGGCCGACACGACGTTGCCGAGCGTGATTTCCGCGCGCGACACGCGGCCCGACACGGGTGCGGTGATGCGCGTATAGCCGAGGTTGATACGCGCCGTTTCCAGCGCGGCTTCGGCGGCCTTCAGGTTCGCCGTCGCTTCGCGCGCCGCGTTCTGCTTCTCGTCGTAGTCGCGCTTCGCGATCGCGTTGTCGCCGATCAGGCGCTGCGCGCGCTGCCAGTCGCTTTGCGCATAGCCGTTGCGGGCCTGCGCGGCGGCGAGCTGCGCCGCCGCGCGGTCGGTTTCCGCCTGGTACGGGCGCGGATCGATCACGAACAGCACGTCGCCCTTCTTCACGAGCGCGCCGTCCTTGAAGTTCACCGCGACGATCGTGCCCGACACCTGCGGGCGCACGTCGACTTTCTCGACCGCCTCGAGGCGGCCCGAATAGCCTTGCCAGTCGGTGACGGTCTGCGGCACGACGGTCGCGACGTCGACTTCGGGCAGCGGCGCTGCCGCCTTTTCGGGCGCGTTCGCGTTCACGCGCATCGCGCCGAACGTGCCGAGGCCGACGACGGCGAGCGTCGCGATCGCCGCGGTCGCGATTCGGGAACGGGAGGTGCGTAGGATGGCCATGTGGATCTCCAATAAGCGTGGATTGGTTCTGGTTATTCGGAACGGTTCGGCTGGCGCGCCTGGAAGCGGCACTGGAAGAAGCGCACGGCCTCCTCGAGCGCGGCTTCGTGCGTCGCGAGCGCCGCGTGCGTGACGTCCGGGTAGCGGATCACCTGCGTGAGCACGCCCGATGAAATCAGGCAGCCCGCATATTTCTCCGCTTCGACGTGCAGCACGTCGTTCTGCGCGGTGACGACGAGCGTCGGCGGCAGGCCCGCGAGGCGCACCGATTCGAGCGGCGCCGCATACGGGTGCATGCGCTGCGCCGCCTGCGGCAGATAGGCGCGATAACAGGCCGCGCATTCGCGCGCGGTGATGTCCGACGCAAGGCGTTCGGCGTCGCCGATGCGCGTCATGCTCGGGTCGAGCATCGGTCCGAACAGGGCCTGCGCGGCGATCGACACTTCGCCGCGATCGCGCGCGATGAACGCGAGGCAGTTCGCGAGCTGGCCGCCCGCATCGTGCCCCGCGACGCCGATCTTCTTCGGATTGCCGCCGAACGCGCGGGCGCGCGTCGCGGCCCACACGGCCGCGCGATACGCATCCTCCGGCGCGGCCGGAAAAGGAAAGGCCGGCGCGAGCGAATAATCGACCGACACTACGAGAGCCGGTAAGCGTTCTGCTAAAAAGCGCGCGGCGAAATCGGCGTCATCCAGCGTGCCGCGCACGAAACCGCCGCCGTGGAAATAAAGCACTACCGGCAATCCGGTCTTGTCCGCGCGCCGATAGAGGCGCAGCACGATGTCCTGCGCGTAGCCGGGGATTTCCACCTCCGCGACCGTCAGTGCCGCGCCGGCTCTGGCTTCGGCGGGCAACGCGGCTTTCAGGAATTTGCTGAATTCAGAAGCGTCCATGACGATGCAGCATCCATTTCGAGATGGAACGAATTCTGGGTCCGGCAGACATCCGGATAAATGCCTATAATCCGGCAACACAATTCAACGCCCCCGAACAATCCAGGCTGCGCTTACCCATGAGGTAGCGCAGCCTTGTCGTTCGGGCGGCAAATTAGATTGCGGAGGTTGTGATGGACCGGCTTCAGGCCATGCAGGTGTTTACTCGCGTCGTCGATACAAGCAGCTTCACGAAGGCAGCAGAGTCGCTCAGCCTGCCGCGGGCGTCCGTCACGACGATCATCCAGAATCTCGAAGCCTTCCTCGGCGTGCGGCTGATGCACCGGACCACGCGCCGGCTGTCGCTCACGCCGGACGGCGCCGCGTACTACGAACGCTGCGTGCGGATCCTCGCCGATGTCGAGGAAACCGAAGCAAGCTTCCAGAACAACAACCGGAAGCCGCACGGAAAGTTGCGTATCGACATGCCGGGCTCGATCGGGCGGCTGCTCGTGATTCCGTCGCTGTGCGAATTCCACACGCGCTATCCGGACATCGACCTGCAGCTCGGCCTGTCCGACCGGCCGGTCGACCTGCTGCAGGAAGGCGTCGACTGCGTGATCCGCGTCGGTGCGCTGCAGGATTCGTCGCTGGTTGCGCGCCGGGTCGGATTGTTCGAGTGCGTGTCGGTCGCTGCGCCCGCGTATCTCGAGAAGTTCGGCGAGCCGCGGACGATCGAGGATCTGAACGACCACAAGGCCGTCAACTACTTCTCGAGCCGCACGGGCCGCACGATCGACTGGACGTTCCTGACCGACGGCAACGAAGTCGAGGTCAAGATGAACGCGATCGTGTCGGTCAACGATGCCGATGCGTACGTGACGTGCGGGCTCGAAGGCTTCGGCCTGATCCAGCCGCCGCTGTTCATGGTGCTGCCGCACCTGCGCGACGGCCGACTCAAGGAAGTGCTGCCCGGCCTCAAGCCGCTGCCGATGCCGATCTCGGTCGTGTATCCGCACAGCCGGCACCTGTCGCCGAAGGTACGCGTGTTCGTCGACTGGATCGCCGAAGTGTTCGACCGCTGCCCGCTGCTGAGCGGCAAGGGCAGCCTCGACGCGACGTGCAGCAAGCGCACGTTCGAGGAAGCCGAGCGCGCACCGGCGCTCGACACGCCGGTCATCAACGAGTGGGTTGCGTAATCGTCTGAACGGCGACGCGCGGGCTGTGCGGCCCGCGCGCCGTCCTGCCTTCGCGCCGCCGCGGCGTCACGTTCGTGCCGCCTTCCCCGCCCCGCACAGCGCCTTTCCTCAATCCGCATCACACCTTTGCGCCGTGCGCGGCAATCGGCCGCGTGCGTGACGGCGCGCGCCGCGCCGCATCGCCGGGAGCCCCGCTCCAGGCGGCTGTGCGCGATTTTCGAGTAACCCTGCCGACAGTACGGATCGCGATTGTTCCACCATCACGACAATTCAATTCGCGTCAGCCGCATTTATCGCGCCGGAACGTCCCCCTAGAGTAAACCCTGTCGCGCACCTCGTTGCGCATCGAACAGATCCCGCTTGATGGGACCGGAGCAAGCGCCGACGCGCCAACTCCGACCAACACAGGAGTTACGTCATGAACCGCCGCCACCTTCTCTCCGCCGTCGCACTCGCACTTGCCGTGTCCGCACCGGCCTTCGCCGATACGACCACCCCGCACGCCGGCGACTACGCGAACACGTCGTGGTACACGCAGCACAACAACGGCCCGCGCACGCGCGCCGAAGTCAGCGCGGAAGTCGAGCAGGCCCGCCGCGACGGCACGCTGGCCTGGCTGCGCAAGGCGAATTCGTATCCGCAAGGGCTCGAACTCGCGCAAGGCCCGTATCGCCCGACACCGGAAGGCAACCAGCTCGCCGGCGCAGGCCGTTGAGCATCGGTCAACGCGCGACGCCGCGCAGCGGATGATCCGCGGCGCGGCGTCGAGACACCGCCATCGACCACCCGATTAGTCAGTTAGTTGCAGGAGCCTGTGATGAACGATCAACTTCCTTCGCCGCTCGATCATTGGGACGACACGACGCCCGTCTGGACGCCGTTCCGTTCCGCGCCGCACGCGCATTGAACTTCGCGTCGATCTCTCTCGCTGAAGACGCTGGCCTTTACCGGCGCGGCACGCCGTCGCGCCATTCGCCCCAGTGCGTGACGATGTCCTGAACGAGCGGATTGCCCGCAGGGTACAGGTTTTCGGTCGCCGGGGCGAAGCGTCGGCCACTGCGGCGTATTTGTTCCGTAGTCACTGCACCACTGTAGCGACACAATTGGTGACGTTATCCAAGGTCAATCCAACGACCAAGTCGCATCCATGCCCGATATAGCGATTGACACGGGCTGATTAGTCTGTTGGTCGCGTTCGCCGTTGTAGTCGATGGTCTATCGGCTGCATATTGCATGTCCAGCGGGCTCAATCCAGATCTTCTCGCCGGTTGAGCCAGCGAAAGGTCACCTGTTCGCCGCAAGAACCCGCCGTCTTTCCCACCTTTCCATTCACACTTCCCAATACTCATTCGTTGCGTCGACCGAAATCCGGTACACCATCGGTCTACTTCAGGCACATAGCATCGGCACTCCAAATGATTTCCATATGGAGAGTGCATATGACAACATCGCCACTGCCCGGTGTATCGCTCGATGGACCACCAATCTGTCCGAACATGACGGACGCGGCGTTCAGGAAACGGATACTCGAATTGCGGGACGAAGCAGTCGAGATCACACTGCGACGGCGCAGGGAACTGATGCTCTGGAATCCGGCCACGGAAGCGCGAGTCATCGAGTGGTTCGGTTCGGCAAATAGCGATACAAGACGCAGACTTACTTCGGGGCTCGACGCCCTCGCCAGGGTGATGGCCAGTCTCGGGCCAGAAAATTTCGTCCGCATCGGTTCCGATGCCGACCGCGCAACAGGATGTCTTCCAAACATGAAACATCTCGACGCCGAGGTCGCGCATGTCTGTCGCCCCGACACCGCAACTCATACAATCACCATCAATCTCCCGTTCTGCTCGCTACCCGAGCGATCAGCCGGGAACCTCTCCTCGCAGCAATTGACCATCGTTCACGAATGCGCGCATTTTGCAGACACTTTCGACGCGGGCGACCATCCAGCGGCATACGGTCGACGGGCCAGCGCCCAGTTCGCGAAACGCTACCCGGGCATGGCGATCGGTAATGCAGACAACATCGCGTGGTTCATTCTGGCACGTTGAATCGAGCAACTCATGCGACGTGCCCTCCCTGTCATATTCGGCGCCCTCCTGTCACTCCCGATACAGGCCAATGCGTGCAAGGTCCTGTTGACCGACAGCATGGAACTGCCGCTGAATTCGACCGAGATCGCCAACAGCGACAGACTCTCCATCGTCAGACACTACCTGACCGCCAGGGAATGGACGCGCGAAGGGGCGGCGGCCTCGATCGACGCGACGGCCTACGATTGGGAAAGCCGCCCTGATCAACTCGCGCGGCAACGCGGTGCGCAGATGAAATCGTTTCTCGTGCAACTCGGAATGTCGCCCGACGACATCTACATCGACGAGCGAATCGTGTCGCGCAGGAACGGCAAGCTCGATCCCGATGACAGGAAGCAGCTTTGGGTCCAGTTCGTTCCGAAATGCCCGCCTGCGGGGTGTCAGAGTCTTTGCAACTCGGCAGGTACGCCCGGTGTCGCCAGTCATGCACCGACACCCGAGACGCCGGGGCCCGAGCCCGACTCGAGCCGCTTTTCATGCGGCGACAGTCGGGAACCCACGTCGGCACGTTTCGTGACAACGGAGCGCTGGACCGCACGCACGCGCAACCAGACCTTGCTTTTGCGAAATCAAGACCACCGGCCGCTAACGCACACTTGCTACCGCATCAGCACCAGTGCCACGCAATACATCGGCATGACGGACGAGCACGGTGAGACTGCGCCCATGCAGTTATTGGGGCCGGAATATACGCGCATCGAACTCAAACTCGCGCGCCCCGGCCCGTGATCCTCCGCAGCCGGTCCCGCGGGCCCCAATCCGGTCGCTCCAGGCGATATTGACTCGCCCGGAGCCCGGCTACGCGTGAATGATCGAGTGACTCCAGCGCGGCGCTACCCCCTCACCGGCGCGGCACGCCGTCGCGCCATTCGCCCCAGTGCGTGACGATGTCCTGCACGAGCGGATTGCCCGCGCGGTACAGGTTTTCGGTCGCCGGGGCGAAACCACCCTGGTCCGCATAGTTCAGCAGGTTGTCCGCGCTCGTCTGCCCTGCATACGGCCGGTCGAAATCGGAACCCGTGCGCAGCACCGCGACGCGCGACAGGTCGACCCGCTTCACGCTCGCCGCGCGCTTGAGCGCTTCATACGTCGCGTTGTCTTCCTGCGCGGTCATGCAGTAGGTGCCCTTGCCGTCGGTGAGGATCTTGGTCCACTGGCGCGCGCGCTCGCCGATCAGCGTGCCCGAGAACCACGTATTGCCCGATGACGTGTCGCACTGGATCACCGTCGGCGGCCGATTCGCCGGCGCATACGTGAACTTCGCGCGCGCGGCCTGGGCCGGCGCGCTGTCGGCGAGCACGACGTTGCGCGACAGCGCATACGCAGCATCGGTCAGCTGCGGGTTGAGCTGGAACACTTCGGTGCGGTAGTCGAGCGGCGGCTTGTCGTTCGGGCTCTTGGTATTGATGCCGAGAAAGCCGGTATTCCAGCCGGCCGGAATCTCGCGCGCATCGAGCTCCCACTGCAGGCTGAAGTCGACCAGGTATTTCGACCAGGCGGCGGAACCGACCGTGCCTTGCGCGGGGTCGACGCCCGCGATGCCCGACACGAGGAAGTACGTGCGGCGCAGGTCGAAGCGCTGCGAGAACGTGAGCGCCATGATCGTCGCGGACGCGTTCGCATAGCCCATGCCGGTCGTCACCACGCACACGTCCTGCTTGTTGCAATGAACGTTCGGGTAGTCGGGCGACAGGCCGGGCACGGTGATGTCGCGCCACGGGCCGAGCCGGTCGAGCCATGCCTGGCCTTCCGGACCGAACATCGTGATGATCATGACCTTGACCGGGCGGCCCTGTGCACCGGTCTCGGCGAATGCAGCGTTGCCCGCATCGTTGCCCTGGTTGTCCTGCGCGATCGACGGCGCGGTCGCACAGGCGGCAAGCGAGAATGCAGCTGCGGAAAGGATGGAGCGAGTCAGCATCGGCGTTCCTTGTTTCGGTGATGTTGGGTGAGAACGGCTCTCGGAGACTGCGCGAAGGAGTATAGAACGCGCGTGTGCGACGCGGAACCCGACTACGAAACGGCGGGCGGTGTGCGCGGCTCCAGGATTCGCATGAAACGCGGACTGGATCGACATGCGCGCCGCGCAATAACATCAGGAATACTATCTAATCGACCGACGCACGAGTCGACGTCGATGCGAATCACTGGATGCAAACTACGACGAGCCTTGCGTGGCTCTCGATCCACAGCCCGAACAGGAAATCGTTCATCGGTCGTCGATGCCTTCGAGGGAAGGCATCGATTCTAGCGACCGACAGCGATCCAGCGTGAAAAAACCGCGTCAGGCGACGTCGACGCGCGCGGGCCCGTCCGCCATCTCGCCGATCACGGCCGCGCGGTCGAAGCCGTCGGCGCGGAAGCACGCGAGCACGTCGTCGACCGCATCCGGCGCGCACGCGACCAGCAGGCCGCCGGACGTCTGCGGATCGGTCAGCAGCGCCTGCGCGACGGGCGGCAGCCCGTCGGCGAGCCGCACGTCGGCGCCATACGCGGCCCAGTTGCGGCCCGATGCGCCGGTGAACACGCCGTCGGCAACGAACGCCTCGACGCCCGCCAGCCACGGCAGCGACGCGTAATGCACGCGTGCGGTCAGCTTCGCGCCGCGCGCCAGTTCGAGCGTATGGCCGAGCAGCCCGAAGCCCGTGACGTCGGTCAGCGCGTGCACGCCCGGCAGCGCGGCGAGTTCGGCGCCCGGCCGGTTCAGCTTGGTGGTCGTCGCCACCATCTGCGCGTAGCCCGCGTCGTCGAGCTGGTTCTTCTTCAGCGCGGCCGACAGCACGCCGACGCCGAGCGGCTTGCCGAGCATGAGCACGTCGCCCGCGCGCGCGGCCGCGTTGCGCTTCACGCGCGACGGATGCACGACGCCGATCGCCGCGAGCCCGTAGATCGGCTCGACCGAATCGATCGAATGGCCGCCCGCGACCGGAATGCCGGCATCCGCGCACACCGATTCGCCACCGCGCAACACGGCCGCGATCGTCTCGTGCGGCAGCACGTTGATCGGCATCCCGACCAGCGCGAGCGCGAGAATCGGCTTGCCGCCCATCGCGTAGACGTCGGACAGCGCGTTGGTTGCAGCGATACGGCCGAAGTCGAACGGATCGTCGACGATCGGCATGAAGAAGTCGGTCGTCGCGACGATCGCCTGCTCGTCGTTCAGCCGGTAGACGGCCGCGTCGTCGGAGGTCTCGGTGCCGACCAGCAGGTCCGGGAACAACGCGGGCGGCGTCGCCCGCTTCAGCAGCTCGGACAGCACGCCCGGCGCGATCTTGCAGCCGCAGCCGCCGCCATGCGACAGGCTCGTGAGGCGCGGAACGGCGGGCGGGGTGAGGGGGGCTTCGGTCATCGTCGGCATCCGGTGAATAACAACGTTCTATTATCGGCAATTCCGCGCGAGCGCGCCGGATACCCACATAATTGACGGCGCCCGCCCTCGTCCGCTCGCTCATTCATGGATCACCTGTTCATCGGCCTCGTGCTGTGCTCCGCCCTCTTGCACGCGATCTGGAATGCGTTCCTCCACGTGAGCGAAGACCGCCTCGCCCAGCTCGGCACGATGTCGCTGCCGTATCTCGCGTTCGGGATTGCGGGCGTCGTACTGCTGCCCGCGCCGGCGCCCGCCGCGTGGCCGTATGTCGCGGCGTCGGCCGTGCTCGAGGTCGCGTACTGCTTCACGCTGGCGCGTGCCTACCGCAACGGCGAGTTCGGGCAGATCTACCCGATCGCGCGCGGGATCTCGCCGCTGATCGTATCGGTGCTGGCGCTCGCGATGCTGCACGAGCGGCCGACGCCGTTCGGCTTCGCGGGCATCGCGCTCGTGTCGTTCGGCATCATGTCGCTCGCGCTGCGCCGCGGCTTCCGGTTCTCCGGCGAAGGCGTGCCGTACGCACTGCTCACAGGCGTGTTCATCGCCGCGTATTCGATCTGCGACGGCATCGGCTCGCGCGTGTCGGGCAGCGCGCTCGGCTATATCGCGTGGGTTTATCTGCTGTGGAGCGTGCCGCAACTCGTGCTGGTGTGCGCGATGCGCGGCGGCCCGCGCGTGGTGTTCGGTTCGCGCGCGTCGCTGCGGCAAGGCGCGATCGCCGGCACGATCTCGCTCGCCGCCTATGGAATCGTGATCCTCGCGTATCGGCATCTGCCGGTCGCGACGGTATCGGCGCTGCGCGAGACAAGCTCGATCTTCGCGGTGGCGATCGGCTGGTTCGTGATGCGCGAGCGGCCCGGCGCGCAGCGGCTCGCCGCGTGCGCGCTGGTGGTCGCGGGCGCGGCGCTGATCCGGCTTTGATGCGCGTGCGTGCGCCCTCAGGAAGGACTGGTCGTCACGGCAGGTCCCGTGCACTCGGCAGTCGGGCCGTTGTGTGCTTGCAGCCGAGGTTTTTCCAGACGTGACCTGGACCTGCTTGAAAACGCTGATCCATATCGACTCACTCTCATACGTGACTTTCGCATCGCGCTCTGCCGTCTCGAGCGTTGGTCGTCGCATCAACTGCCGCACACGTCAAGCCGCCGCAATCATCCCGTCGAACGCCCGCTCGTCGATCGCCTCGGCCAGCGTCGCGAACGCCGTCGCGATCTCGTCTTCCGGCACGCACGCATAGCCGAGCAGCAAACCCGACGCCGCGCGCTCGCGCTCCGCGTAGTAACCGGACAGCGGCCGCACGACGATGTTGCGTTCGAGCGCGGCCTGCGCGACCGCACGATCGTCGACCCCGTCCGGCAGCCGCGTGACGAGATGCAGCCCCGCGTCGCTGCCGAGTGCCTGCAGCGTGTCGCCGTAGCGGCGCGCGACCGCATCGAGCAGCACCTCGCGGCGCTGCCCGTACAGCGTGCGCATCTTGCGGATATGCGACACGAAGTGCCCTTCCGCGATGAACTCGGCGAGCACCGCCTGCTGCAGCAGCTGCCCTTCGCGATACAGCTCGGCACTCGCGGTCGCGAAGCTTTCCGCGAGCGGCTCTGGCGCGACCAGATAGCCGACCCGCAGCCCCGGGAACAGCGTCTTGCCGAAACTGCCGACGTAGATCACCTGCCCGGCCGTATCGAGCCCCTGCAGCGACGCAAGCGGCCGGCTGCCGTAGCGGAATTCGCTGTCGTAGTCGTCCTCGATGATCCAGCAGCCGTGCTGGCGCGCGTATTCGAGCAGCATCCGCCGCCGCGCGAGGCTCATCACCATCCCGAGCGGATACTGGTGCGACGGCGTGACGAGCATCAGCTTCGGCGGCTCGGCGAGATCGGCGGCCGACGGCGCGATCCCTTCGTCGTCGACCGGAATCGGCCGCGTGGTCAGCCCCGACACGTTCAGCACGCTGCGCACGCCCCAGTAGCACGGATCCTCGGTCCAGATCGCGTCGCCCGGATCGGTCAGGAGCCGCACCGCGAGGTCGATCGACTGGTGGATCCCGGTCGTGATCACGATCTGCTCGGGCGTGCAGCGCACCGAACGCGACGTGCGCAGGTAGTCGGCCAGCGCCTCGCGCAGCAACGCGAGCCCGCCGCCCGGCGCGTAGGTCAGCAAATCGGGGCGCAATCTCCGCCAGTACTTGTTGTGCAGCCGCGTCCACACGCGCGCCGGAAAGCGCGACACATCGGGCACGCCGGGCATGAACGCGCCGCCCTGGCGCTTCGACACGCCCGCGCCCTCGACGAGCCGCGTGCCGCGCGCCGACAGCCGCCGCGCGGACGATGGCGCCACCGCCAGGCCGGCGGCCGGGTCGGGCGACGCGCCGACGATCTCGTCCGGCGCGCTGTCGGCGACGAACGTGCCGCGCCCCGTCGCCGAGTTCACATAGCCTTCGAGCGCAAGCTGTTCGTAAACCTGCGTGACCGTGTTGCGGGCGATCCCGAGCTCGGCCGCCAGCAGCCGCGACGACGGCACGCGCGTGCCGGCCGGCAGTTCGCGCGACAGGATCGCCTGCTGCAGCAGCCGGTGCAGCTGCCGGTAGATCGGCTGTTCGCCGCCGCGCACGAGGCGCTGCGCCAGCCAGTCCGACAACACGCTTGCGCGCATGATTGGCTCCTGAATATTTATTGAAATGGCTCTGATTGCCAGAGCCAAATGTGATTATAGTCGCCTCCATGGGCTGCCAATGCGGCCGATTTTTATCCCACCGGACAGAACATCAAGGAGATGACCGTGAAGAATGCCGACCTGCAGGCCCGCAAGAACGCCGCCACCCCGCGCGGCGTCGGCGTGATGTGCGATTTCTACGCAGCCCGCGCCGAGAACGCGGAGCTGTGGGATGTCGAAGGCCGCCGCTTCATCGATTTCGCCGCCGGCATCGCGGTGCTGAACACGGGCCACCGCCACCCGAAGATCGTCAAGGCGATCGCGGATCAACTGAACAGCTTCACGCATACCGCTTACCAGATCGTCCCGTACGCGTCGTACGTCGAGCTGGCGGAAAAGATCAACGAACGCGCGCCGGGCGACTTCCCGAAGAAGACCGCGTTCTTCACCACCGGGGCCGAAGCCGTCGAAAACGCGATCAAGATCGCGCGCGCCGCGACCGGCCGTCCGGGCGTGATCGCGTTCTCGGGCGGCTTCCACGGCCGCACGATGATGGGCATGGCGCTGACCGGCAAGGTCGCCCCGTACAAGCTGAACTTCGGCCCGTTCCCGGGCGACGTGTTCCACGCGCCGTACCCGAACGCGCTGCACGGCGTGACGACGGCCGACTCGATCAAGGCGATCGAGATGCTGTTCAAGGCCGACATCGATCCGAAGCGCGTCGCCGCGATCATCTTCGAACCGGTCCAGGGCGAAGGCGGCTTCAACCCGGCGCCGGCCGAGTTCGTGCGCGCGCTGCGCAAGATCTGTAACGAGCACGGCATCCTGCTGATCGCCGACGAAGTGCAGACCGGCTTCGCGCGCACCGGCAAGCTGTTCGCGATGCAGCACTACGACGTGCTGGCCGACCTGATCACGATGGCGAAGAGCCTCGCGGGCGGCATGCCGCTGTCGGGCGTCGTCGGCCGTGCGGACGTGATGGACGCAGCGGCGCCCGGCGGCCTCGGCGGCACCTATGCGGGCAACCCGCTGGCCGTCGCGTCGGCGCACGCGGTGCTCGAGATCATCGACGAAGAGAAGCTGTGCGACCGTGCGACGCAACTCGGCGACGTGCTGAAGGCGAAGCTGAATTCGCTGCAGGCCGACGTGCCGCAGATCGCCGACGTGCGCGGCCCGGGCGCGATGATCGCGGTCGAGTTCCTGAAGCCGGGTTCGGGCGAGCCGGACGCGGAATTCACGAAGCGCGTGCAGACGCGCGCGCTCGAGCGCGGGCTGCTGCTGCTCGTGTGCGGCGTGTACTCGAACGTCGTGCGCTTCCTGTTCCCGCTGACGATCCCGCAGGCCGTGTTCGACGAAGCGCTCGTGATCCTCGAGGAAGTGCTGAAGGAAACGGTCGGCGTGCCGGCCTGAGTTCCGGTCCACGTCAACTGAATGCGCCGCCGCCGTCGTCAGGACGGCGGCGGCCTTTTTATCCGTCATTTTCAAGGCAGGCGATTCATATGAGCACCGTTCAGGAAACCCTGGCACTGAAAGATCCGTCGCTGTTCCGCCAGCAGGCGTATGTCAACGGCGAATGGCAAGGCGCGGCGAACGGCGAGTCGTTCGAGGTCCGCAATCCGGCAACCGGCGGCCTGCTCGGCACCGTGCCGGCGATGGGCACGGCCGAGACGCGCCACGCAATCGAGGCCGCGAACGCCGCATGGCCGGCATGGCGCAAGAAGACCGCGAAGGAGCGCGCGGCGATCCTGCGCAAGTGGCACGACCTGATGATGGAAAACGCCGACGACCTCGCGCTGATCCTGACCACCGAGCAGGGCAAGTCGCTCGCCGAGGCGAAGGGCGAGATCGGCTACGCAGCCTCGTTCCTCGAGTGGTTCGCGGAGGAAGGCAAGCGCGTGTACGGCGACACGATCCCGACGCCGGCGAGCGACAAGCGCATCGTCGTGACGAAGGAAGCGATCGGCGTGTGCGCGGCGATCACGCCGTGGAACTTCCCGGCGGCGATGATCACCCGCAAGGTCGGCCCGGCGCTCGCGGCAGGCTGCCCGATCGTCGTGAAGCCGGCTGAAGCGACGCCGTTCTCAGCCCTCGCGATGGCCGTGCTGGCCGAACGCGCGGGCGTGCCGGCCGGCGTGTTCAGCGTCGTCACGGGCGATCCGAAGGCGATCGGCGGCGAGCTGACGTCGAACCCGATCGTGCGCAAGCTGTCGTTCACCGGCTCGACGCCGGTCGGCCGCCTGCTGATGTCGCAATGCGCGGCGACGGTCAAGAAGGTGTCGCTGGAACTCGGCGGCAACGCACCGTTCATCGTGTTCGACGACGCCGATCTCGATGCCGCCGTGCAGGGCGCGATCGCATCGAAGTACCGCAACAGCGGCCAGACGTGCGTGTGCACGAACCGCTTCTACGTGCACGAAGCCGTGTACGACCAGTTCGCGCAGAAGCTCGCGGCGGCGGTCGGCCAGCTGAAGGTCGGCCGCGGCACGGAGCCGGGCGTCACGCAGGGTCCGCTGATCAACGAAGCGGCCGTGCTGAAGGTCGAGGCGCACATCGAGGACGCGCTCGCGAAGGGCGCGACCGTCGTGACGGGCGGCAAGCGCCACGCGCTCGGCCACGGCTTCTTCGAGCCGACCGTGCTGACCGGCGTCACGCCGGCGATGAAGGTCGCGAAGGAAGAGACGTTCGGGCCGCTCGCGCCGCTGTTCAAGTTCGGCAGCGACGACGAGGTGATCCGCCTCGCGAACGACACCGAGTTCGGTCTCGCCGCGTACTTCTACAGCCGCGACATCGGCCGCGTGTGGAAGGTCGCCGAAGCGCTCGAGTACGGGATGGTCGGCGTGAACACGGGCCTGATCTCGAACGAAGTCGCGCCGTTCGGCGGCGTCAAGCAGTCGGGCCTCGGCCGTGAAGGCTCGCATTACGGCATCGACGACTACGTCGTGATCAAGTACCTCTGCCTCGCCGTCTGACGGTTCGGGGCCTGGCGCTTCGGCGACAGGCCCTGACCGCCCGGCCGGAACCGGGCGGTCACGACGCGGGCCGGTACCTCCTCTCCGCCGTGCCCGCGTCACCTTGCCGTGCGTAATGTCGACACGCCTCCCGTGCGCGACGTCGATGCCGCATCGGCCAAACGTCATGCCGTTCGGCAATTTCGTTCAAGTCTCATTTCTCGTTCCGCTGCCAGCCGCTAGATTGAGCGTTCCACCTCGATCCGGTTTGCCTCCGCATGAACAGTTCCTCCGTCCGCCCGACCAGCGTATCCCCCGCGCACCGCGCCCTCGTCGCGCTTCCTCGCACCCGTCCCGGCATCGCGCCCCGCACGAAGGGAGCCCGCACATGAGCGTCGGATCAGCCGATCGTCGTACGTGCCCGCCCGAAGAAAAGCGCGGCGGCCCGAGCAATCACCAGCCGTTCAATGTCATCTATGACGGGCCCGCGCTCGGCGAGCACCGGATGGACGTGCGTGACCTCGCACCGGTGCTGCTCGCGATCGCCGACCTGTTCTCGTCCGCCAACAAGGAACTCAATGGCGACCACTCCGAGGTTCGTCTCGAGGTCAGGGGCGGCTTCAAGTCCGGCTCGTTCCATGCAGAGCTGATCTTCGTCCAGTCGCTCGCGAGCCAGATCCGCGACCTGTTCGCCGGGCCGAACGCCAATGCGTTCAGCAACGCACCGGCAATCCTCGCCGCACTGGGGATCATCGGCGGCGGCGGGCTGATCGGCCTCATTCGCACGCTGCGCGGGCGCAAACCGCATCGCACCGAGCCGGACGGAGCGCATGTCAGGATCTGGATGTCGGAGCAGGAATGCTTCGTCGTCGATGAACCCATCGTCCGGCTGTATCGGAACCGGGCCGTTCGCGTCAACCTGCAGAAAATGCTCTCGCCGCTCGAACATGACGGCATCGACAGCTTCGGCATCGTCCGCGACGACATCGTCGAACTCTCGATCGAACGCGACGAACTCGGCACGTTCGCGAGCAGCGACGATCCCGGCGAAATCGTCACCGACACGATCGCACTCAAGATGTTGAAGCTCGAATCCGTCGTGTTCAAGGACGGCAACAAATGGCGCGTGCACGACGGCACGTCCGCGTTCTATGCGTCGCTGGACGACGAACGGTTCATCGCGAAGATCGATGCCGGCGAGCGCTTCGGAAAGGGCGACGTGCTGGTCGTCGATCTGCGTCAGACGCAGATCGTCACCGACGACGGGCTTCGCAACGAATACCGGATCATCAAGGTTCGCGAGCACCGTGCACCATTGCAACCGGCGCTGATTTGATCTATGCCCCCATCGAGGTGACGCGCGGGCCGCCCCTCTCCGCCGTGCCGCGTCACCTGCCTTCCCCGCCTTCAACGAAACACGTTCACCGCATCGACGAGCCGCGTCGCCTGCTGCTTCAGGCTTTCCGACGCCGCCGCGCTCTGCTCGACCAGCGCCGCGTTCTGCTGCGTGATGTTGTCCAGATGCACGACCGCCTGGTCGACCTGCGCAACCCCGGTGCTCTGCTCGGCCGTCGACGAGCTGATCTCCGCGATCAGGTCCGACACGCGCTTCACCTGCGTGACGATGTCCTCCATCGTCTTGCCCGCGCCGTCGACGATCCGTGCGCCCGATTCGACCCGGTCGACACTCGCGCCGATCAGTGTCTTGATTTCCTTCGCCGCGTTCGCGCTGCGCTGCGCGAGCGCCCGCACCTCGCCGGCGACCACCGCGAAGCCGCGTCCCTGATCGCCCGCGCGCGCCGCCTCGACCGCCGCGTTCAGCGCGAGGATGTTGGTCTGGAACGCGATGCCGTCGATCACGCCGATGATGTCGGAAATCTTGTGCGAACTCGCCGTGATGTCGCTCATCGTCGTGACGACTTCGCTCACCGCCCGTCCGCCGCGCTCGGCCGCCTCGCTCGCCGAAACCGACAGTTGGTTCGCCTGCAGCGCCGTCTCCGCGTTGCTCGATACGGTGGCCGTCATCTCGGCCATCGACGCAGCCGTCTGCTGCACGCTGGTCGACGCCTGTTCGGTGCGCGCGCTCAGGTCGTTGTTGCCTTGCGCGATCTCGTTGCTCGCGCGCTGCACGTTGTGCACCTGCTCGCTGACGTCGTCGACGAGCCAGCGGAACATCAGCCCGAGCTGGTTGATCGTGCGCAAGGTCATGCCGATCTCGTCGACCCGGTTCATCGCCACGCCCGAGCGGCTCTCGCCGGTCGCGACGCGCAACGCCTGGTCGCGCAACTGAATCAGCGGACGCACGATCTGTGCGTCGAGCCACAGGCCGGCCGCCACCGCCACACCGACCGCCGCACCGGCAAACGCCGCGAGCCCGCCGCCGCTCAGCCCGCACGCCCACCCCGCGCCGACGACGGCCGGCGCCAGCACGCACAGGGTCGAATGAACGCGCGCGCGCACCGACATCGTCTGGAACAGCGACGCGACACGCATCAGCCCGGTACGGACGATCAGCCCCTTGTGGAAACGGCGGTTGCCGGCCTTGCCTTCGCGGAACGCGCGGTACAGCGCGTCGGCCGCCGCGATCTCGTCGCGCGACGCCTTGGTGCGCACCGACATGTAACCCGTCGGCTGCCCGTTGCGCATTACCGGCACCGTATTCGAACGGACCCAGTAGTGATCGCCGTTCCTGCGGCGGTTCTTCACGAGCGCGGTCCACGGTTCGCCGTTCTGCAGCGTCGCCCACATGTCGGCGAACGCCTCCTTCGGCATGTCCGGGTGTCGCACGACGTTGTGCGGCTGGCCTTCGATCTCCTCGGGGGAAAATCCGCTGACCTGGATGAACGCGGCATTCGCGTACTTGATGTAACTGTCCGCGTCGGTGGTCGACATCAGCGTCGCGTCGTCGGGAAATTCGAATTCGCGTTGCGTGACAGGCTGGTTATTGCGCATGGTTGGAGTTTCCGGATTGCGGATCTTTGCGTCCGCTTGTGGATTGAACCGAGACCGTACGCATCGCGGTCGTCCCGCATGCGTTCGATCAGACTCCTGCGCTTTCGGCAAATCCGGCGAAAACATTATGCCGGCTGCGGGTAAATATGCATCAATTTCGCATCATCTTGATTCAGCGAACACTTTATTTATACGCAAATAAATGTCCGGTTTTATCAAATACTTGCGGCGTCAATCATCCGACCCATCTCGGCACTTGTTCCGCCGGGATTCCCGAGTCGCCCCGGAAGCACGAATGCGAATCTCTCTCGTTCAATGCCGGCAAATCGAAACGGAAATCGAGGATTTCGCCGCCTTGCCCTGCTTTGCTTCGCCTTGCCTCACGGTGGCGGGAACGCGCAAGCACACGCCCCCGACGATTAGCGAAACACGTTCACCGCATCGACGAGCCGCGTCGCCTGCTGCTTCAGGCTTTCCGACGCCGCCGCGCTCTGCTCGACCAGCGCCGCGTTCTGCTGCGTGATGTTGTCCAGATGCACGACCGCCTGGTCGACCTGCGCAACCCCGGTGCTCTGCTCGGCCGTCGACGAGCTGATTTCCGCGATCAGGTCCGACACGCGCTTCACCTGCGTGACGATGTCCTCCATCGTCTTGCCCGCGCCGTCGACGATTCGTGCGCCCGATTCGACCCGCTCGACGCTCGCGCCGATCAGTGTCTTGATTTCCTTCGCCGCGTTCGCGCTGCGCTGCGCGAGCGCCCGCACCTCGCCGGCGACCACCGCGAAACCGCGCCCCTGTTCGCCCGCGCGCGCCGCCTCGACCGCCGCATTCAACGCGAGGATGTTGGTCTGGAACGCGATGCCGTCGATCACGCTGATGATGTCGGCGATCCTGCGCGAACTGTCGGTAATGTCGTTCATCGTCGTGACGACTTCGCTCACCGCCTGCCCGCCGCGCTCGGCCGCCTCGCTCGCGGACACGGCGAGCCGGTTCGCCTGCAGCGCGATCTCCGCATTGCTGTCGACGGTGGCCGTCATCTCGGCCATCGACGCGGCGGTCTCCTGCACGCTCGACGCGGCCTGTTCGGTGCGCGCGCTCAGGTCGTTGTTGCCTTGGGCGATCTCGTTGCTCGCGCGTTGCACGTTGTGCACTTGCTCGCTGACGTCGTCGACGAGCCAGCGGAACATCAGCCCGAGCTGGTTGATCGTACGCAACGTCATGCCGATCTCGTCGACGCGGTTCATCCGCACGCCGCGACGGCTTGCGCCGGTCGCGACATTCAGCGCCTGGTCGTGCAGCCGCTTCAGCGGACGGACGATCTGCGCGTCGAGCCACAGGCCGGCCGCCACCGCCACTCCGGCCGTCACGGCGGCAAACGCCGCGAGCCCGCCGCCGCTCAGCCCGCACGCCCACCCCGCGCCGACGACGGCCAGCGCCGGCGCGCACAGCGCCGAATGAACGCGCGCGCGCACCGACATCGTCTGCGGCAGCGACGCGATGCGCAGCAGCCCGGTTCGGATGACCAATCCCTTGTGGAAACGGCGCTGGCCGGCCTTGCCTTCGCGGAACGCGCGGTACAGCGCGTCGGCCGCCGCGATCTCGTCGCGCGGCGCGCTGGTGCGCACCGACATGTAGCCCGTCGGCTGCCCGTCGCGCATCACCGGCACCGCGTTCGCGCGCACCCAGTAGTGATCGCCGTTCCTGCGGCGGTTCTTCACGAGCGCGGTCCACGGTTCGCCGTTCTGCAGCGTCGCCCACATGTCGGCGAACGCTTCTTTCGGCATGTCCGGGTGCCGCACGACGTTGTGCGGCTCACCGACGAGTTCGTCGGTCGAGTAGCCGCTCACCTGCGCGAAGGTCGTATTCGCGTATGTGATGATGCTGTCCGCATCGGTGGTCGACATCAGCGTGACGTCGTCGGGAAATTCGAATTCTTGTTGGGTGACAGGCTGGTTGTTGCGCATGCAGGGCTCCGAAAGGCGGATCCGGCTGCAGGATCCGCGCAGCGCGAAAATCACGCTCAGTAGCCGAAAAACGGTTTATCGCTTTACGACGGTCTCGTCCTTACTGTCGGCAAGCTCCGGAAAAACCTTAATCCGGACGCGCGTGAAAGATCGAATTCGGTCATCGGCATGATTTCGATCAAGTCATCCGGCGATAATCACGTCCGACGCTTTGCGGAAGTGAACCGATGCTTGATGGAATAACCTCGCGAAACGAGCCAATCTACGCAGCCGTTGCACGAAACGAAACGACTCTGCCTGATCTGCTCCATTCGATCGGCATTTGAACTCGATGAAAAAATCCCGGCTGCAATTGAATCGGCCGCCCCGGAATACGGCACGGGCTGCGCATGACGGCGATAGACACGATCAGGCCGCGCTTTTCCGCGATCGCGACACGCTGCGCGTTCAGCAAACGCACGACATGCACGACATGCGCGGCGACGCAGCAGGCACGCGGCCACACACACCCAACCACACGCAACGCGCTGCACACCGGACCACCGCATGACACGCCGCACCGCCACCGAACGCGACTCACTCTCGGCACGCCTGCTCACCCGCGACGAACTGCCGCTCGTCTGGACCATCGACCGGCGCGAGATCATCCATCATCTGTACGCGCTGCGCGACGGCGAACTGCAGCTCGTCCCCGACTTCTACGACGTGCACGGCTGGCCCGACGGTGAAGCCGAGCATTACACGCCGATCCTGCTCGACTGCCACGATCGCGGCGGCTGGTGTCTCGGCATGTTCGACGGCGCGCGGCTGGTCGCGGCGGTCATCGTGGACGCCGATCCGCTCGGCCCGCGACGCGACATGCTGCAGCTGAAGTTCCTGCACGTGAGCCGGGACTGGCGCGGTTGCGGGCTCGGCGAGCATCTCTATGACGCGGCCCGCGCGCAGGCACGGACGATGGGCGCCGCACGGCTCTACGTGTCCGCGACGCCGTCGCAGCACACGATCGACTTCTACCTGCGCCTCGGCTTCACCGTCAGCGCATCGCCCGACCCGGCGTTGTACGCGCTCGAGCCAGAGGACATCCATCTGGAAGCGCCGACGGCCTGATGCGCGCGCACGCCACCTGCGCGCAGCATTTCCGCTCGCCCGACAGCGCCCGCACGGAGAACGACATTGCAGAACACGCCGCAGCAGCCGGTCACGCCGAAGATCCTCGTCAGCATGTGCGTGCTCGGCCACCCCGTCCGCTACAACGGCTCGGCGAGGACCGCCGCGCATGAAACGCTCGCACGGTGGCAGCGCGAAGGGCGTCTGGTGACTGTATGTCCGGAACTGGCAGGAGGATTGAGCGTGCCGCGTCCGCCCGCCGAGATCGCGGCAGGCGAATCGGGGCAACGCGTGCTGTCGGGTGCCGCGCGCATCGTCGACGTGCACGGCACCGACGTGACGGCCCCGTTCGTCGACGGCGCGCACACCGCGCTCGCGCTGGCACGCGCGCACGACTGCCGCTTCGCGATCCTGGCGGACGGAAGTCCGTCGTGCGGAAGCAGCTTCATTTACGACGGGAGTTTTGCGGGCCGGCGGCATGCCGGCGCCGGTGTGACGGCGGCGTTGCTGCGCCAGCATGGCATCGAGGTGTTCGCGGACACCGAGATCGACGCGCTCGCGGCACGCATCGCGCGGCTATCACGAGGCTGAACGACGATGTGGCCGACACGACGATCTTCTCGTGCCGGCCACATCGTCCGGAAAGGTACGGCCAAGCGGCGCGCATTCCGCGCGCTTCGACGCATCGCGCGATCAGACGCGTTCGATCGCGATCGCGATACCCTGGCCGACGCCGATGCACATCGTGCACAGTGCGAAGCGGCCGTTGGTGCGCTGCAGCTGGTACATCGCGGCCGTCACGAGACGCGCACCCGACGCGCCGAGCGGATGGCCGAGCGCGATCGCGCCGCCGTTCGGGTTCACGCGCGGATCGTCGTCGGCGACGCCGAGCATGCGCAGCACCGCGAGACCCTGCGACGCGAATGCCTCGTTCAGCTCGATCACGTCGAACTGGTCGATCGTCATCCCGAGCCGCGCGAGCAGCTTCTGCGTGGCCGGCGCCGGGCCGATGCCCATCACGCGCGGCGCGACGCCGGCCGTCGCGATGCCGAGCACGCGCGCACGCGGCGTCAGGCCGAAGCGCTTCGCGGCTTCCGCGTTCGCGAGCAGCAGCGCGGCGGCGCCGTCGTTGACGCCCGACGCGTTGCCGGCCGTCACCGAGCCGTCCGGGCGCACGACGCCCTTCAGCTTCGCGAGGGTCTCGAGCGACGTTTCGCGCGGATGCTCGTCACGCGCAAAGACAACCGGATCGCCCTTCTTCTGCGGAATCGTGACCGGCACGATTTCCTCGGCAAGCGTGCCGTCCTGCTGCGCACGCGCGGCCTTCTGCTGGCTGCGCAGCGCGAACAGGTCCTGATCGGCGCGGCTGACGTTGTAGTCGACCGCGACGTTTTCGGCCGTCTCCGGCATCGAATCGACGCCATGCAGCTGTTTCATCAGCGGATTGACGAAGCGCCAGCCGATCGTCGTGTCGTAGATGTCGGCTTGGCGCGCGAACGCGCTGGCGGCCTTGCCCATCACGAACGGCGCGCGCGTCATGCTTTCGACGCCGCCGGCCACCATCAGCGCGGCCTCGCCCGACTTGATCGCGCGCGCGGCCACGCCGACCGCGTCCATCCCGGAACCGCACAGGCGGTTGATCGTCGAACCCGGCACGCCCTCCGGCAAACCCGCGAGCAGCGCGGACATGCGCGCGACGTTGCGGTTGTCCTCGCCGGCCTGGTTCGCGCAGCCGTAGATCACGTCGTCGATCGCCGTCCAGTCGACGTCGCGGTTGCGCTCGACGAGCGCCTTGAGCGGCACCGCGCCGAGGTCGTCGGCGCGCACGCCGGACAGCGCGCCGCCGTAGCGGCCGATCGGGGTACGAATCGCATCACACAGAAAAGCTTCGGTCATCAGTGTCTCCGGTCTCATGCAAGCTGGGAAGTGAGTGAAACGCGCCCCTTGCTTTGCCCGCCGGGATGCGCTTAAATGTTCTATATACGAACATAAGATCGTGTATCGAACGTTCAACGCATCATAGGGAGTGCGGGGACGACCTGTCAAGCGCCCGGTCCGCGGTGCGGTTGGCGTGTCGGGCCCCATGCGCTATCTTCTCGGCTGCACGACAATCCGACCGTTCATGACAACCGAAGACATCCAGACGAAACCGGGCGACTCCTATGTGCAGTCGTTCGCGCGCGGCCTCGCGGTGATCCGCGCATTCGACGCCCAGCGCCCGGAGCAGACGCTCACCGAGGTCGCCTCGGCCACCGGGCTCACGCGCGCCGGCGCGCGCCGGATCCTGCTGACGCTGCAGACGCTCGGCTACGTCGAGGCCGACGGCCGGCTGTTCCGGCTCACGCCGAAGATCCTCGAGCTCGGCTTCGCGTATCTCACGTCGATGCCGTTCTGGAATCTCGCCGATCCGGTGATGGAGCAGTTGTCCGCGCAGATCCACGAAAGCTGCTCGGCCGCCGTGCTCGACCGCACCGAGATCGTCTACGTGCTGCGCGTGCCGACCCGCAAGATCATGACGATCAACCTGTCGATCGGCAGCCGCCTGCCCGCGTACTGCACGTCGATGGGCCGCGTGCTGCTGTCGGCGCTCGACGACGCGGCGCTCGACGAAACGCTCGCGCAGAGCGCCATCCGCGCGCATACGCCGCGCACGATCACCGACATCGGCGAACTGAAGGCGACGATCGCACAGGTGCGCCAGCAAGGCTGGGCCGTGGTCGACCAGGAACTCGAGGTGGGCTTGATGTCGATCTCCGCGCCGATCCGCAACCGGCGCGGGCAGGTGATCGCCGCGATGAACATCAGCGGCAACGCGCAGCGGCACACCGCGAAGCAGATGGTGAAGGAGTTTCTCGGGCCGCTGCAGCAGGCCGCGCAGACGGTGTCGGAACTGGTCGCGCGGCGCGGGTGAGCGGTGACTTCGCCCGCCGGATCGGCAATACGGTCATTCGCGCATATAAACGCGGATAGCGCGGATATAAAGACGGGCGGCATAAGCCGCCCGCTCAACCCTCAGACTCTGTTTGCAACGTCCTTCTCACGGAACGCGGAGCCCTCTCCGCATCGCCCAATTTAGGGATGCGGCACAGTCCCGTCAATTTGACGAGAACGAAATTGCACAGCGTCGCTTCGGACAGCGGCATCCCGCATCAGTCCATCGACTCGCGCGCCGTCTCGCGCAGCATCGCGACCGCGATCAGCGACAGCACCACGCACGCGGCCACGTAGCCGGCCGGCGCGAGCTTGCTGCCGGTCGTCTTCACCAGCCAGGTCGCGACCAGCTGCGCGGTGCCGCCGAAGATCGTCACCGCGAGCGCATACGCGATCGAGATGCCCGTCGCGCGTACGTGGCGCGGCAGCGATTCGCACATCAGCGCCATTTCGGATGCCGAACCGAGCGAATAGAACAGCAGCATCAGCGCGGTCAGCGGCAGGATCACCGACAGCGTCGGATGATGGTTCATCAGCCAGAACGCCGGAAACAGCAGCAGCACCAGCACGCCGCGCCCGATGAAGATCGGCATGCGGCGGCTGCCGAGGCGGTCCGACAGCCAGCCGAACAGCGGACACGTCACCAGCATCACGCAGCCCGACGCGACGCCGACGAACATCGACAGCTTCATCGGCAGCCCGAGCGTATGGATCGCATAGGTCGGCATGTAGAAGGTCAGGATGTAGGTCGACACCGTGCCGCCCATCACCGTCAGCATCAGCAGCAGCACCGTGCGCGTGTGCTGCGAGAACAGTTCGCGCAGCACGCCGCGTTCGATCCCGTGATGGTTGTCGCCGGGCGCATCGTCCGCGAGCCGGCGGCGCAAGTACATGCCCACCGGCGCGATCAGCACGCCCACGAGGAACGGCAGGCGCCAGCCCCAGCCCTCGAGCGCGTCCTTCGTCAGCGTGTTCGACAGCAGCGCCGCGAAGCCCGAACCCATCAGCGCCGCACCGCCCTGCGTCGCGAGCTGCCAGCTCGCGCGGAACGCGCGGTGCGACGTGCCGCCCTGCTCGATCAGCGTGGACGTCGCCGCGCCGAACTCGCCGCCCTGCGAGAAGCCCTGCATCAGCCGCGCGCCGACGACCAGCAGCGGCGCGGCCACGCCGACCTGCGCGTAGGTCGGCGCGATCGCGATCAGGCCGGTGCCGAGCGCCATCAGCATGATCGTCAGGTTCAGCGCGGCCTTGCGGCCCTTGCGGTCCGCATAGACGCCGAGCACGACGCTGCCGAGCGGCCGCGTGAAGAAACCGGCGGCGAACGTCGCGACCGACAGCAAGAGCGACGTGGTCGGATCGCTCGACGGGAAGAACAGCTTGCCGATCAGCACCGCGAAAAAGCCGTACACGGTGAAATCGAAGAACTCCAGCCAGTTGCCGATCACGGCCGCCGCGATCGCGCCGCGCTTCGTGACGGCCGGCGCGCCATGCGCATCGGTTGCGGCGGCGCCCGTCGACGCGGGGTGCAGCGCGAGATGGTCTTTCTGCATCGTTCGTCTCTCCTCTCAATGCGGCCGGAAGCGCCGGCCGCTCGTCGCGTGCCGCCGCCGGGGTTACTGCCCGAGGTAACGCTCCACGAGGCGCGTCCAGAACGCCGCGCCGATCGGCAGGTTGCGATCGTTGAAGTCGTACTTCGGGTTGTGCACCATGCAGCCGTCCTCGCCTTCGCCGTTGCCGAGCCGCACGAACGAGCCGGGCCGCTGCTGCAGCATGAACGCGAAATCCTCGCTGCCCATCAGCAGGTCGGCCTGCTCGACCACATGCGCGTCGCCGACCAGTTCGCGCGCGACCTGCGCGGCGAAATCCGTTTCGGCATCCGTATTGACGACGACCGGATAGCCTTCGATGTACTCGACGTGCGCGGTCGCGCCATAGCTCGCGGCCTGCGACTCGGCGAGCTCGACGATGCGGCGCTTGAGCAGCGCGCGCACGTCGGGGCTGAACGAACGCACGCTGAGTTCGAGACGCGCGCCGTTCGGGATCACGTTGTTCGCGGTGCCCGCGTGCATCGAGCCGACCGTGACGACCGCCGGCTGCGACGGGTCGACGTTGCGCGCGACGATCGTCTGCAGCGCCATCACGATGCTGGCCGCGACGACCACCGGATCGACCGTCAGGTGCGGCCGCGCCGCGTGGCCGCCGACGCCCTCGATCGAGATGATCGCCTTGTCGCCGGCCGACATGAACGGGCCGCGCCGCGTGAGGAACACGCCGGGCGCCGCGCCCGGATGGTTGTGCATGCCGAACACCGCATCGCACGGAAAGCGCTCGAACAGGCCGTCGTCGATCATCTTCTTCGCGCCGCTGTCGACGCCGTGCTCTTCCGCCGGCTGGAAATACAGGTGCACGGTGCCGGAGAAATTGCGCGTCTTCGCGAGGTGTTGCGCGGCACCGAGCAGCATCGTGGTGTGGCCGTCGTGGCCGCACGCGTGCATCTTGCCGTGCGTGCCGCTCGCATACGGCAGGCCGGTCGCCTCGAGGATCGGCAGCGCGTCCATGTCCGCGCGGATGCCGATGCTGCGCGTGCCGTCGCCCGCGCGCAGCGTGCCGACCACACCCGTCTTGCCGACCCCGCGCGTCACCTGCCAGCCCCACTGCTCGAGCTTGTCCGCGACGAGCGCCGCCGTTTCGTGCTCCTCGTACGCGAGTTCCGGGTGGCGGTGAATGTGATGGCGGATCTCGCGCAGCCCGCCGGCGGCGGGCTGCAGATCCTCGATTTCGGTGAATCGGGCGTCGGTGGTCATCAAGCGGCTCCTGCTGATCGTCAGCGTGTCAGCCGCACGCAAACGGTGCGTGCGGGAAAGCGAGCCACTATAGCGAGCCGATATCGGTTCAATAAGATGCGGAATTTTTCACCGCGATAAGCTTTATTAATCAGGGTTAACGCGGACAAAGGTCGCCGGCACGCGTTCGCCCGGCGCGATCGACACGCCCGCTATTGATTTTTGAGACGAACGGTCTATTATTCACCCATGGACGTTCGAACCGATCCGCCGCGCCGGCGCGGCAGGCCACCGAAGCAGCACGAAGACCTCGTCGCGACACGTGACATGCTGTTGCGCACCGGGCTGGAGGTGCTCACCGAAAAGGGCTTTTCCGCCACCGGGCTCGACGAGATCCTCGGGCGCGCCGGCGTGCCGAAGGGCTCGTTCTATCACTACTTCGACAGCAAGGAGGCGTTCGGCCTCGAGCTGATCGATCGCTACGCCGAGTTCTTCGCGCGCAAGCTGGACCGTCATTTCAGCGAGACTGAAGCAACGCCGCTGGCGCGCGTGCGCGCGTTCGTCGACGATGCGCGCGACGGCATGGCCCGCTACGAATACAGCCGAGGCTGCCTGATCGGCAACCTCGGCCAGGAAATGGGCGCGCTGCCCGAGCGTTTCCGCGCACGCCTGCGTGAGACGTTCGAGGATTGGCAGCGCCGTCTGGCCGACTGCCTGGTCGCAGCACAGCAAGCCGGCGAACTGGCGGCCTCAGCCGATCCCGCCGAGCTGGCCGCGTTCTTCTGGATCGGCTGGGAAGGCGCCGTGCTGCGCGCGAAACTCGAACGCAGCGACGTGCCGCTCGCGCTGTTCGCACAGTTTTTCTTCAATGGATTGCCTCGCCGCTGAGTTTTTTTTGCCATTACCTAGACGATCGGTCTAGAAAGGAGGATGGATGTTCCAGGGCATCGTGATCGACAAGGACGAGACCGGCCAGCACGCGCGGCTGCAGACGCTGGACGACGCGCAGCTGCCTGCGGGCAACGTGACGATCCGGGTCGGCTATTCGACGTTGAACTACAAGGACGGGCTCGCGATCACCGGCAAGAGCCCGGTGGTCCGCAAATTCCCGATGGTGCCGGGCATCGACCTCGTCGGCGAGGTCGAACACAGCACGCACCCGGACTACCGGGCAGGCGACCGCGTCGTGCTGAATGGCTGGGGCGTCGGCGAAACGCATTGGGGCGGCCTCGCGCAGAAGGCACGCGTCGACGGCGACTGGCTGGTGCCGCTGCCGTCCGCGTTTTCGCCGCAACAGGCGATGGCCATCGGCACGGCCGGCTACACCGCGATGCTGTGCGTGATGGCGCTGGAACGGCATGGCGTGCGCCCGGACGATGGCGAGATCGTGGTGACCGGCGCGGCCGGCGGCGTCGGCAGCGTCGCCACCGCCCTCCTCGCGCGGCTCGGGTATCGCGTCGTCGCCGTGACCGGCCGCCCGGCCGATGCCGACTATCTGCGCCAGCTCGGTGCGGTTGAGATCCTCGACCGTTCGCAGTTCGGCGCGCCCGGCAAGCCGCTCGGCACGGAACGCTGGGCCGGCGCGGTCGACGTCGCCGGCAGCCATGTGCTCGCCAACGTGTGCGCGACCACGCGCTATCGCGGCGTGGTGACGGCCTGCGGCCTGGCCGCCGGCATGGACTTCCCCGCGACCGTCGCGCCGTTCATCCTGCGCGGCGTGACGCTCGTCGGTATCGACAGCGTGATGTGCCCGCGCGCCGAGCGTCTGGAGGCATGGCGCAGGCTCGCGTCCGATCTCGACGTCGAGAAACTGGGCACCATCAGCCATCAGGTCGGCCTCGCAAATGTCATCCCGCTCGCCGAGAACCTGATCGGCGGCAAGGTGCGCGGCCGCATCGTCGTGGACGTCAACGCATGACGACGGCGACGGCGACGGCGACGGCGACGCATCGTTTCATATCCGGCCGGCGGCGCGCGCATCGCGTTCGTCCGTGCCGCTTTATCCAGGAGACCTCATGACCGCTGCAGACCACGCGCCCGTCAGCCGCTTTCCGGTGCCCGCGCTCGAAGACCTGCCGGACGACATTCGCGAACGCATCGCGGCCGTCCAGGAAAAGTCGGGCTTCATCCCGAACGTCTTCCTCACGCTCGCGCATCGCCCGGACGAGTTTCGCGCGTTCATCGCGTATCACGACGCGCTGATGGACAAGCCGGGCAACCTCACCAAGGCCGAACGCGAAATGATCGTCGTGGCCACCAGCAGCGTGAACCAGTGCCAGTACTGCGTGATCGCGCACGGCGCGATCCTGCGCATCCGCGCGAAGGATCCGCTGATCGCCGACCAGGTCGCGACCAACTACCGCAAGGCCGACATCACCGCTCGACAGAAGGCGATGCTCGACTTCGCGATGAAGGTTTCGCAGACCGCGCACCAGGTGGGCGAAGCGGACTTCGACACGCTGAAGTCGCATGGCTTCACCGAAGAGGACGCGTGGGACATCGCGGCGATTTCGGCGTTCTTCGGGATGTCGAACCGCATCGCGAACGTGACGAACATGCGGCCGAACGCGGAGTTCTACGCGCTGGGGCGCTGAGGGCCGCCGGCAACGGCGATCGCCGTCGAAGACCGGGGCGTGCATGCGCCCGGGCTTCCTCGGGTCGCCGCGTGCAATCGGCGTCGGCGTCGGCAATCGGTGATCGGTGATCGGTGATCGCTGATCGGTGATCGCTGATCGACGACGCGGCGCGACGCTCGCGCAAACCCGCGCTGCCCCGGCTCCCGCGCTTACCCGACCTGCTTCAACGCCTGCAGCCCATCCGGCAGCTTCGCATCGGGAAACATCGTCGACAGCGTCGTATCGCGCCACCGCGCCGCCTCCTCTGCGCGCTGCGCTTCCGCCTGCTCGCACACGAACAGCGCATCGCCGCCGAGCAGCAAGCGCATCGGCACGTCGTCGCGACGCGACAGTTCGACGATCAGCGCCGCGATCCGCGCGGGATCGCCGACCTCGTGACCGCCATACGCGCCGAGCAATTCGAGCATCTTCCCGACCGACGGCTGATAGTCGGGCAGCAGGCCGTCGACCGCTCGCTTCGCCTCCGACGCCCATTCGGTGCGCATCCCGCCCGGCTCCAGCGTGCACACGCGCACGCCGAACGGCGCGACTTCCTTCGACAGCACGTCGCTGAACCCGCCGACCGCCCACTTCGCGGCCTGATACGCGGACAGGCCAACCGTCGCCGTGCGCCCGCCGACCGACGACACCTGGAAGATGTGGCCCGCGCGCTGCGCGCGCATCGTCGGCAGCACCGCGCGCGTCAGGTTGACCACGCCGAACAGGTTCGTTTCGATCTGGTCGCGGAAGTCGTCGGCGCCCATCTGCTCGAACGGTGCCGTATGACCGTAGCCCGCGTTGTTCACCAGCACGTCGATGCGGCCGAACGCGTCGCGGGCCGCCGCCACCGCATGCTCCGCCGCCGCCGCGTCGGTCACGTCGAGTTCCATCGGCAGCAGCCGGTCGCCGTACCGTGCTTCCAGATCCGCGAGCCGCGCGGGATCGCGCGCGCCGGCCACCAGACGATCGCCCGCCGCCAGCACCGCTTCCGCGATCGAGCGCCCCAGGCCGCGTGCGGCCCCTGTTACCAGCCAGACTTTCGACATTTTTCCACTCCTCGACAAAGTTGAAACTGAAAAATGAATGATTACTCACTCATTAATATGGGCGATGAAACGGTCGTTTTCGCCGCGCCTCGCCCTGCCTGAAACCGCCTTCCATCGGTGCGGCAGCGCCCGAACCTCAAGGCCCCGCCGATCACCCGTCTTCAGCTTTCCGTCACGCCGATCGCCACTCACACCGCGTGCAACACGGCCCACAGTGCGCGAAACCCGGCCTCGCGATACGCATCGGCCAACGCCGGGTCGCGCGCGATCGACTCCATCGCCGTTTCCGCGATCGACGTGAACAGCGCCGCGCAGAACGCGTGCGCGTCGTCGGTCTTCAGCCCGCCCGCCGCGGCGACTTGCGCGCGCAGCAACGCGCTGATCGCGCCGAAGCCTTCGGCACCGGCCGCGCGATGCGTGTCGTCGATACGGCCGCTCACGCCGAGCTGCTGCAGCGCGCGCCGCCCGTCCGGGTTCGCGACGCCCCACGACACATAGCCGTTCCACGCATGCCGCATCGCCTGTTCGGCCGGCGCGTGCTCCGGAAACCCGGTCATCATCGCGTCGCGCATGTCCGCCTTCAGGCTCAGGTACAGCGCGTTCAGCAGTGCATCCTTGGTCTCGAAATAGGTGAACACCGTGCCTTCCGCCACGCCGGCGAGCCGCGCGATGCGCGCGGTGGTCGCGCCCGCGCCGTCCTCCGCGAGCGCGCGGGCGGCAGCGGCGAGGATGGCGTCGTGCTTGTCGGGACTGCGCGGTCGGGCCACGTTCGACTCCTTTAATGAGTGAGCGCTCAATCATAATCACGTCAACGTCGCCGTGCAAGCCCTGTTACATACGCGGGAACCGATCCGCAATCGATCAAAAGCGTGCACTATTAGCGTTTTCACGTACTGGCGCGCCAACCCACCGGCGCCCGGCGCTCGCCGTTCGTTCCACGCTCACACCGCTTCAGACCGCGAACCACTCATGACGAATAAGCCCAACCAGACCGAAGCCGACCAACCCGTCGACATGATCATCTTCGGCGGCGGCGGCGACCTGGCCGCCCGCAAGCTGTTGCCCGCGCTGTACATGGCGCACCTGCACTGCAACCTGCCGCCGGAGACGCGCATCATCGCGGTCGGCCGCCGCGACTGGGGCATCGACGGCTACCGCAAGTTCATGGACGAGCAATCGCGCCCGTTCATCGACGACAAGGCCTTCGACGCCGACGCGTGGAGCCGTTTCCTCGACCTGTTCCAGTACGTGCTGATCGACGTGAGCGCGCCGGAAGACTACGCGCGCCTCGCCGAAGCGGCGCGCAGCGACGCGATCCGCGTGTTCTACCTGTCGACGTCGCCCGAGCTGTTCACGACGATCTGCGACAACCTGTCGGCCGCGCACCTCGTGGATGCGCGCTCGCGCGTCGTCCTCGAAAAGCCGCTCGGCCACGATCTCGCGTCGGCGAAGGCGATCAACGATGCGGTCGGCAAGCATTTCGCGGAATCGCAGATCTACCGGATCGACCATTACCTCGGCAAGGAAACCGTGCAGAACCTGATGGTGCTGCGCTTCGGCAACCCGATCTTCGGGCCGCTGTGGCAGGCGCCGAGCATCCGCAGCGTGCAGATCACGGTGGCGGAGACGGTCGGCGTCGGCAGCCGCGCGGGCTTCTACGATCACACCGGCGCGCTGCGCGACATGGTGCAGAACCACCTGCTGCAGCTGCTGTGCATCGTCGCGATGGAGCCGCCGGTGTCGCTCGACCCGGACGCGGTGCGCGACGAGAAGCTGAAGGTGCTGCGCTCGCTGCGGCCGATGGCGCTGTCGGACGTCGCGCGCGATACCGTGCGCGGCCAGTACACGGCCGGCGCGGTCGACGGCCAGCCGGTCAAGGGCTATCTCGACGAGGAGAACGTGCCGGCGGACAGCCACGCGGAAACCTTCGTCGCGCTGCGTGCGCACATCAACAACTGGCGCTGGGCGAACGTGCCGTTCTTCCTGCGCACCGGCAAGCGGCTGCAGCGCCGCCAGTCGGAAATCGTGATCGAGTTCGCCGACATGCCGTTCTCGATCATCCCGACCGGCCCGCGCCACTACAGCAACCGCCTCGTGATCCAACTGCAGCCGGAAGAGTCGATCCAGCTGCAGATGCTCGCGAAGGAGCCGGGCAGCGGGATGAAGATGGTGCCCGTGAGCCTGAACCTCGACCTGCAGCAGGCGATTCCGGAACGGCGCGCGGAAGCGTACGAACGGCTGCTGATCGACGTGATCCGCGGGCGCCTCACGCACTTCATGCGCCGCGACGAACTCGAGGCCGCCTGGTCCTGGGTCGAGCCGATCCTCAACGGCTGGAAGCAGCTCGGCGACCGTCCGCGCCTGTACACCGCAGGCACGTTCGGGCCGGCGGCATCGTCGGCGCTGCTGGCGCGCGACAACATGTCGTGGTCCGAGGAAGCGTAGGAAGCTTAAGAAGCGCAGCACACGATGGCATGCCGGCGACGCGAGCGCCGTTGGCATGCCGGGTCACATCAGGGCGCCCGCCGCACACCGCCCGCCTCCCGGCCGTAACCTTCGGCCAGAGGAAATCCCCTGAGCCGTCCCGCGCCGGAACGGCACCCGGCCTCCACGCTGCAGCGGCCCCGGCTATACCGTCCCCATCCACGCCGCCTTGCGCCGCGCCGGCGCATCGCTGCCGCCGCTCCCGCCGCCCAGCACCTCGATCATGTAATCGACGAACGACGCGATCCGCGACGAAATCGCGGTATTCCGGTAATACACCGCGTTGATCGGCTGCTCGACGTCGAGCGTCTGCCGCGCGAGCACCTGCACGAGCCGCCCGGCCTCGCGATCCTGCGCGGTCATGAAATCCGACAGGCACACGATGCCGGCGCCCTCCAGCGCGAGCTGCCGCAGCGTCTCGCCGCTCGACGACCAGATACCGGGCTCGATGCGGTTCGGCTCGCCGTCCGCGCCGAGGATCGGCCACACGTTCAGCGATTCGGGCTGCGTGAAGCCGAGCAGCGTGTGCTTGCCGAGATCCTCGACCTTGCGCGGCTGGCCGTGCGCTTCGATATAGGCGGGGCTCGCGAGGATGCGCAGCCGGCTGTTGCCGATCCGCCGGCTGTGCAGGGTCGAATCCTTGAGCCGGCCGATCCGGATCGCGACGTCGGTGCGCCGCTCGAGCAGGTCGATGATCCCTTCGTTGCTGTTCAGCTCCAGGTCGACCTTCGGGAAGCGTTCGCGGTAGCCGCGCACGAGCGGCACGATCACGTGCAGCATGAACGGCGTCGCGGCATCGACGCGCAGCCGCCCCGACGGCATCTCGCGCCGCGCGAGCATCTGCTCCTCGGCGTTCTCGACCGATTCGATGATCGCGCGCGCGTCCTGCAGGAACGCGCGCCCCTCTTCGGTCAGTTCGAGCCGGCGCGTGGTCCGGCGCAGCAGCGTGGTCTTCAGCTTCTCCTCGAGGCGCGCGAGCGTGCGGCTCGTGGCCGACACGGTGAGGTCGAGCTGCTGGGCGGCGGCGGTGATCGAACCGGTGTCGACCACGGCGGCAAAGGCCTGGAGTTCGTCGAGGGTGATCTTCATTGTTGATCTGAAATCAAAACAATTTGGTTTATAGACCAGTTTTTCCGCAAAAGTAAAGGCGGCACACTGCGATCCATCCTCACTGGAACCAGGATCCCGCCATGCCACTCGCCCTGCTTGCGCTGACCATCAGCGCCTTTGCCATCGGCACGACCGAATTCGTGATCGTCGGGCTGATCCCGACGATCGGCGCCGATCTCGGCGTCAGCCTGCCGTCGGCTGGCCTGCTCGTCAGCCTCTACGCGCTGAGCGTCGCGATCGGCGCGCCGCTCCTCACCGCGCTCACCGGCCGCGTGCCGCGCAAGACGCTGCTCGCCGCGCTGATGGCGCTGTTCACCGTCGGCAACCTCGTCGCCTGGCAGGCGCCGGGCTACGAATCGCTGATCGTCGCGCGCGTGCTCACCGGCCTCGCGCACGGCGTGTTCTTCTCGGTCGGCTCGATCATCGCGACCACGCTCGTGCCAAAGGACAAGGCCGCCAGCGCGATCGCGACGATGTTCAGCGGGATGACCGTCGCGTTCGTCGCCGGCATTCCGCTCGGCACCTTCATCGGCCAGCATTTCGGCTGGCGCGCGACGTTCCTGATCGTCGCGCTGTTCGGCCTGATCGCGTTCCTCGGCGCGGTGGCGTTCGTGCCGCGCGGTCTTCCGCAAACGCCGCCCGCGCCGCTCGCCCGCCAGTTCCGCGTGCTCGCCCAGCCGCGCCTGCTGCTCGTCTATGCGATGACGGCGGTCGGCTACGGCGGCTCGCTGATCGCGTTCACCTACATGGCACCGCTGCTCGAACAGATCGCCGGCTTCACGCCGTCGCAGGTCAGCCTGGTGCTCGTCGGCTACGGCGCGTCGGTCGCGGTCGGCAACGTGTGGGGCGGCAAGCTCGCCGACAGCGTCGGCCCGGTCAAGGCGCTCAAGCGGATCTTCCTGCTGCTCGCGATCGTGCTGCTCGCGCTGACCTTCACGGTGCACGTGAAGTGGCTCGCGGTGCTGACGATGCTCGCGTGGGGCGCGGTCGCGTTCGGCAACGTGCCGGGCCTGCAGGTGTACGTCGTCAAGCAGGCGCGCCACTTCGCGCCGGACGCCACCGACGTCGCATCGGGCTTCAACATCGCCGCGTTCAACCTCGGCGTCGCGGGCGGCTCGTCGCTCGGCGGCCTGATCGTCGCGAACGTCGGCCTCGGCCATACGCCGTGGATCGCGGCCGCCGTCACGCTCGGCGCATTCGCGCTGACCGCGCTGAGCGGCCGTCTCGACCGCGGCCAGGGCCTGCCCGAACGCACGGCCGAACCCGTCGAACTCGCCCATTGAACGTCAACTTTTTGCAGGAGCTACTCAGCATGAACGCATCGACCCAACGCCCGCCGTTCGCCGGCAAGACGTTCGAAGTCCGTTACGAGGGCCTCACCGCGCTCAACGCCTATGACGAAGACGGCCTCCGCATGCGCTACGAAATCACCGAAGGCGCGTACGCCGGCGCGAAGGGCGAAGTCGCCTGCACGTGGCAGCACGTCGCCGGCGAGACCTATGCGATCTCGTGGCAGGAAGCCGACCGCGCCACCGTGGTGCACATCGACGATTTCGCCGCCGGCACGTCGCGCTCGTTCTTCACCGCGGCGTCGCTCGATTTCTACCGGCTCGAAGGCAGCCTGCGCGCGGTCTGAACGGAGACGCCCGACCATGTCCACCTCACTCGACAAGCTCACCGCCGGCGGCTTCAGCATCGGCATCGAACTGCCGCTCGACAACGACTGGTCGCCGGCCGGCGACGCGAAGCGCCAGCATGACGGCCGCCGCCCCGGCGTGCCCGACCTGGAAATTCACGCGGAACTCGCGCAACTGGCCGACACGCTCGGCTTCCGCGCGCTCTGGGTGCGCGACGTGCCGGTGTACGACCCGTCGTTCGGCGACGCCGCGCAGGTGTTCGAGACCTTCTCGTATCTCGGCTACCTCGCCGGCATCACGCGCGACATCCTGCTCGGCACGGCGGCCGTCGTGCTGCCGCTGCGCGAACCGCTGCTGACGCTGAAATCGGCCGCGACGATCCAGGAACTGAGCCGCTCACGCCTGCTGCTCGGCGTCGCGAGCGGCGACCGGCCGGTCGAATATCCGCTGTTCGGCCGCGACTTCGCATCGCGCGGCGCGAATTTCCGCGAGCAGATCGCGCTGCTGCGCGACGGCGCGCGCGCTCACCTGCCGCCGGGCCTCGACGTGCTGCCGGCCGCGCGCTCGCCGGTGCCGCTGCTCGTCGCGGGTCTCGCGCAGCAGACGCCCGCCTGGATCGGCGAACACATGGACGGCTGTCTCGCGTATCCGGGCACGCCGGACGATCACCTGAAACGGGTCGCGAACTGGCGCGCGGTGGCCGGCGACAAGCCGTACGTGAGCTTCATCCACCTCGACCTCGCGGACGATCCGCACGAGCCGCTGCAGCGGCACCGCTTCGGCGCGCGCGCCGGGCGCATCGCGCTGACGGAGGAACTCGCGGCGATGCGCGACGCGGGCGTGCAGCACATCGGCCTGCATTTCCGCCGCAACCGCCGTCCGCTCGACGAGACGATGGCCGAGATCGCGTCCGACGTGCTGCCGGCATTCCATGCGAATGCGAACGACGCTGCCGACACGAACGCGCGCACGGCCACGGCCTGACGAAGGCACGCCGGCAGCCGGCTCGACCCACGACCGATATTTGACTTGAAATCAAATATTTTTGACCTCTAAAGGCGTTTATCTCATCAGTATCAAACGCCAGAATGACTTCCATACCGCAATCGGTCCACCTATCCCAGGAGCACAAGATGAGCAACATTCCCGCATTCGGCCTCGGTACGTTCCGCCTGCAAGGCCAGGTTGTGATCGACTCGGTCCGTAACGGCCTCGAAGTCGGCTATCGCGCGATCGACACCGCGCAGATCTACGGCAACGAAGCCGAAGTCGGCGAAGCGATCGCCGCGTCGGGCGTGCGCCGCGAAGACCTGTTCCTCACGACGAAGATCTGGGTCGACAACTACGCACCGGAAAAGCTGGTGGCGAGCCTCGAGGAGAGCCTGCGCAAGCTGCGCACCGACTATGTCGACCTGACGCTGATCCACTGGCCGGCCCCGGACAACGGCGTGTCGCTCGAGGCATTCATGACTGCGCTCGCCGAAGCCAAGGCGAAGGGCCTCACGCGCCAGATCGGCATCTCGAACTTCAACATCGAACTGACGAAGCAAGCGATCGCGGTGGTCGGCAAGGATGCGATCGCGACGAACCAGATCGAATTGAGCCCGTACCTGCAGAACCGCAAGCTGGTCGAGTTCCTGAACGCCGAAGGCATCCACGTGACGTCGTACATGACGCTCGCGTACGGCAAGGTGCTCGGCGACCCGGTGATCGGCGCGATCGCGCAGCGTCACGACGCGACGCCGGCGCAAGTCGCGCTGGCCTGGGCACTGCAGCTCGGCTACTCGGTGATCCCGTCGTCGACCAAGCGCGAAAACCTCGCGAGCAACCTGCTCGCGCAGACGCTGCGCCTCACCGACGAAGACATGGCGCAGATCGCCGCGCTCGAGCGCAACGGCCGCGAAGTCGACCCGGCCGGCCTCGCGCCGACGTGGGACTAAGCGCGCCACACCGTCAATCGACCCGTCCGCGGCCAGCCGGCCGCGGCACCGACAGGAATCCATCATGACCCAGGACCCGCTGTTCCAACCGCTGCAATTCGGCGCGCTGACGCTGCCGAACCGCATCGTGATGCCGCCGATGACGCGCTCGCGCGCGAGCCAGCCCGGCGACGAAGCCAACGAACTGATGGCCGCGTATTACGCGCAGCGCGCGAGTGCGGGCCTGATCGTCAGCGAAGGCACCTACATCGCGCCGCTCGGCAAGGGCTACGCATGGACGCCCGGCATCCACACGCCGTCGCAGGTCGCCGGCTGGCGCAAGGTGACGGACGCCGTCCACGCCGCGCACGGCCGCATCTTCGCGCAGCTGTGGCACGTCGGCCGGCTGAGCCACACGAGCCTGCTCGGCGGCCGGCAACCCGTGTCGTCGTCGCCGCTCCAGGCGAAGGGCGTGAACGTGTTCATCGCCGGTGAAGACGGCAGCACGCCGGGCTTCGTGCAGGCCTCCGAGCCGCGCGCGCTGTCCGTCGACGAAATCCGCGAGATCGTCGATCAATACCGCGCCGCCGCGCGCAACGCGATCGAGGCAGGCTTCGACGGCGTCGAGCTGCATGGCGCGAACGGCTATCTCGTGAACCAGTTCATCGACTCGAACGCGAACACGCGCACCGACGCGTACGGCGGCTCGCTCGAAAACCGCCTGCGCTTCCTGCACGAAGTCACGCAGGCGCTGATCGAAGGCACCGGCGACGCATCGCGCGTCGGCATCCGCCTCGCGCCGCTGACCACGCTGAACGGCTGCGTCGACGACGATCCGGAAACGACCTACCTCGCCGCCGCGAAGCTGCTCGGCGAACTCGGCGTGGGCTACCTGCACATCGCGGAAGCCGACTGGGACGACGCGCCGCTGATGCCGGTCGAATTCAAGCAGCAGCTGCGTGCCGCGTACCCGGGCGTGCTGATCTACGCCGGCGCGTACACGGCCGAGCGCGCCCGCGAAGCGATCGCCGCCGGCTGGGCCGACCTCGTCGCCTTCGGCCGCCCGTTCGTCGCGAACCCCGACCTGCCCGAGCGCCTGCGCACCGGCGCCGCGCTCACGCCGCACGACCGCAATACGCTGTTCGGCGGCGGCGCACAGGGCCTGACCGACTATCCGACGCTCGCGCAAGCCGCGGCGTAAATGATCCGAAGGAATCCTGCATGAAAGCAACGCTCGCCCGGCTCGCGCTCGCCGCGATCCTGCCGTTCACGGCGGCCCAGGCGGCGCACGCCGCGCCGGCCGCGCCCGCGGCCGACTGGTATCCGTCCGTGTACGGCGCGAACGACGAAATCGGCGCGGCCAACCTGCTGACGCCCGACGTCGTCAGGCAGGCGGTCGGCCTCGTGAAGGCCGGCAAGACCTATCCGCTGGCCGTGCCGGTGGACAAGGACCTGCCGGCATTCCGCCACCGCAGCTTCCGGCTGTACAACGTGCAGGTCGGCCAGCAGGCCGGCAAGAGCCTCGGTCCGAACAAGTTCACGTTCAACGACGAACTCGTCAACGCGTGGACCGGCGTCGGCACGCAGCTGAACGGCATCGGCCACATCGGCATCGACAACGTGTACTACAACGGCAACAAGGCGGCCGATTTCGTGACCGTCGACGGCGTGAAGAAGCTCGGCGTCGAGAAGGTGCCGCCGATCGTCACGCGCGGCGTCGTGCTCGACATGACCGCCTACTACGGCAAGCCGATCGTGCCGGGCGGCACCGAGTTCACGGTCGCCAACATCCAGGCCGTGCTGAAGAAGGAAGGGCTGACGCTGCGCAAAGGCGACGTCGTGCTGTTCAATACCGGCTGGCTCGAGCTGATCGGCAAGGACAACAAACAGTTCCTCGACGTCGAGCCGGGTATCGGCATGGCAGCCGCGAAGTGGCTCGCCGACCAGGGCATCGTCGCGTTCGGCGGCGACACGTGGGCGTCCGAGGTCTACCCGAATCCGCACACGAAGGACGAATTCCCGATCAACCAGTACATGCTCGCGAAGCGCGGCATCTACAACCTGGAGCTGATCGACAGCCGCGCGCTGGTGCGCGACAACGCGTGGGAATTCCTGTTCGTGCTCGGTCAGCCGCTGTACGTCGGCTCCACGCAGGTCAACATCAACCCGGTCGCGATCCGCTGATCCGGCGGGCCGCTCGTCGACCGGTTGCCGGCGGCCCGCAACGACGGTTTCCCTTTTCCGGCGCCGCCCGCTTCGGCCGGCGGCGCCGTTCCTTTTGCAGGATTTGCAGGAACTGAACATGAGCACGCAAGCATCGAAACTCGCCCTCGTCACCGGCGGCTCGCGCGGTATCGGCCGTGCCACGTCGTACGAACTCGCGCGACAGGGCTTCGTCGTCGCGGTCCACTATCGCGCCGATCGCGCGGCGGCGGAACAGACGCTCGCCGGCATCCGCGAACTCGGCGGCCGCGGCTTCGCGATCCAGGCCGACCTCGACGCGCCGGACGGCGTCGCCACGCTGTACGATGCCCTCGATCGCGCGGTCGCCGAACAGAACCTGCCGGCCACGCTCGACGTGCTCGTCAACAACGCCGGCGTCGCCGACGGCGGCACGCTGGACGACACGTCGGTCGCGCTGTTCGACCGCCAGTTCTCGCTGAACGTGAAAGCCGTGTTCTTCACGACGCAGCAGGCCGTGAAGCGCATGCCGCGCGGCGGCCGGATCGTGAACCTGTCGAGCGTACTGTCGAGCCGCGTGTTCGAAGCCGGCGGCAACTTCAGCGCGATTTCCGCATACGCCGCGTCGAAGGCCGCCGTCGACACGCTGACGCGCCACTGGGCGGTCGAACTCGGCCCGCGCGGCATCGTCGTCAACGCGGTCGCGCCCGGCCCGGTCGATACCGACATGAACGCGAGCTGGCTGCGCACCGACGACGGCCGCGCGACGATGACGTCGGCCAGCCCGCTCGGCCGCGTCGGCACGCCGGAAGACATCGCGGGCGTGATCGGCTTTCTCGCGAGCCCGGCGTCGCAATGGACGACCGGCCAGGTCATCGACGCGAGCGGCGGCTACCGCCTGTAAGTCACGCAGGTGCCGCCGGGTCGACCGGCGGCACCGCTCGGGCCGCCCGCGGCGCGCGGCTCGCATGCTCGCAACGTCTCGCCGCTCAGCCGATGCGCATCGACAGCTCGACATCGCCGCCGAACGGCACCGACAGGTAGCCGTTCTCCGGCGCACGCACGTAGGCGAGGTAGTCGGGGCTGTATTCCGCGTTGTCGGCGACGACGAACGCGCCGGGCCGCAGCCGCGGCTCGACCCGCGCGAGGATCTCCGGATACAGCGCCTTCGCGCCGTCGAGCAACACGAGATCGACGGTCTCCGGCAGATCGGCCGCCAGCGTGCGCAGCGCATCGCCCACGCGGATTTCCACCAGATCGGCCAGCCCGGCCGCCGCCAGGTTCGCGCGCGCGCGTTCGACCTTCGACGCTTCGAACTCGCTCGTGATCACCCGGCCGCCGCCGTTGTCGCGCAGCGCGGCCGCGAGGTGCAGCGTCGAGATGCCGAACGACGTGCCGAATTCGACGATCGAGCGCGCACCGCAGCCGCGCGCGAGCATGTACAGCAGCGTGCCCGTCTCGCGCGACACCGCGAGCGGATAGTCCTTCAGGCGTGCATAGAAATCGGCGTAACCGGTCTTGCTGCGCATCAGCCGCGCGTGCTCGTCGTGCGACAGGTCGGCGAAGTCCGGGCTCGACGCGGGCGACGATGCCTCGGCTTCGTCGAACAGGCGCGCGAGCAGCGACGCCAGCGGGTCGTGAATCAGGGTGGTCATGCGGATCTCCGGTGTCAGGTTGAGTGCGCCAGGGCGCCCGACTAGAATATGACGAACTATTCAGGTTTTACTATTCGCATTGGCAGACCCGTCATGACCGACCGCCGCAACACCCCGATCGCCTCGCGCAGACTGCCTCGGCAGGCCCGCTCGACCCAGCTCGTCGACGACGTGCTGCAGGCCGCTATTCAGGTTCTGGCGACCGAAGGCGCGCAGCGCTTCACGATGGCGCGCGTCGCCGAGCGCGCCGGCGTGAGCGTCGGTTCGCTCTACCAGTACTTCCCGAACAAGGCGGCCGTGCTGTTCCGGCTCCAGCACGACGAGTGGCGGCAGACGTCCGGGATGCTGTGCGCGATTCTGCAGGACTCGCGGCAGACGCCGCCCGAGCGCCTGCGCACCGCCGTCCACGCGTTCATCCGTTCTGAATGCGACGAGGCGCCCATGCGCATCGCGCTCGACGATGCCGCGCCCCTTTATCGCGACGCCCCCGAGGCGCAGGAAGTGAAGGCCGCGTGCAACCGGATCTTCAGCGCGTTCATGCGCGAAGCGCTGCCCGACGTGCCCGACGCCACGCATGCGCTCGCGTGCGAATTGATCATGACGACGCTCACGACGGGCGGCAAGGCATTCTCCGAAACCGCGCGCACGCCTGCGGAAATCGACGCATATGCGACCGCGATGGCCGACATGTTCTGCACGTACCTCGCGCATCTCGCGCGTGTCTGATGCAGTGGCAGGCCAGGACGAGCGCGGGCGCGGCCCGCGCGCGGCACCGGCATCATCCGGATGCGGGTTGCGCACGGCCGCGTTTTCACATCCGGCGCGGCTGTTTCCGCGCGCCCGCGCAGCCCCTCCGAAAGTCCTTCGTAAGAGTCGATGCATCACCCGCTCCCACCCTGCCCGCCGACCCTGCATTCAAATAGTCGCCTTAACGGATTCGAACTAGGCGTATACACGCGTTCCGCGACGACAAAGCCCCGTTGCACGCCGATATAAGCGCTGCGACATGCGCTGCATGCTCTTCCCCCAATGGGACGTGATGGGCCGTTCGCCTAACCTTCGCTACGGCAAAGCACACGTGACGGGGTCGACCGCACCACGCGTCGCACGACGCGGCACACGCGCCCCCTTCGACGCGCGTACGACCGACACGACTCACGCGTGATGCGTCCCCACGACGCCGCCGATCATTCCAACCAGATTCGAGACACCCTGACGACGGCCCGCCACGGGCCGTTTCAGCATGCTGATAAAGGAGCAAGCTCATGAGTGATACCCCGGTGCAGCCGACGGTCGGCGTCGGCGCGGAAGAAACGGACTTCGGCACCAAGGGAGTCATCGACCGGTACTTCGGCATTTCGTCGCGCGGCAGCACGCAGCGTCGCGAAATCGTCGCGGGCGTGACCACTTTCCTCGCGATGGTCTACTCCGTGTTCGTCGTGCCCGGCATGTTCGGCAAGGCCGGCTTCGACACGAGCGCGGTATTCGTCGCGGTCTGCCTCACCACCGCGTTCGGTTCGCTGCTGATGGGCCTGTGGGCGAAGCTGCCGATCGCGATCGGCTGCGCGATTTCGCTGACGGCGTTCACCGCGTTCGGGCTCGTGCTCGGCAAGGGCCTGCAGCCGGCCGTCGCGCTCGGCGCCGTGTTCCTGATGGGTCTCGTGTTCACGGGCATCTCGGTCACCGGCGTGCGTTCGTGGATCCTGCGCAACCTGCCCGCGGGCGTCGCGCACGGCACCGGGATCGGCATCGGCCTGTTCCTGCTGCTGATCGCGTCGAACGACGTCGGCCTCGTGATCAAGAATCCGGGCGCCGGCCTGCCGGTCTCGCTCGGCCAGATCACCGCGTTCCCGGTCATCATGTCGGTCGTCGGCCTCGCCGCGATCTTCGGGCTCGAGAAGCGTCGCGTGCCGGGCGGCATCCTGCTCGTCGTGGTCGCGATCTCGCTGATCGGCCTCGCGTTCGATCCGGCCGTGAAGTACCGCGGCATCTTCGCGCTGCCGTCGCTGAGCGCACCCGGTCACGCGTCGCTGATCGGCGCGATGGACATCAAGGGCGCATTGTCGATGGCCGTGCTGCCGAGCGTGCTGGCGCTCGTGATGACCGCCGTGTTCGACGCGACCGGCACGATCCGCGCGGTCGCGGGCCAGGCCGGCCAGCTCGACGAGAACGGCCGCATCATCAACGGCGGCCGCGCGCTGACCGCCGATTCGGTCAGCTCGATCTTCTCCGGCTTCCTCGGCGGCGCGCCGGCGGCCGCCTACATCGAGTCGAGCGTCGGCGTGGCCGCCGGTGCGAAGACAGGCCTCGCCGCCGCGGTGGTCGGCGTGCTGTTCCTGGTCGTGATGTTCTTCTCGCCGCTCGCGGGCCTCGTGCCGTCGTACGCAACGGCCCCCGCGCTGATGTACGTCGGCCTGCTGATGCTCGGCAGCGTGAGCAAGCTGCACATGGACGACATGGTCGACGCGATGTCGGGCCTCGTGTGCGCGGTGTTCATCGTGCTGACCGCGAACATCGTGACCGGCATCATGCTCGGCTTCTCGACGCTCGTGATCGGCCGCGTCGCCAGCGGCGAATTCCGCAAGCTCAACGTCGGCACCGTGCTCATCGCGGCCGTGCTCGTCACGTTCTATCTCGGCGGCTGGGCGATCTGACCGCGGATCATGCGCGGCGTCGCCTGCCGAAGGGCGGCGCGCATCGGGACGGCATCGTCTCCTCCACCATCGTCGTTGATGGTCTCCAGGCTCGGGAACAGATGTTTCCGGGCTTTTTTTCGTCGGTGCGACGGGGGTTCCGCCGGCCCCCCCGGCCGGGCCGGGAAACCGCGGCAGCGTGCCGCGCATCGCGAATCCGCGCGCGGTGCTACGATCGCGTTTTATCCTCCGGAACGCTCATGAATCCGTTCGGCATCGTCTCCGAATCAGACACGCGGACCGCGGCGCGCAAGCCGCCGTTCATCCCGTCGTTCGGTTTCGTCGAAGTTCATGAATCGCGGCCGATCGACGCGCCGCCGTCGCGCATCATCGATGCGGTGGCCACGCTCGACATGCGCGCCGATCCCGTCATCGACGCGCTGCTTGCCGTGCGCGAAGCGCCGGCGGCCATCGCCCGCGCGCTGGGCCAGCGTCCGGCCGGCGCCGCCCGCGAACGCTTCGGCTTCGATTCGTTCACGCTGCTGCATCGCGACGACACGTCGCTGTCGCTCGGGCTCGTCGGACGCTTCTGGCGTCCGACGCCCGACGTGCGCACGATCGACGACGCCGCGGCGTTCGTGCGGCACGACGATCCGGATGACGCGAAGCTGGTGTTGCGCTTCGAGGTCGTCGGGCTGTCGTCAGGCACGCGGTTGCTGCGCACCGAAACCTTCGTGCACTGTCCGAGCGCGCGCACGCGCCTGCTGTTCCTGCCGTACTGGCTCGCGATCCGGCTCGGGAGCGGCTGGATCCGCCGCCGCACGCTCGCGGCCGTCGAACTGGCGCTCGCCTGACACGCCGGGACGCCGTCGAACGGAAACGCGATGATGTCGTATCGCGGCGTACATCGACGGCATCTCGAACACACACGCGCCATCATCTGCAATCCTGATCGGTTTGCCGCCGGACACGGCGAAACTGTGCCGCGCACCGCCGCGCGATTTTTGTTCCGCCCCGCGCCCGCCGTCGCCTCGCGCTACCCTATCGATCTTCGCGCCGGCGCCCCGGCCCGCCGCCAGATCCGAACCGATCGATGACCCGCATCCGCAACCACCTGAACATCGCGCAGCTCCAGGCCTTCGTCTCCGCCGCGCATCACAAGAGCCTGCGCGCCGCCGCGCGCGAGCTCGGCGTCACCCAGCCCGCGATCACGCACACGATCCGCGAACTCGAAACGGCGCTGAACGCGGAACTGCTCGTGCGCAGCGTGCGCGGCGTCGAGCTGACCGCGTGCGGCCATGCGCTGCTGCCGCGCGCCGAGCAGCTGCTCGGCGACATGCGCCGCACCGTCGAGGCCGTCGAGCAGGTGAAAGGGGAAATGTCGGGGCGCGTCGCGGTCGGCACGATGCCGTCGATCGCGCTGACCGCGTTGCCGCACGCGGTCACCGCGTTCCGCCGGTCGATGCCGAACGTAAGCCTGCATCTGGAGGAAGTGACGGTGCCCGACGCGCTCGCGCAGCTGCGCAACGGCACGCTCGACATCGCTGCGATGCACCATGTGCCCGCGCTCGATCGCGATTTCACGCAGGTTCCGCTGCTGTCGACCGAGTTCACCGTCGTGATGCGCGAAGGCCACCCGCTCGCGCACGCGCGCCGATTAGAGGAATTGCTCGACGCGGAATGGATCGTCACGGTCGGCGCCGAGCAGTTTCCGCACAGCGTGATGGTCGGGATGTTCGAGGCGCGCGGGCTGCCGCTGCCGAAGCGCCTGCTGCGCTCGCCGATGTCGTTCGCGGTGACGCTCGGGCTCGTCGCCCGCTCCGACGTGATCGGCTGCTTCACGCGCCCGCTGGCCGCGATGGTGGCGCCGCTCGGGATCCGCACGGCCGAACTCGACGAAAGCATGCCGCGCTTCGACCTGTCGATCATCGCGCGCCGCGACCTGCTGCCGACGCCGGCGGTATCGCAATTCGTCACCTGCCTGCAGCGCGCGGTCAACGAAACGCTAGGTTGAATCGTTCCTTCCTCTGAAACGGTCGCGCGCCGCATGCGCGGCCGTCGGGTCCGGTATCGGGGCTTGTCCTAGGCGCCCTGCCGGTATTTTGTCTTGATAATCTTGCGCACGTCGCGCGCCCGCATCGGGCAGCGAAACGGACAGTCCGACGCGAAGCCGCGCCGGGCCGAAGGCTTACGGCGCGGCACAACCGCGCACCCATCGAACAAAACGAGGAGTCACCGAGTGAAAAAGATTCTTGCGGCTGTGACCGTGGCCCTGCTCGCCGTATCGGCCGGCACTGCATACGCGAAGGACTGGACGACCGTACGCTTCGGCGTCGACGCAAGCTACCCGCCTTTCGAATCGAAAGGGGCTGACGGCAAGGTGGTCGGCTTCGACGTCGATCTCGGCAACGAAATCTGCCGCCGCATCAACGCGAAATGCGTGTGGATCGAGAACGACTTCGACGGGATGATCCCCGCACTGAAGGCTCGCAAGTTCGACGGCGTCCTGTCGTCGATGTCGATGACGCCGGCACGCGAGGAACAGATCGCGTTCTCGTCGAAGCTGTTCAACACGCCGACGCGCCTCGTCGCGAAGAAGGGCGCCGGCCTGATGCCGACGGCCGAATCGCTGAAGGGCAAGTCGGTCGGCGTCGAGCAGGGCACGATCCAGGAAACCTACGCGAAAACGTACTGGGCCTCGAAGGGCGTGAACGTCGTGCCTTACCAGAACCAGGACCAGGTCTACGCCGACCTGATCTCGGGCCGTCTGGACGGCGCGCTGCAGGACGCGGTGCAGGCTGAAATCGGCTTCCTGAAGACGCCGCGCGGCGCGAACTTCGATTTCGCCGGCAAGGACATCGACGATCCGAAGACGCTCGGCAACGGCGCCGGCATCGGCCTGCGCAAGGAAGACACCGACCTGAAGGCGAAGATCGACGGCGCGATCGCCGGCATGCGCAAGGACGGCACGTACGACAAGATCGCGAAGAAGTACTTCGATTTCGACGTGTACGGCAAGTAACACCGCGCAACGCGCGCTTCGCGACCGCGCAGACGGGCTCCGCAAGGAGCCCGTTTTTTTTGCTCGCGCGCGGCGAAAGGCCGCGAAACACGCGGGGACGAAGGGCTGCGGCGCCGTTATTTTTTACGCGCCAACCCGATGATTCGTAAAGGAAATCGACATGGCCGGCGCGCGGTTTGATAGGTTCGCGGAAGGCAACGTACAATCGATCTTCCACGCATACCGGATCACTCGCGGCTGCGCCGCCCTCCCCTCATCATGCAAACGCAGACCCATCCGCTGATTTCCCCCGCCGTCGGCACCGAACGCCAGATCACGAGCTTCCACTACGGCCCGCGCGGCGGCAAGAAGGTCTACATCCAGTCGTCGCTGCACGCGGACGAACTGCCCGGCATGCTGGTCGCCGCGCTGCTGCGCCGCAAGATCGCCGCGCTCGAGACGGCCGGCAAGCTGCGCGGCGAAGTGGTCATCGTCCCCGTACCGAACCCGATCGGCCTGTCGCAGCACGTGTTCGGCGATCACCTCGGCCGCTTCGAGCTCGGCTCGATGCAGAACTTCAACCGCAATTTCTACGATCTCGCGGCGCTCGTGCTGCCGCGCATCGAAGGCCGCCTGACGAACGACGCGCAGCGCAACCTCGCCGCGGTACGCGCCGCGATGCGCGAGGCGCTCGACGAACAGAAGCCGCGCACCGAGCTCGAATCGCAGCGCCTCGCGCTGCAGAAGCTGTCGTTCGACGCCGACATCGTGCTCGACCTGCATTGCGACAGCGACGCGGTGATGCACCTGTATACGAACCCCGATCTGTGGGAAGACGTCGAGCCGCTGTCGCGCTACCTGGACGCGCAGGCGTCGCTGCTCGCGCTGAATTCGGTCGGCAACCCGTTCGACGAGATCCACAGTTTCTGCTGGTCGGATCTGCGCAGCCGGTTCGGCGATCGCTTCCCGATCCCGAACGGTGCGATTTCCGTCACGGTCGAATTGCGCAGCGAACGCGACGTGTCGTACGAATTCGCGGAGAAGGACTCACAAGCGATCGTCGAATACCTGACCGAGCGCGGCGTCATCGACGGCACGCCGGCACCGCTGCCGCCGCTCGCGCATCCGGCCACGCCGCTCGCGGGCACCGATCCGCTCGTCGCACCGGTGTCCGGCGTGATCGTGTTCCGCACGCCGGTCGGCGCATGGATCGAGGCCGGCCAGGACGTCGCCGACATCGTCGATCCGCTGACCGATCGCGTGATCACGTTGAAGAGCAGCGTGTCGGGCGTGCTGTACGCGCGCCAGATCGTGCGCTTCGCGACCGCCGGGATGGAAGTCGCGCGGATTGCCGGCGCGAACCCGATCCGCACCGGGTCGCTGCTGTCGGCCTGAGTCGCCTCCGGTCCGGGCCGCCTGAACGGCCGGCCCGCGCGCCGCATCGCGACGCGCACCAACGAAATCGCCCGCTTGCGCGGGCGATTTGCTTTTCGGCCTGACGGCATGGCCGGGGAGCAGCCGGGCGCAGCGTTCAGAACGCCGGCACGATCGCGCCGCCGAACTTCTGGTCGATGAACTTGCGCACGTCGTCCGATTCATAGGCCGCGACGAGCTTCTTCACCCACGGCTTGTCCTTGTCCTGCGCGCGCACCGCGATCAGGTTCGCGTACGGCCCGCGCAGGTCCTCGATCGCGATCGCATCCTTCACCGGCGTGAGCCCGGCCTTCACCGCGTAGTCGGTGTTGATCGATGCGGCGTCGACATCGGGCAGCGCGCGCGGCAACTGCGCGGAGTCGAGTTCGACGATCCTGATCTTCTTCCGGTTCTCGGCGATGTCGAGCGGCGTCGCGTTCACGCCGTTGCTGCCGACGCCCGGCTTCAGCTTGATCACGCCGTACTTCTGCAGCAGCAGCAGCGCGCGGTTGCCGTTGGACGGATCGTTCTGGATCCCGACCTTCGCGCCGGCCGGCAAGTCCTTCAGCGACTTCAGCTTCTTCGAATAGAAACCCATCGGCGCCGTGTAGGTCAGCCCGACGTTGACGATCTTGTAGCCGCGCTGCTTGATCTGGCTGTCGAGGAACGGCTGGTGCTGGAAGCCATTCGCATCGAGGTCGCCCGCATCGAGCGCCGCGTTCGGCTGCACGTAGTCGTTGAATTCGATGACCTTGATCGCGAGCCCTTCGCGTGCGGCGACTTTCGTCACCTCGGTCCAGATCTGCGCGTCGGGGCCGCTCATCGTGCCGATCTTCAGCGTCTGGGAATCGGCGTGCGCGCCGGGCGCGGCAAAGGCCAGCGCCGCGGCAAGCGCGCCGAGGCCGGTCAGGATCGAACGTCGCATGGTGTCCTCTTGTCCCGTGTCGTTGTTGAAGCGCGCATCGTGACACGGGGCCGGACCGGCACCAACCAAGCTTATTTCATGTGCATATTCCTCACTCCGATCGAATCTCAGGCGGAATCGGTATAACTCCCTGCTGTACAACCGGGCAGAATCCAATGTCGCATCGGCACCACAGATTCGTAATATGACAAGGCTGTCACATTCATTACGTGGCCCGCCGATAAAGTTGCGACCGGTCCGTGAAAGCGCCCATAGAGAGCGCCGGAACCGCAACTGGACACGCCATTTACTCGCTCGGAGAATCCTTTGAACAAGAAACTGTTGACCATCGCCATCCTCGCAGCAACGGCTGGCACGGCGCACGCACAAAGCAGCGTGACCCTGTACGGTGTCATCGATGCCGGTATCAGCTACGTGAACCACAGCAAGACCGCGAACGGCGGCAGCGGCAAGCTGTTCAAGTACGACGACGGCGTGGCCCAGGGCAGCCGTTGGGGCCTGCGCGGCACCGAAGACCTCGGTGGCGGCCTGAAGGCGATCTTCGTGCTCGAAAACGGCTTCAACAGCGGCAACGGCACGATCGGCCAGGGCGGCGCGATCTTCGGCCGTCAAGCGTACGTCGGCCTGAGCCAGGCGCAATACGGCACGGTCACGTTCGGCCGTCAGTACTCGTTCTCGACCGACATCCTCGGCTCGAACTACTCGACGGGCGGCAACACGGTCGCGGGTAACTACGCGTACCACGTGAACGACGTCGACCAGCTCACGTCGAGCCGCATCAACAACTCGGTGAAGTTCCAGAGCGCGAACTACGCCGGCTTCACGTTCGGCGCGTTGTACGGCTTCTCGAACTCGACCGACTTCGCAGGCGCACCGTCGACCACGACGGGCACCACGACGACGGCCGGTTCGTCGCGCGCATACAGCTTCGGCCTGAACTACGCGAACGGCCCGTTCGCGCTCGGCGCCGCTTACACGGACATCCGCTTCCCGAGCCAGTCGACGCCGGCATTCTCGACGTCGATCGCGAACATCGCGCTGACTAACATCCGCGACCTGCGCACGTACGGCGTCGGCGGCCGCTACATCTTCGGCCCGGCAACGGCATGGCTGCTCTGGACGCGCACGCAGTTCACCCCGATCGCGGCTGGCGCATCGGGCACGTTCTACAACGCGTATGAAGCAGGCGTGAAGTACGCGATCACGCCGGCCCTGTCGGCAGCGGTCGGCTACACGTACACGAACGCCACGCAAAGCGGCAACTCGGCACACTGGAACCAGGGCAACCTCGGCCTCGACTACGCACTCAGCAAGCGTACGGACGTGTACGCGCTGGTCATCGGCCAGAAGGCGTCGGGCAACAACGTGCAGGCGCAGATCGGCTCGAGCACGAGCTACTTCAGCACGTCGGGCAACGGTGCGACGAACCAGATCGCCGCGCGCGTCGGTATCCGCCACAAGTTCTAAAGCATCCGCTTAACTCGTCCGCTCATCGCGCGGATGACGACGGCACGAAGCGCCCCGCTCCATGCGGGGCGCTTTTTTATGGGCTTTTAAGTTTCGCTTAATTCTGGGCTGAGAGGATGCTCTCACCCCCCCTGTTGGCCGCCTGAGCATCGGCGGCTTCTTTTTTTTGAGACCCACTACGGCACCGCCATCAACTGCCCGCAAGACAGGATCGGAGGCCAAGATGATCGAAGATACCGTTTTCAGCCATCTGCACGCGATTCTGACGCGTCAGCATTCGCTACCGGTCCAGAGCTGCCGCGTGTCGGTGGAAATGCAGCGCCCGTGGGGCCGCCCGTACCGGCTCGTCGAATGGACGATGCATCTCGACGCGCCCGCGCGGCGCCAGATCGTGCCGGCCGAATCGACCGACGAAGAGATCGCCGAGGTCGTCGCGTCGCACGTGCCGGGCCGCCTGTACGGCGACGGCCGGCTGCAGTTCTGACTTCCCCTCGTTACGCCTGGTTACGCCTCGCTACCCGTCACTGCCCGCAGCGCGGCCGGCCCGCACGCATCGTGCGGCACTCGGTCTCGTTTGACGCGGCAACGAAGTCTGCTACGCTGCGCGTTTTCGTCCACGCACCACACGATGGAAAACGCATTCAACGAACGCGGCGTGATGGTCACGCGCAACGGCCTGTCGGCCGCCGGGCAGGTCTTCCCGCTGCGTGACATCCGCAACGTCGACGTCGTCAAGATCCCGAAGAATCGCCTCGTGCCGTCGCTGATCTCGCTGATCGGCGTGGTCGCCGCCATCGCCGGCGGCATCGGCGGATCGAGCGCCGCGCTGGTCGTCGGCGTGATGCTCGCCGTCGTCGGCTATCTCGCCTGGACCACGCAGGACATCACGTACCGGCTGATGGTCGAGATGCCCGACGGCAAGCGCGAAGCGCTGTCGAGCGTCGACGCCGAATTCGTCGAACGCGTCGCGCAGGTCGTGCGCGAGGCACGGACGGCGACGGCCGCCGGCTGATTTCCGCTGCGCGCGCCGACCACCTACTATGAAATGAGCGGCACGCCGCCGCGTCGTTCGAGGAGGTCGGCATGAACCCCCAATCGCTGTCCGGCATGCTGCGCGCGCAGGAACTGCTGCTCGTCACGATGATCCGCGCACTGCCGCCCGACGCACGCAGCGCGCTCGTCGACCTCTACGCCGAACAGCTCGCGTTCGCCGAACAGGCCGGCTTCGAAGGCCACGGCGATCGCGCGACGCACGACGCGTACATCGCGCATGCGCGCAACCTGTTGATTCGCCTCGAATCGCTCGCATAGGGCCTCTGCTCACACGCCTATAACGGGCCCGCGCCGGCCCGCTTCTCCCGAATTTGCCCCTGCGCGGCGCGTCCGGTCCGCGCCAACGGCGCACGTCCGCGGATGCCGCTGTCCGTTCTTGTACTGGTAATGATTCTCATTTACACTTAACGAATCATCAATTCCCTTTCAATTCGCCGTTCGCCGCCTGCCGCGCGCGAACGGGCCAGCCAGGTGAACGCGTCACCCAGCCAGCCTTCGGGCTAGTCATCGTCAATGGGAGACCACCTGTGCATTGCTATCCGCTGGCGCGGCGGCCGATCTGTGCCGCGCTGTTCGGCGCGTTCGGCCTGTCCGCCGCCCCGGCTTATGCCGATCCGTCGCCGCAAGGCGCCAACCCTTCATCTGCCGTGCTGACCACCGCCGCCGCATCCACGCGCGGCGATGCGTCGCTGCTCGACCCCGTCACCGTCACGGCCACCCGCACCGCCACCGCCGCAAGCCGCACGGCCGCGTCCGTGTCGGTGATCACCGACGACGATCTCGACGAGCAGCAGGCGACCAACATCAAGGACGCGCTGCGCTACGAGCCGGGCGTCACGGTGCGCCGCACCGCGTACCGCCCCGGCAGCGCCGCGCTCGGCGGCGGCCGCGACGGCGATTCCAGCATCAACGTCCGCGGCCTCGAAGGCAATCGCGTGCTGCTGATGGAAGACGGCATCCGCCTGCCGAACGCGTTCTCGTTCGGGCCGCTCGAAGCCGGCCGCGGCGACTACGCGGATCTCGACATGCTCAAGCGCATCGAGATCCTGCGCGGGCCGGCGTCGGCGCTGTACGGCAGCGACGGGCTGACCGGCGCGGTGAACTTCATCACGAAGGACCCGCGCGACCTGCTGTCGATCTACGGCAAACCCACCTACTTCTCGCTCCGGCCGGGTTACGACTCGGCCGACCGCAGCGTCGGCGCGACGGTGTCGGCCGCGGGCGGCAACGACCGCGTGCAGGGGATGATCATCGCCGACGGCCGCCGCGGCCACGAAGTCGATACGCGCGGCGGCAACAATTCCGCGAGCACGCTGCGCACGACGTCGAACCCGCAGGACGTCTATTCGGAATCGCTGCTCGGCAAGCTCGTGCTGACGCCCACCGCGCGCGACACGATCAAATTCACCGCGGAAACCGTGCAGCGCCGCGTGAGCACCGACGTGCTGTCGGCGATCAACCCGCCCGGCACGCTCGGGCTCACGACGCACGACCGGCTCGAGCGCAACCGCTTCAGCATCGACTACGACTTCCGCGACGATGGGTTCCGCTGGTTTCAGAACGCACACGTTCAGTTCTACTACCAGGATGCGAAGCAGGATCAATACGCGTTCGAGACACGCGGCGCGCCGCTGAAATCGCGCTCGCGCGACAACCAGTACAAGGAGCGCACGTTCGGCGGCGCCGCGTTCGCCGAAAGCGGCTTCTCGACGGGCCCGCTCGCGCACAAGCTGCTGTATGGCGTCGACGGCAGCCTGTCGCGCGTGACGAACCTGCGCGACGGCTCGGTGCCGGGCGTCGGCGAGGCGTTCCCGAACAAGGCGTTTCCCGATACCGACTACACGCTGTTCGGTGCGTTCGTGCAGGACCAGATCGGCTATGGGCGCTTGCTCGTCACGCCGGGGCTGCGCTTCGACACGTACCGGTTGAGCCCGACGCGCAACGATCCGCTGTTCACCGGCACCGCGGTGTCGACGAGCGCGAACGAAGTGTCGCCGCGCGTCGCGGTGCTGTACGAGATCACGCCCGCGCTGATTCCGTATGCGCAGTACGCGCACGGTTTCCGCGCACCGACGCCCGACCAGGTGAACAGCAGCTTCTCGAACCCGGTGTACGGCTACACGTCGATCGGCAATCCGAACCTGAAGCCCGAAACCGGCGACACGTTCGAAGCGGGCCTGCGCGGCAAGGCCGGCACCGGCTACGGCGTGGTGCGCTACAGCGCGGCCGCGTTCACGGGCCGCTACCGCAATTTCATCTCGCGCACGACGATCGCGGGCAGCGGCCGGCCAACCGACCCGTTCGTGTTCCAGTACGTGAACTTCGCCGACGCGCGGATCCACGGCCTCGAAGGCCGCGCCGAATGGATCATGCCGAACGGCATCACGCTGAAGACGGCGATGGCGTTCACGAAGGGCTCGACACGGAACGACGGCGCGGCGAGCCAGCCGCTGAACACGGTCAATCCGTTCTCGGCGGTGTTCGGCGTGCGCTACGAACCCGGCGAACGCTGGTTCGTGCAGACCGACCTGCTGTTCCAGGCCGCGAAACGCGACAAGGACATCGACAAGTCCGACTGCTCGAACAAGGCGTGCTTCGCGCCGCCGTCGTCGTTCGTCGTCGACCTGCGCGGCGGCTACCGCTTCAACAAGCATGTGAGCGCGACGATCGGCATCCGCAACCTGTTCGACCGCAAATACTGGAACTGGTCGGACGTGCGCGGCATCGCCGCCGATTCACAGGTGCTCGACGCGTATACGTCGTCCGGACGCACCGTCGCCGTCAGCATGAAAGTGGATTTCTGATGCGCGCGATCGCGCGTTCCTGCCCAACCGTTACTTGAAGGAGTCCGACATGATGCATTCCGCCCTTCCCGGCCAGCCGGCCACGCCGGCCCGCGCGTCCGCCGCATTGCGCGACGCATTCGTCAAGCTCAAGGCCGAGCGCCAGCTGCGCAACCGCGACGTCGCGCAGGCGCTCGGCGTCAGCGAAGGCGAGGCGCTCGCCGCATTCGTCGGCGAGCACGTGGTGCGGCTCGACGCGCGCTTTCCGGCGATGTTCGAGGAAATGCCGCGCCTCGGTCGCGTGATGGCGCTCACGCGCAACGACACGGCCGTCCACGAGAAGGACGGCGAATATGCGCAGATGAGCCACGACGGCCCGGTCGGCCTCGCGCTCGGCGACATCGACCTGCGCATCTTCTACCGTCACTGGGCGTCCGCGTTCGCGGTGCGCGACGAGACCGCGCACGGTCCGCTGAAGAGTTTGCAGTTCTTCGACGCGCAGGGTCATGCGATCCACAAGGTCTACCTGCGCGCGCACAGCGATCACGCGGCGTACGACGCGTTCGTCGAACGCTGGCGCGCGACGTCGCAGGAGCCGGGGCTCGACGTCGTGCCCGCCGCACCGAAAACGCCCGAGCGTGCCGATACCGGGATCGACGTCGCGGGCTTTCGCGCCGCGTGGGACGCGATGACCGACACGCACCAGTTCTTCGGCATCACGCAGCGCTTCGGCGTGAGCCGCATGCAGGCGCTGCGCCTCGCCGAGCCGCGGTACGCGTATCCGGTCGAGGCGACGCGCGCGCTGCGTCACGTGCTCGAACGGGCCGCGGGCAGCGGCCAGCCGATCATGGTGTTCGTCGGCAATGCAGGGATGATCCAGATCCACACGGGCCCCGTCGCGAACGTGCGCGAGGTCGGCGCGTGGATCAACGTGCTCGACCCGGGCTTCAACCTGCACGTGCGCGAGGACCTGATCGCCGCCGCGTGGGTCGTGAAGAAGCCGACGAGCGACGGCATCGTCACGTCGCTCGAACTGTTCGATCGCCAGGGCGACCACGTCGCGCTGCTGTTCGGCGAACGCAAGCCCGGCAAGGTCGAACGCGACGACTGGCGCGCGCTCATCGCGACACTTCCGTCGGCGGCACGTGGAGACGCGCGGTGAGCGCGCGATCGTTCCTGCCGCGACGCCGCGTCGTGCTCGCGAGCGCGGTGGCCGGTGCGCTCGCGGGCGCGCTGCCCAGCCGCGCGCACCCGCAAGCCGCGCAGAAGCGCATCGTCGTGATCGGCGGCGCGCTCGCGGAAACCGCATTCGCGCTCGGCGGCGCCGACGCGCGCGGCTACCGGCTCGTCGGCACCGACACGACCTGCACGTACCCGGACGCCGCGAAGCGCCTGCCGAAGGTCGGCTACCAGCGCGCGCTGTCGGCCGAGGGGCTGCTGTCGCTGCGGCCCGATCTCGTGCTCGCGTCGGCGGAGGCCGGCCCGCCCGCCGCGATCGCGCAGGTGAGAAGCGCGGGCGTCGCGGTCACGACGTTCGACGAGCGGCACGACGTCGATTCGGTGCGCGCGAAGATCACCGGCGTCGCGCAAGCGCTCGACGTGCGCGACGCGGGCACCGCGCTGCTGCAACGCTTCGATCGCGACTGGCAGGCCGCGCGCGACGCGGTCGCCGTGCGCGTGCCCGGCGGCGCGCAGCCGCCGCGCGTGCTGTTCGTGTTGAACCATACCGGCAACCAGGCACTCGTCGCCGGCCAGCGCACGGCCGCCGACGCGATGCTCCGCTACGCGGGCGCGTGCAATGCGATGCAGGGTTTCGATCACTACAAGCCGCTGACGACCGAGGCGCTGGCCGCCGCCGCCCCCGACATCGTGCTGATCTCCGACGAAGGGCTCGCGGCGGTCGGCGGCCGCGCCGCGCTGCTCGCCGCGCCCGGCTTCGGCGCGACGCCGGCCGGCCGCACGCGGCGAGTCGTGTCGCTCGATGCGCTGTTCCTGCTCGGCTTCGGTCCGCGCCTGCCGCTCGCCGTCACGACCCTGCACCGGCGCCTGTCGGATGCGCTCGCCTGATTCCGGAGCGTCCCGATGCCTGTTCATGCTTCGCCTTTCCCCACGCGGTCGCACGTATCGCATGCCGGTGCCGCGCGCGTCGGCGCGTCGCGCCGCCTCGTACCGTTCGCGCTGGCCGCGCTCGCCGCGCTCGTGTGTGTCATGTCCGTCATCGCGCTGTGCGTGGGCGCGTACCGCATTCCGTTGGTGGAGGCCTGGGCCGCGCTGAGCGGCGACCAGGCCGCCCGGCAGGCGCGCGCGGTGCTGTTCGACATCCGCGCGCCGCGCGTGGTGCTCGCGCTGCTGGTCGGCGGCGGCTTCGGCGCGGCCGGCGCCGCGATGCAGGCGCTGTTCCGCAATCCGCTCGCCGACCCGGGGCTCGTCGGCGTGTCGAGCGGCGCGGCGCTCGGCGCAACGACGACGATCGTGCTCGGCCCCGCGCTGTTCGCCGCGCACGCGAGCGCGGCCGTGCTGCCCGTCGCCGCGTTCGCCGGCGCGCTCGCGGTCGCGGCGCTCGTCTACCGGCTCGCCGCGTCGCGCGGCCGGCTCGCGCTGCCGCTGCTGCTGCTCGCCGGCATCGCGATCAACGCGCTGGTCGGCGCGGCGATCGGATTGCTCACGTTCGTCGCCGACGACGCGCAGTTGCGTTCGCTGACGTTCTGGAGTCTCGGCAGCCTCGGCGGCGCGCAATGGTCCACGCTGGCGGCCGTCGCGCCGTGCGTCGCGATCGGCGGCGGGCTGCTCGCGCGCGACCGTGACGCGCTCAACGCATTGCAGCTCGGCGAAACCGAGGCGCTGCACCTCGGCGTGCCCGTGCAGCGGCTCAAGCGGCGCGTGCTCGTCGCGGTCGCGCTCGCGGTCGGCGCGCTCGTATCGTGCGCGGGCATCATCGGTTTCATCGGCCTCGTCGCGCCGCACTGCGTGCGCCTCGCGTGCGGCCCCGACCAGCGCATCGTGCTGCCCGGCGCCGCATTGCTCGGCGCGCTGCTGACGCTCGCCGCCGATCTCGCCGCGCGCACCGTCGCCGCGCCCGCCGAGATTCCGCTCGGCGTGCTCACCGCATTGCTCGGCGCGCCGTTCTTTCTCGCGCTGCTGTGGAAAAGCCGCGGCGCGCTCGGCGGCTGATCCTTCATGCACCCATCATGCTGACTGCCCATCATCTCGACGTCGCCCGCCGGCACCGCGCCGTTCTGCACGACCTGTCGCTGTCGATCGAACCCGGCCGCGTGACCGCGCTGCTCGGCCGCAACGGCGCGGGCAAGAGCACGCTGCTGAAGACCCTGGCGGGCGAACTGACCGGCAGCGTCGCGCCGAACGGCGTGCGCGTGACCGGCGACATCACGCTGAACGGCGAACCGCTCGCGCACATCGACGCGCCACGGCTCGCGTGCCTGCGCGCCGTGCTGCCGCAGGCCGCGCAACCGGCGTTTCCGTTCAGCGTCGACGAAATCGTGCTGCTCGGCCGCTATCCGCATGCGCGGCGCGGCGGTGCGCGGCACGTGATCGCGCATCGCGATCGCGACATCGCGTGGCAGGCGCTCGAACGCGCGGGCGCCGACGCGCTCGTCGGCCGCGACGTGACGACGCTGTCGGGCGGCGAGCTCGCACGCGTGCAGTTCGCGCGTGTGCTCGCGCAGTTGTGGCCGGACGACGACGCGGAACCTGGCCCGCGCTACCTGCTGCTCGACGAACCGACCGCCGCGCTCGATCTCGCGCACCAGCACCGGCTGCTCGATACCGTACGCACGGTCGCGCGCGAGTGGCGGCTCGGCGTGCTCGCGATCGTCCACGATCCGAACCTCGCCGCGCGGCACGCGGATACGATCGCGATGCTCGCGGACGGCACGATCGTCGCGCAGGGTGCGCCGCGCGACGTGATGACGCCGGCGCATATTTCGCAATGCTATGGATTTTCGGTGAAGATGGTGGACGCGGGCGAGGGGGCGCCGCCGGTCATGGTGCCCGTGTAGAACCGGCGCATCGTCGCATCCGCACGTCGCGCCGCCGCTCAACGCTCGACGTCCGCGACACCGAACGTGTGCATCTTCCACCCGAGCCGTACGGCCAGCATCCGCATCGTGAAGCCCGCCGCCAGCGCAACCGCCGTCGCGAACCCCGCGTCGATGCCGAGATGCTGGATCCCGACGTACAGCGTGCCCGTGAAGAACGCGACGCTCGAATACAGTTCCTCGCGCAGGATCAGCGGCATCTCGTTGCACAGCAGGTCGCGCAGCATCCCGCCGCACACGCCGGTGATCGCACCGGCCAGCACGACGATGATCGGCGCGGTGCCCGTCGACGCGCCGATGTCGCAGCCGATGATCGTGAACGCCGCGAGGCCGATCGCGTCGACGGTGACGAACAGCGTCTTCATGCGCGCGACGTGCCGCGCGGCCCACGACGCGACGGTCGCCGCGGCGAGCGTGATCACGAGGTACTCGGGATGCGCGATCCAGCCGAGCGGATAGTGGCCGAGCAGCACGTCGCGCACGGTGCCGCCGCCAAGCGCCGTGACCGCGCCGACGAGCGCGAGCCCGAAGCGGTCCATCCCGCGCCGCATGCCCATCAGCGCGCCCGACATCGCCTCCGCGACGATCGCGATCAGATAAAGCGTATGCATCGCGCGCCTCAGTCTTCGGTACGGAACAGGTCGAGCACGCGTTCGCGCTCGGCCGCGTCGACGGCGGCCGGCATCGGCTCGCCGGGCATGCCGCGCCCGTCCGGCGCATCGGACGCCGGCGCACCGCCACAGGCAAAACGGCTGCGGATGAACGGCGGCATGTCGCCGGTGCAGGTGCCGCGCGTGTATTCGGCGTACACGAAATCGCCGTCGACGAGCGCGACGTCCTGCGGCGGCGTCGCATCGACCGGCGTGCGTCCGTCGACGGCCGTCTTCATGTAGTCGAGCCAGACTGGCAGCGCGAGCGTCGCGCCGGTCGCGCGCCCCATCGTGCGCGGCGTGTCGTAGCCGAGCCACGCGACCGCGACGATGCCCGACGAATAGCCGGCGAACCACGCGTCCTTCGAGCCGTTCGACGTGCCGGTCTTGCCGGCCGCGTCGTCGCGACGCAGCGCGAGCGCGCCGCGCGCGGTGCCGGCCCGTACGACGTCGCGCAGCATGCTGTCCATCACGAACGCATTGCGCGCCGACACGACGCGCGCGCCTTCAGGCGTCGTCGCCTCGTACATCGCGCCGCCATGACGCTGCTTCACCGACAGGATCAGCCGCGGCACCATCCGCATCCCGCCGTTCGCGAACACGCCGTATGCGCTCGCGAGTTCGAGCGGCGTCACGGCGCCCGCGCCGAGCGCGAGCGGCAGCGACGCCGGATTGCGCCGCGCGTCGAAACCGAAGCCCACCGCATGCCGCTGCACGTAGCGCGCGTCGGCCGCCTGCATCAGGTTGACCGCGACGAGGTTCTTCGAGCGCACGAGCCCGCGCCGCACCGGGATGAAGCCCTCGTAGCGGTTGCCGAAATTGCGCGGACGCCACGGCCGCGCGCCGGTCTCCGCATGCGTGAGCGTGCGCTGCGTATCGTCGACCAGCACGCCCGGGAAGTAGCCCTTCTCCAGCGCCGCCGAATAGACGAATGGCTTGAAGCTCGACCCCGGCTGGCGATACGCCTGCAATGCATGGTCGAACACGTTGCGGCCGAAATCCGCGCCGCCGACGAGCGCGAGCATGTCGCCCGTCGCCGCATCCAGCGACACGAGCGCGCCTTCGAGCCCGTTGCGCGCATCGCGCTTGCCGGGCTGGCGGCGCAGCGTGCGGCCGAGCGCGGCCTCGGCCGCGCGCTGGTCGCGCATCGAGATCGTCGTCGTCACGTCGAGGCCGAGCGTATAGGCGTCGTCGTGAAAGCGCTCCACCATCATCCGACGCGCGCGCTCCGCGACGTACGGCGCCGCGACGATGCCGGGCGGCGGCGTGGCCGCCAGCGCGATCGGCAGGTCGACCGCCGCGCGATAGGTCGCATCGTCGAGTTCGCCGAGCGCATGCATGCGGCCGAGCACGTAGTTGCGCCGCGCGGTCGCGCGCGCCGGATTGACGACCGGGTTGAACGCGGACGGCGCCTTCGGCAATCCGGCGAGCACGGCCGCCTCGCCCGCGCTCAGCGCGTCGAGCGGCTTGCCGAAATACACGTTCGCGGCCGCTGCGAAACCGTACGCGCGCTCGCCGAGATAGATCTGGTTCATGTACAGCTCGAGCAGCTTGTCCTTGCCGTATTCGCGCTCCAGCTTGATGGCCATCAGGATCTCGGCGAGCTTGCGGCTCAGCACCTTGTCGCGCGTCAGGTAGAAATTGCGCGCGACCTGCATCGTGATCGTGCTGCCGCCCTGCCCCGGTTGCCCGGTCACGACGTTCGCGAAGGTCGCGCGCGCGAGGCCGCCGACGTCGATCGCGCCGTGCTGGTAGAACTTCGCGTCCTCGGCCGCGAGCAGCGCGTGGCGCATCAGCGGCGGAATGCGTTCGAGCGGCACGAACTCGCGGCGCTCGACGCCGTACTCGGCGAGCAGGTCGCCGTCGCGCGAGAAAATCCGCAGCGGCAGCGCGGGACGGTAGGCGGCCAGATGTTCGACGGACGGCAGTTGCGTCCAGATGCGGTGAACCGTCCATGCGCCGATGCCCGCGCACGCGAGCGTCAGGCCGAGCAGCGCGCCCGCGAGCACGCGCCAGACGCGGCGGCGGCGTGGCGGTGCGGACGGCGGCGCGGGGGGCGGCGATGGGTTGGCGGTGGGGTCGGTCATGTCGGGCTCCTTCTTCAGTGCCGCGACGGCCGGCGCGCGAGCGGCGCCGATCGTCGCGAAAGGCGCGCATTGTCGAAGGGATGGCGCGAAACCGGAACATTCTTTAGCCAAAGTTTGGCTGGCTAAATTTTATTTAGGAAAGCGCGGCGGGGGCCGCTCGCGCGGTGCACGCAGGCCTATGGCATGCCGTCACGGCCGAGCGCACCGGGCGCGCGAGCCGGTTCGCTTGTACCATCGTCGGATGTTCGATCGATACCTCGACCTGTGGGGCCTCGTTCCCGACGGCGGCCCGATCCTGACCGCGAGCGGCGGCCTGTTGCCGGTCGTCTGGCGCACACGGCCGGCAATGCTGAAAGTCGCGACCTGCGACGAGGAGCGTCGCGGCAATGCGCTGATGACCTGGTGGAACGGGGATGGCGCCGCGCGCGTGTGGCTGCACGACAGCGACGCGGTGCTGCTCGAACGCGCGCAGCCGGCGCCGACGCTCACCGGCCTGTCCGCCGCGGGACACGACGACGACGCGATCCGGATCGCATGCCGCGTGGTCGCGCGGCTGCATGCGCATCGCGCACCGGCTCCGCCCGCGGTCGTGCCGCTGCCCGACTGGTTCCACGCGCTGCTGTCGCACGACACGGACGACGACGTGCTGCGGCGTTCGGCCGAGACGGCGCACCGGCTGCTGGCCGTGCCGCCCGTCGACGACGTCGTGCTGCACGGCGACATCCATCACGGCAACCTGCTGTATTTCGGCGATCGCGGCTGGCTGGCGATCGACCCGAAGGGGCTGCGTGGCGATCGCGCGTTCGACTACGCGAACCTGTTCTGCAATCCCGCGCACGACATCGCTGTGGATCCCGCGCGCTTCGAGCGTCGCGTCGTGCTCGTCGCCGAGGCAGCGCAACTCGAGCGGCGCCGGCTGCTGCAGTGGATCTTCGCGTGGGCGGGCTTGTCGGCGGTGTGGCTGATGGAAAATGAGTTGCCGCCCGATACGCGGCTGGAGGTCGCGAGGCTGGCCGCGAACGCGCTGGGTCTGTAGCACGCGCGCACTGCCGCTCCGGTCGCATCGAATCGCATCGCATCGCCCGAAAAAAGCCCACGTCAGATGGGCGAGTTGATTCGTGCGAATGTCATCGGTCAACCGGGCGCGTCGATCGCCGCATCAACCGATTCACGCCCCATACGATCAGACCCGCGATTCCAAGGCAAACACCGAGAACGAGAAGGAGCCCGATTCCTTCAACCTCATCGGCATGTGCGATCGTGTCGACGCCGAAAAGCGCCATCATCGATTCGATGGTTGACGGGATCGACGTCTCGATTGGAAGTCGGACGAACCAGCGCGCGAGCAGCACGCCGAGAGCGCCCGTTGCAAGAACATTGATGCTGTAGCGGACCGCTTTCATTACCTGACCTCGACGATTCCATATGCCTTGATGTCGGTGCCGGGAATCGGAACCGTTGCACCTTGCGCGCGAATGAATGCAGACAATCTTTCGAAGTCTTGAGGATCGTTCACAGTGATGCAGCCCTCACTTCGCCCCAGCGGGCCGTTCGGATGGAGTCGGAACGCACCCCGGCGCACGCCGTTGATGATTGTCGAATCGTCGATATTTCCGTCGGCGCGGTACAGCGCGAACCATTTTTCCCGGTTCGTTCCGTACAGGTTCGCGCGTGCGAAATCGTAGAGCCATCCCAAGCGGCCGCCGGTCTGTCTATCGACAATGTAGTAGAGACCGCGCGGTAGCGGACCCGATTTCGGTTTGGCAACCGACTCCGGTTTGTCGCGATCTTCCGGCATACCGCTGAAAGCCGGAACGGACCCTGCGCCCGCGCAGGACAGGGAAGAAATCGGTCGACCATTCAAAACGAAAATGCATGATGCCGGCATGGTTCAGCCCTCGTAGTTTTGGCCGAGACGCTACCAGACATGCACGGGTAGCTCAATCCGGCAATCCTGGCGTCTACGGGTTGCCGAGCGCCCGGCCGTCGAGGCATCACATATTAGCGGGCCATCGCCTACAGCTTGAAAGCGCGACTATAGTGCACACTGCGTCCGCCTGATCCCTTGCTCCATTTGGTACATCTTCGTCTCTGCGAAAAGGTGTCAATCTGTTTCAGGTTGGGTCAATGAACCAAATAAAAAAAACCCGCCGGCATGCACCAGCGGGTTTTCGTGTCCGACGCGCGCGACGCTTAACGCGCCGGATTCAGCGTCAGGTTCATGTGACGGTTCACATCCTTGTACAGCAGGTAACGGAAGCGGCCGGGGCCGCCCGAATAGCAAGCCTGCGGACAGAACGCGCGCAGCCACATGAAGTCGCCCGCTTCCACCTCGACCCAGTCCTGGTTCAGGCGATAGACGGCCTTGCCTTCGAGCACGTACAGGCCGTGCTCCATCACGTGCGTCTCGGCGAACGGAATCACGCCGCCCGGCTCGAAGGTCACGATGTTCACGTGCATGTCGTGACGCATGTCGCTCATGTCGACGAAGCGCGTCGTCACCCATGCGCCGTTGGTGCCCGGCATCGGGATCGGCTCGACGTCCTGCTCGTTGGTCACGAACGCTTCCGGCAGCGCAATGCCGTCGACGACCTGGTAGTGCTTGCGGATCCAGTGGAAACGCACGGCGGCATCGCTGACGTTGTGCAGCGTCCAGTCGGCGCCCGGCGGAATGAATGCGTAGCCGCCCGGCTTCAGCGTGTGCTGCTTGCCCTGCAGCGTCAGCTCGGCCTCGCCCTCGACGACGAACAGCACGGCTTCGGCGTTCTTGTCCTGCTCGGGCTTGTCGCTGCCGCCGCCCGGGTTCACTTCGACGATGTACTGCGAGAAGGTTTCGGCGAAACCCGACAGCGGACGCGCGATCACCCACAGGCGCGTGTTGGTCCAGAACGGCAGCCAGCTCGTGACGATGTCGCGCATCACTCCCTTCGGAATGACCGCATACGCCTCGGTGAACATCGCGCGATCGGTCAGCAGATCGGTCTGCGGCGGGTGGCCGCCATGCGGCGCGTAATACGTTGTCTTAGACATAAAGCATCCAGGCAATGGGTTGGTCCGGCCCCGGGTCGCAACGGCAGGCGCGGCACGCGCGTGGGGCACGCATGCGGCGGCGGGACATCGTTGCCGGGGTGGCTTGAAAGCGCGGGCGCCTTCGTACGGTCGGCCAGGCTTCGCGACGGGTCCGCCCGGTTCAGCGGGCGGGGCGCGCCATGCTTGGGGTCCGGCGGCCGGGCCGCGGACACTCGGGGTGATGCGGCGGGGCACGGGGGACGGCACGGTTCGATTCCGTACGCGGGCAGCGTTGACAATAGCGAAGTCGATCCTGATCGACCAATTAAATGTTGCGATGCCATCCATTCGATTTCCCACTACCCGCCGCGGTGCGCGACGGCCGGCGAACGCGTGTCGCGGATGCGTCGGCGCATGAGGGAAATCCTGATGACCGGACGCCAGCGCGTCGATCAGCAATATCGAAACGGGGTCGGCCGAACCTGCCCGGCTGCATGTCGATGCAACGGGAGATGCCGTCTACAATTGGGAAAAGTCAGGCGGGAGAGAAGGCGCCAAGCCGTCGAACGAGGCTGGGCATGAACTGCCGAAGGGGAGAAGGTGCCGGTCTTGCCGGCGACGGCCGCCCGGCTGAAGCTGCCGGGCCGGCTGTCGGAGGGTGCCACCGCGTCGGGCGCGCGGGTGCGCGAACCGCGCACCGTGCCGCGCCCGCGGGGATCAGTCCCAGTCGCGGTGATGGCGATGCTTGCGGTGACGATGGCCGCGATCGCCATAGTCGCCGCGGTCGTACGAGTTGCGCGACAGGTTGCCGCCGAGCGCCGCGCCGGCGCCGCCGCCGACGGCTGCGCCCAGCAGGCCGCCCGTGCGGCCGCCCATCGCGTTGCCGGCCGCGGTACCCGCGCCGCCGCCGAGTGCGCCGCCGATGATCGCGCCGGTGCGTTCGCGACGGTTCGACGTCACGGCACCGCCCGCGCCGCCGCCGATCGCGCCGCCGATCACGGAGCCCGTGCTGCCGCCGACTGCGCCGCCGACCGCTGCGCCGGCAACCCCGCCGAGCGCGCCGCCAAGCGCGTTGTTCATGTCACCGGCCATTGCCGGCAGTGCGGTCGCGCCGGTCAGCACGGCGACGACGAGAGTGGGGGCGATTTTCTTCCACATTCCCGTATTCTTCCTTGTTCGCAATCTGGTTATTGAAGGTCCGCTCGATACGACGATCTGAATCGATCGACGTCGATGCCGGCATTGTGCCGAATCCCGGACCAATTCATTTCAATGAGCTTGCGGCGAAGAATAGCATCGGTCGCGCCCCGTTGCCGTCGACATTCTGGTAACAAGTTGTTTACCGCAACAGGACCGGAAAAGGTTGCCGAAAACTGCCTGCAAAGCCCGCCGGCACGGGCTCCGGCCGTGGGCCGGCCGCACTCGAAGGCGGTGCCGGAAGCGCCCGTCGCGCGGGTTCGGACACACGTGGCAACACATCGCGGGTGCGCCACGAGCCGGCCGGGATCGACCGGGCCATCCAGGACGAACGAGGGTCAGTACACGCCCGGCAGCAGCCGCCACGTGTGCGCGCAGTACGCGTCGTATTCGGCGCCGAATTGCGCGCGCAGCAACGCTTCCTCGGAACGGATGCGGGCGACCAGCGGGATCATCGTCAACGCGACGAGCAGCAGCCCGATGCCCGAGCGGAACGCGCACGCCCAGCCGGCCGCATTGACGAGCAGGCCGAGATAGCTCGGGTTGCGAATTCTCCGATAGATACCGTCCGTCACCAGCGTGTGGCCAGGCTGGATCGCGACGAGCCCGCTGAAGCGCTTGCCGAGCACGAACACGGGCCAGATGCGCAGCACGCCGCCCGCGACGTACAGCACGACGCCGATCCAGCGCACCGTGTCGCCGCCGAAGGTCCATACGTCGAGCCGGTCGGTCAGCGCGGGCAGGTAAGCGAGCAGGAACCCGCTGGCCGCGAACGCCGCGAGCACCCAGCGGTTGTCGCGGTTCTCGCGTTCGCCGGCGCTCAGGTTGCCTTCGGTGAACAACGCGGCGACGGCCAGCGCGAGCGTCGCGACGGCAATGACGGTCAGTTGCGGATGCGAGAAGAAGGCGGCGAACCCACCGATGCCTAGCACGGCGAGCCCGAGATAGACGAGCGTGGACACGCTCGTCACGATTGCGACCTTGCGCGTAACGGCCATGGCTGCCTCGCCGGAGTGGGCTTTCCTGTGAAGTATAGGAACCCGGGCGGGCCATGCGCACGCGCGCCATCATGCGGCGCGCGAGTCGTCCCTGCGGAAAGCGGCGGCCGAGCGTCGAACGACGGGGCCGATCGACGTGCGGGCGGCGCCCGCACCTGCCGCCCGGTCAGCGAATGCGGAAGTTGCCGCCGATGCCGACGCTGACGGGCGGTGCGTAATAGGCGGGCGCATAGCCGTAGTAGGCCGGCGCGGGCGCGTAGTAGCCGTAAGGCGGCGCGACATAGCAGCCGGACAGGCCGCCGATCAGCGCAAACGTGATGAGGATTTTGTACATGGCTCGATTCCCGGCGAAGAGGGCACGTTGCATCTCGCGAAAGCCGCGCCGTCGCAGCCTGCGACGGCCGGCACGGAAGAGACAACCGGCCCTTCCCGTCGCTCGATGCGGCAATGCGCGGAGTCTAGCGCCCGGGGCCACCGGGACACGTTTCGCGAGCGGTTACACGTGTTACGTGGTGTGACCGCTGAAACAGGCGCGCACGGCGTCGCGGCACGCGCCCGCTGGCGCCGCCCGAACCACGCGCCGTCCACGCGTTACACGAAACGCGCGCGGATCCGCTCGGCGACCGATTCGAGCGTCGCCGAATCGGCGATGTCGCGCGCGTGCATCCGCAGCTCGACGCCTTCCCAGCGCGGAATCACGTGGAAATGCACGTGCGGGACCGTCTGGCCCGCCGCCGCGCCGTTGAACTGGCCAATGAACACGCCGTCCGGCCCGAGCGCCGCGCGCACGGCCGCCGCGACGCGCTGCGTCATGCGGATGCCGGCCGCGGCCGCGTCGCCGGACAGATCGAAGATCTGCGCGGCCGGCTCCTTCGGGATCACGAGCACGTGACCGTCGGCCTGCGGCATGAGATCCATGATCGCGAGCGTCGCGTCGTCTTCGGCGACCTTCACGCACGGCAGTTCGCCGCGCAGGATCCGGGCGAACGGGTTGTTGTTGTCGTAGGACATGGGCGTTTTCCGATGTTTGCGATTGCAGTGTGACTGGGAACGATGCCGGACGATTATCGGGCGACGGCGGTCCGGATTTCAACTTGTCAGGCCGTGGCGCCATGGCGGCGAACAATGCGCGCCGACTCGCGTGCAATGCCCGTCGCCGGATGGAATATCCGGCCGTCGCGATCCGTTTATTTCGAGTGCGGACTCGCACGGCAAGACTGCGGATCCGCGCCGGACATCCGCGCGCTGCGCAGGCCGGCAGCCGGGATGACTGCTCGCGATCATCAACCGGAGTCATGCCATGGACCCTCTCCCCTCCTGTCGTTCGCCCGCCCCGCCCGTGTTTGCCGTTCATCCGCCGATCCTCGCCCACGCCTGCCGCACGATGGCGCGCACGCTATGCCGCGCGGCTTTCGGCGCGGGGCTGATCGCGTTGTCGTCGGCTTTCGCGTGGGCCGGCGGCGGCAATTCCATCCTGCCGGTCTCGTCGGTCACGGCGTCGACCGTGCCCGCCAACGGCGACGTCAATCCGTACGGCATCGCGTTCGTGCCGCGCGGCGTGCCAAGCTGGAGCACGCTGAAACCGGGCGACGTCGTCGTATCCAACTTCAACGCGGCATCGAACACGCAAGGCACCGGCACGACGGTCGTCAAGCTGTCGCCCGGCAAGACGCCGGCAACGTTCTTCCAGGGCAGCAATCTCGGCCTGACGACCGCGCTCGCGGTGCTGCGCAGCGGCTTCGTGCTGGTCGGCAACGTGCCGGCGCCGGACGGCAAGACCGTGGTCCCCCCGGGCTCGCTGCTCGTCATCGGTCCGCAAGGCAATCTCGTCACGCAACTGTCGAGCAGCACACTGCTCGACGGACCGTGGGACATGACCGTGATCGACCGCGGCCAGCGCGTGACCGCGTTCGTGTCGAACGTGCTGAACGGGACGGTCGCACGGATCGAGCTGATGATCGGCAGCGACGGCGTCAGGATGCTGCCGGGCTCGCAGATCATCGCATCGGGCTACGTGAACCGGACCGATCCCGCTGCGCTCGTCGTCGGCCCGACCGGCCTCGCGTACGATCCCGACATCGACGTCCTGTATGTCGCCTCGACCGGCGACAACGCGGTGTTCGCGATCCAGAATGCCGCGACGACGCATCGCAACGGCGGCGTCGGACGGATGATCTACTTCGATGCGGCTCACCTGCACGGCCCGCTCGCGCTGGCGCTCGCGCCGAACGGCCATCTCGTGACCGCGAACGGCGACGCGGTCAACCCCGACCCGCTGCAACCGAGCGAGATCGTCGAATTCACGGTGGACGGGCGCTTCGTCGCGCAGATGCAGGTCGATACCGTGCCGGGCGCGGCATTCGGACTTGCGTTCGGACGCGGCAGCAAAGGCCAGCCGGAGTTCGCGGCCGTCGACGACAACACGAATACCGCGACGGTCTGGACACTGCGTTCGGACAACGGCAACGCACAATGACGCATCACGCGAACGGGCCGCATGCGGCCCGTTCGAACCTGCGCGATCGACACATGCGATTCGCAGACGCCGGGCACCATGCCGCCTGACCGACGCCGCCCGGCGTCACCCGCCCCCGCGATTGCCACCGCTCGCCCGAACCTGCGACACTGCCGCATCGTTGCCATCGTTGCCGGCCGGCACGCCACCGAGGACGCTCGCGCATGACGATCCCCTTCAAATCGCTGATCCTGCGTGGTGCCGCCGTCGCGCTCGTCGCCGCGCTCGGCTATACCGGCTACATGCTGTCGCGGCTCGCGCCGATCGCGACGGGTTATGCCGCGAAGGCGCTGTGTTCCGGCGTGTTCGTGTCGGGCCGTCCGGCCGCGTCGGTGATCGACGTCGACATCATGGCCGGCGTGCATCCGCTGCTGAAGCTGGTGCGTCCGTCGATCGATCCCGAGCATCGTCGCGCCGTCGCGACCTTCGCCGGATTCGCGCGACGCGAGGCGGACTTCCGGCCCGGGCTCGGCTGCACGCTCGCGCTCGGACCGTCGCCCGGCGTGCTGCCGGCCGCGCTGTCGCCCGTCCCCGATCCGCCGCCCGCGCACGAAGCGGCGCCGGCCGCACCGCCCGCCGGCATCGACGCGCGCAAGCTGCAGGCCGCGCTCGACCGCGCGTTCGACGAACCCGATCCGACCCGGCCGCGGCGCACCCGCGCGGTCGTCGTGATGTGGCGCGGCCAGGTGATCGCCGAACGCTATGCGCCCGGCTTCGCGGCCGACACGCCGCTGCCCGGCTGGTCGATGACGAAGACCGTGACGGCCGCGCTGGCCGGCATGCTCGTCGCGCAGCACAAGCTGTCGCCGGACGCGTCGGCGCTGCTGCCCGAATGGCGCGACAGCGGCGATCCGCGCGCGGCGATCACGCTCGACGAGCTGCTGCGGATGACGAGCGGCCTGCAATTCAACGAGGACTACGACGACCCGCTGTCCGACGTCGCCGTGATGCTGTTCACGCAGCCGGACACCGCGCGTTTCGCGTCGGCCATGCCGCTTGCCGCGCAGCCCGGCACGCAGTGGTACTACTCGAGCGGCACGAGCGCGATCCTCGCGCGCGTGATGCGCGAGGCGATGGGCGGCAGCGAAGGCGACTACCTCGCGTTTCCGCGCCGCGCGCTGTTCGCGCCGCTCGGCATGCGCAGCGCGGTGTTCGAGCCCGATGCGGCCGGCACGCTCGGCAGCGCGTCGTTCATGTATGCGAGCGCGCGCGACTGGGCGCGCTTCGGGGAGCTTCTGCGGCAGGACGGGGTGTGGGACGGGCAGCGGCTGCTGCCGCAAGGCTGGGTGCGCTACCTGACGCGCGCGACGCCGCTGTCGACGCGCCAGGAATTCGGCGCGCATCTGTGGGTGAAGGTGCCGGAGCCGTTCAACGATCGCAATGCGCACGCGAGCCCGCTGCCCGTCGACGCGTTTCATGCGGTCGGCCATGAAGGCCAGTTCGTGAGCGTGGTGCCGAGTCGCGAGCTGGTGGTCGTGCGGCTCGGGCTGTCGCGGCCGGAATCCGCATGGAATCACGAGGCGTTTCTCGCGCGCGTGCTCGAGGCCGTACCGGCATCGGGCTCGTGACGGCCGCGGCGCGGCGGCGCTGCGGCGGCAAATCACGCCGCCGCGCCGCGCGCGACATGCGATGCGTTACGGGTTCGCGCTGCCCGCGTACTGCTGGAAACCTTCGCGCGTCGCCAGGCGCTCGATGTAGCGCTTCACTGCCGGGAAATCCGGATGCTCGAACGGCGTGCCGAACCAGCGGTTCACCGACAGGCCGATCGGAATGTCCGCGAGCGTGAAGCGATCGCCGGCCACGAACGCGCCGGTCGCTTCGAGCTGCGCGTTCAGTATCTGCATGTGCTTCGTCCAGCCCGCGATCGACTGCGCGATCGCCGCCGGGTCCTGGTGATCGGGTGACTTGCGCACGAGGCCGAGGAACGCGCCGACCCACGAGCGGTTCAGGTCCGTGCCCTGCCAGTCGATCCACTGATCGACCCGCGCGCGCGCCTGCGGCTCGGCCGGATAGAGCGCGTCGCCGCCATAGCGGTTCGCGAGATAGCGGATGATCGTGTTCGACTCCCACAACACGAAGTCGTCGTCCTTGATGACCGGCACGAGGCCGTTCGGATTCAGCGCGAGGTAGGCCGGATCGTTGGTCGTGCGAAAGCCCGCGCCCCAGTCTTCCTGTTCGAACGGCAGGTTCAGTTCGGTGCACAGCCACAGCACCTTGCGGACGTTGATGGACGGGATCTTGCCGAGGATGTGCAGCATGCAGGCTCCTTGTGAGGTCGAATGCGAAGCGTTCGGGAGGCGCGACACGGCCCGGACGCGCTCCCGTCGAAGTTATACACGAGCCCGCGAGAATCGACAGCGCGTCAGGCGAAATCGCTGTTTCAGGCCGCGCTGCCTCGCTCACATCGGCTTGAGCACCATCAGGAAATAAACGCTCAGCATCGCGAAGAACGCCGGATAGCCGAGCAGCTCCCAGCGCTTCGCATAGCGCCAGTACCGTTCCGGCAGCGCGGCATCGCCGTTCGCATGCGCGAGCTTCGCCATCGCGGCCAGTTCGATCTGCAGCCATACGACCGGCAGCCAGCACGCGCCCGCGACCGCATACAGCACGATCGACGCGACCAGCCACGGCGTCGTCCACGGCCAGCCGGCCGTATGCGCGAGCCACAGCCCGGATGCGGGCTGGAACAGCACGGCCGGCGTCGTGAACCACCAGTCCGCGCGCACGACGAGGCGCGACACGGCGGCGATCGCCGGCACCGAGCGCGTGCGGTTCGCGAAGAACAGATAGAACGCGGTGCCGAAACCCGTGCCGACCATCAGCACCGAGGACAGGATATGCAGCGTCTTGATCACGAGATAGGTGTTCATGCGTGTTCTTCTTCTGAAAAGAGGATCAACAGGATCGCCAGAATCGGCACGTTCTTGAGCACGGGGCCGAACGGCTCGGCGAGCAGGCCGGGCATCGTGACCGCGATGACGGCCGAATACGCGACGATCAGCGCGCCTTGCGCGGCCCACAGCCGGCGGGACGGCGCGACGACGGTCGCCACGCCGAACGCGAAGTCCAGCGCGCTGGCCGCGTAGAGCGCGATCAGCGCGGGCAGCCCGGTCAGGTGCGCGCGGGCGAGCATCGCGAGGCTGTCGTGCCGCGGATGGATGAACGCGCTGACGATGGCCGTCCAGATCCAGACGATCGCGAGCGCGCCCAGCAGCAGCGGCCGCCGCCACATCGCGAGCGCGTCGCGGCGCAGTGCGGGCGCGTCCGCGCCGATGAAATGCCGCAGCCCGCGCGGCGGCCGGCCGAGCACGGCCGCGAGCGCCGCGGGATCGCCGGTGTTGCCGCCGCGCAGCATCGTCCACGTGTCGCGGGTCAGCATCGCGCCCGGCAGCATGCCGAGCAGCGCGGCCGCCGCACCGACCAGCGGGCCCGGCAGCGCGATGCGCGCCGCCGGCGGGAAGCCCAGCGCGGCGCGATAGACGCTCAGCATCTCGCGATACTCGACTTCGTCGCCGCCGACCGCGTCGATGACCTGGTTGCCGGCCGCCGGCGCATCGACGAGCCGCGCGACGAGTTCGGCGAGATCGTCGACGTGCACGGGGCGCAGCCGTTGCTGGCCGCCCGCCGGCAATGCGTGCACGGGCAGGCTCGCGAGCATCCGGAAGAATCGTGCCGACGTGCCGGAAGCGCCGTAGACGAGCGCGGGGCGCACGATCCGGTAATCGATCGGCAGCGTCCGCAGGAAGGTGTCGGCTGCGTATTTGCTGGCGAAATACGGCGTGTCGCCGCGCTCGACGCCCAGCGCCGAGATCTGGATCACGCGTCGCACGCGGGCACGGCAGCACGCGGTGAAGAGCGCGCAGGGCGCCGCCCGATGCACGGCGTCGAACGTCGCGTCGCGCCGGTCCGCAAGGATCCCGACCGCATTGATCACCACGTCGACGCCGTCGAGCCTGGCGAGCCACGCATCGGGATCGACGTCCTTCGCGAAGTCGATCGCGACGTCGTGCGGGCCGACCGCATGCCGCACGCCGCGCAGCACGCGATGGCCGCCGGCTTCGAGCCGCGCGCCCAGCGCCCGCCCGATGAAGCCGTTCGCGCCGCAGAGGAGGATGTTCATGTCGCACTCCGCGGTGCGGCATGCCGGCGGGTCGATCGCGATGCCCTGTTCATTTTCGTCCTTTACCTACAGTTATTTCTGTAAAAACAGAAATTTAACTTTCAAAAAAAGCGGGCTGCGTGCCCGCACGTCCGGTACCGCTTACTTCGACGACTTGCGCCTGACCGTCTGGCTGATCTTCGCGCCGATGCCGAGCGCCTTCATCAGCGTGTCGGGCTTGAGCCGCAGCATCTCGTCCGACCAGGTCGTGAGCGTCTCGACGAACTGCAGCGTGTCGCGGATGCGCTGTTCGGTTTCGCGGCTCTCGTCGGCGATCTCCGGGCTCGTCAGGCAATCGCGCAGCACCGTGAGCGTCGGTTCGATCTCGCGCTGCCGCCGCCCTTCGACGATCAGCTTGAACAGTTCCCAGATGTCGGTCGACGTCTCGAAGTGGTCGCGCCGGTCGCCCAGCACGTGCACGACCTTCGCGAGCCGCCACGCCTGCAGTTCCTTCAGGCTCGTGCTGACGTTGGAACGCGCGACGTTGAGCGTCTCGGCGATCTCGTCGGCCGCAACCGGCCGGCCGGCCAGGTACAGCAGCGCGTGAATCTGCGAGACGGTGCGGTTGACGCCCCAGCGCGAGCCCATTTCGCCCCAGTGGAGGATGAATCGTTCGGCAATCGGTGTGAGTTCCATGTCGGGGAATTTAGTTTTTTCAGTTATTTCTGTCAAGAGAGAAATAACGGGCGGCGCCGCGAATGGCTGCCTCGACGATCCGCCCGCGGCCAACTGCGACCGCCGTCACGGCTCGCCTTTCCCGCCCTGCCGCCCGCTTCCATTACAATGCGCGGGATTTTTCCGATTTCAGGCCGTCCGCGCCTTTCTGACTAGAGGTTCTCCCATGATCATCAAACCGCGCGTGCGTGGCTTCATCTGCGTGACGACTCATCCGGTCGGCTGCGAAGCCAACGTCAAGGAACAGATCGACTACGTGACTTCGCACGGCCCGATCGCCAACGGTCCGAAGAAGGTGCTCGTGATCGGCGCGTCGACCGGCTACGGCCTCGCCGCCCGGATCTCGGCCGCCTTCGGCTCGGGCGCGGACACGCTGGGCGTGTTCTTCGAGCGCGCCGGCAGCGAAACGAAGCCGGGCACCGCCGGCTGGTACAACAGCGCCGCGTTCGAGAAATTCGCCGCCGAAAAGGGGCTCTATGCGCGCAGCATCAACGGCGACGCCTTCTCCGACAAGGTCAAGCAGATCACGATCGACACCATCAAGCAGGATCTCGGCAAGGTCGACCTGGTCGTTTACAGCCTCGCGGCACCGCGCCGCACGCACCCGAAGACGGGCGAAACGATCAGCTCGACGCTGAAGCCGGTCGGCAAGTCGGTCACGTTCCGCGGCCTCGACACCGACAAGGAAGTGATCCGCGAAGTGTCGCTCGAGCCGGCGACGCAGGAAGAGATCGACGGCACCGTCGCCGTGATGGGCGGCGAGGACTGGCAGATGTGGATCGACGCGCTCGATGAAGCCGGCGTGCTGGCCGACGGCGCGAAGACGACCGCGTTCACGTATCTCGGCGAACAGATCACGCACGACATCTACTGGAACGGCTCGATCGGCGAAGCGAAGAAGGATCTCGACAAGAAGGTGCTGTCGATCCGCGACAAGCTGGCCGCGCATGGCGGCGACGCGCGCGTGTCGGTGCTGAAGGCCGTCGTCACGCAGGCGAGCTCGGCGATCCCGATGATGCCGCTCTACCTGTCGCTGCTGTTCAAGGTGATGAAGGAAAAGGGCACGCACGAAGGCTGCATCGAGCAGGTGTACGGGCTCCTGAAGGACAGCCTGTACGGCGCGACGCCGCACATCGACGAGGAAGGCCGTCTGCGCGCGGACTACAAGGAGCTCGACCCGCAAGTGCAGGACAAGGTCGTCGCGATGTGGGACAAGGTCACGAACGAGAACCTGTACGAGATGACCGACTTCGCGGGCTACAAGACCGAGTTCCTGCGCCTGTTCGGCTTCGAGATCGCCGGCGTCGACTACGACGCGGACGTGAACCCGGACGTGAAGATCCCGGGCATCATCGACACGACGGCCTGACGAAACGCCCCGCCGACGCGCTCATCGAGCGGGCGGCGGGATCGCGTTGCCGGCCGCGTCAACGCGGCGCCGGCTCTTCCAGATAGACGCCCGACGACAGCGTGGCCTTCACCTGCCGCGTGAACTCGTCGGTCGACACTTCCTCCTCCCCTGCTTCGATTGCCTCGTAGGCCTGGCGCACGACGTCGGCCGGCGTGGCCTTCGGCACGTCGAGGCCGGCCGTCAGGTCGGTATCGATGAACCCCGCATGCAGCCCGACGACCTGCGTATGCTGTTCGCGCAGCGAATGCCGCAGCCCGTTGGTCAGCGCCCACGCGGCCGACTTCGACACGCCGTAGCCCGACAGGATCGGCCGGTTCACCCAGCTCGCAACCGACAGCACGTTCAGGATCGCGCCGCCGCCGTGGCCGGCCAGCGTGCCCGCGAAGGCGCGCGACATCGCCAGCATCCCGAACACGTTGGTTTCGAAGTGATCGCGCAACGCGTCGAGCGCGCCGTCGTCGGTCAGGCTGCCGAGTCGTGCGATGCCCGCGTTGTTGATCAGCAGCGTGACGTCGCGCGCGATATCGGCGGCCGCGGCGACCGTCGCCGGATCGGTCACGTCGAGCCTCACGGGCACCACGCCCGGCAGCGTCACGCTGGCCGGATCGCGCGCGCCCGCATAGACCTTGCGCGCCCCGCGTTCGAGCGCCTGCTTCGCGAACTCGCGGCCGAGCCCGCGGTTCGCGCCCGTGACGAACACCACTGCACCTTCGATCTTCATGCTCGTTCCTTTCGGAGAAAGGGTCCCGCTCGCGCCGGTTCGCCGCGCGCCCGGGATCCGGTGATAAACCACGCCGCCATTGCGGACCGAACCGTTGCTCCGCCGGTGCCGTGCCGGAAGCCGGGCAGTCCGCCGCCCACGCCACGCCGCACCCGGGACCGACATCCATCCGTGCCGCGCCGGTCGCTTCGCTTCATTCGCGAAGTCGGCTACACTCGATGTCAATGTCGATCACCATTGTCTTTGCGGTGCATTGTGTCAGCGCGATTTCGACACGTCAATGGCGATCACCATTGTGTTTTTCAATCGACGCAATTGCCGGAATGAGGGAGGGATCGATGGGCGTCTCGAGACAACAGGCCGCCGAAAACCGCAACGCGATCGTCGCGGCCGCCGAGCGGCTGTTCCGGGTGCGCGGTGTCGACGCGGTGGGGTTGACGGAGCTGATGAAGGAAGCCGGCTTCACGCAGGGCGGCTTCTACAACCACTTCAAATCGAAGGATGCGCTGGTCGCCGCGGTGGTGGAGAAGGCCATCCAGGACCGCGCGGATTCACCGAACGCCGGCAGCGTCGCGAAGCAGGCGACGGCGTATCTGTCGGCCGCGCATCGCGACAACGTCGAAGCCGGCTGCCCGCTGTCGGGTTTCGCGGGCGATGCCCCCCGGCTGACCGACGCGGCGCGCGCGTGCTACGCGCACGGCGTCGCCGCGTATCTCGACCGGCTGGAACGGATGGTGGCCGCCGAAGGCTCGGCCGCGGCGGACACGCGACGCGACGCGATCGCCGTCTTCAGCCAGATGGTCGGTGCGCTCGTGCTGTCGCGCGCGATCGCCGGCGCCGATCCGGCGCTGGCCGACGAGATCCTCGACGCGGGTCGGCGCACGCTCGGCGCGCAGCCCGGCGGTCCGGCCGTGCCGGCGTAGCGGCACGACCGGCGCCGGTCGCGCGCGGTCGCTATTGCACGGCCCTGGCGGCGTCCCACAACGGCCGCTGGCCGAGCGCCGCATACCACGCCGCGAATTGCGTGCGCCACGACTCGAACGGCTCCGTCAGCGGATGACGCGGATCGTCGCTCAACGCATACGCCATCCCCTCGATCAGCCAGCGCGGCTTGGTCGCGACCGCGAGGTTGCCGAGTACTTCGGCCTGCCGGTGGTGGATCAGCTCGTGGGCGAGAAAGTAGGTCTGCCAGCCGCGCGGCGCGACGACCACGCCGAAATCCCCGAGCGTCAGTGCCGCGCGTTCGCCGAGACCGAACTGGTCGGCGCACGCGCGCGTCGAGCAGAACACGACGCGCGGCGCGTCGCGAAACGGGCCGACGGCCGCGGCCGCGCGCGCGTAGCCGTCGCGATAGAGCTGCTGCGCGATGCCGAGCTTCGCGGCATCGTCGGTGCAGATGTCCGCGCTCGGGCATGACACGCCGGGCAGCAGCGCGGGCGCGACGACGCGCAGCGGCTTGACGAGCGCGTAGGCGGCGATCGGCACCGCGACGAGCAGGCCCGTGAGGGCGAAGGCGATACGGGAGCGTTTCATCGAGGCGGCAATTCCGTTGGCGTGGCGGTGACGTGTTCCAGCACGAATATATCGGAGCCGCGGCGCCGCCGGCCGGCTTTTCTGGTTCACCCGGCTTCCGGCGCCGGTACTGCTGCGCCGCCGCGCACGCGCGCCGGTCGCAACCCGGATCGCGACCGCATCCGGCCCCGTTACGCGAGCTGCTTGTGAAAATACGTCGTCGCGCACAACGCGCCGTCGGGCATCAGCGCATAGTTAGGCACGACGCCCACGCGCTGCCAGCCGGCCCGCTCGTACAGGCGCTCGGCATCGCCGCCCGTCACGGTGTCGAGCACGAGCACGGTCTTGCCGGCGGCGCGCGCGGCGTCGTCGGCGGCCGCCATCAGCCGCGCGGCGACGCCCTGCCGGCGCGCACGACGCGACACGAGCATCTTCGCGACGTCCGCTCGATGCGGCTGGTTCTCCGGCTGCGCGGTCACGAGTTGTACGGTGCCGACGATCCGGCCGGCCGCGTCCTCGGCGATCAGCAGGATGCGCTCGCCGCGCGCGACGCCGTCGGCAACCCGCGTCCAGAACGCGACGGCCGTCGGGCGTTCGATCGGCAACATGAAGCTGACGGACGCGCCGCCTTCGACGCAATCGATCAGCACGTCGGCCAGCGCGTCGATGCAGGCGCGGGCTTCGCTCGCGTCGACGCGGCGGACGGTCACAGGTTCTGTCATACCCTCTCCGGTATATCAGGCGGGGCGCGCGCTCGGCCGGCGTGCGCCCGGATCGAATGGAATGCCGCCGTGCGGTCGCGCCCCGCGCAACGTCGGCGAATGCCCGGCAACACGACGCCCGGCCCGGTCGGCGCGTGTTGCCACCCCATCATCCTAAGCGACGAAAATTCCCGTTGCATTGCCTATACTTAGCCGCATGGCTAACTTTCAACCCGGCATCAACGACGTATTCCAGGCGCTCGCCGATCCGACGCGCTGCGCGATCGTCAGCGCGCTCGGCAACGGCGTGCGGACCGTTTCGGAACTGGCCGCGCCGTTCGACATGGCGCTGCCGTCGCTGATGAAGCACGTCGCGGTGCTCGAGCGCAGCGGCCTCGTCACGACGCGGAAAACCGGCCGCACGCGCACCTGCGAGCTGGTCGGCGGCCGGCTGGCCGAAGCCGAGCAGTGGCTCGCCGCGCAGCGCGCGCTGTGGGAAGCGCGCGCCGATCGTCTCGTGGAATTCGTCGAACGCCGCCACCAGGAGGAGCACGCGCATGTCAACCCGCCACGTCGACCCCGCCGAAGCTCATGACCTCGTCATCACACGCACGCTGCATGCGCCGCGCCAGGCGCTCTGGCGCGCGTGGACCGATCCCGAACTGCTGAAGGAATGGTGGTGCCCGAAACCGTGGACCACCGAAGTCCGTGCATTCGACCTGCGCCCGGGCGGCGCCTTCCACACGTTCATGCGCGGCCCCGACGGCGGCACGAGCGACAACCCCGGGTGCTTCCTCGACATCGTGCCGGAAGCGCGCATCGCGTTCACGTCGATGCTCGCGGGCGGCTGGCGGCCGCAGGTGCCGTGGCTGGGCTTCACGGCGATCATCACGATGGCGGATGACGCCGCCGGTTGCCGCTACGAGGCGCGCGTGATGCATCCCGACGCCGCGACGCGCGAGCGCCACGAAGCCCTCGGCTTCTTCGAGGGCTGGAACACCTGCATCACGCAGCTCGACGAATTCGCGTCCGCATTGCGCTGAATTAGCACGTGCGCGGGCCATTGCATGCCGCCGCGCGCGCGCCTAGGATTCCTGAAGGAAGCGTGACGACACGCCGGCATCCGGCGTGCACCGTCGCGCGCGCTCCGCGGGAGGCCACATGCTGCAGATGCACACGCATTCGACCCGGGTCAGCCGGCACCTGAACGCACCGCGCGGGCGCGTCTATCGCGCGCTGCTCGATCCGCACGCCGTCGAACAATGGAAGGTACCGGACGGCATGACGTGCCGCGTGCTCGCCTACGACGCGCGCGAAGGCGGCGCGCTGCGCGTGTCGCTGAGCTACGACGAACCGTCGGACGGCACCGGCAAGACCACCGCGCACACCGACACCTATCACGGCCGCTTCGTGACGCTCGTGCCCGACGAACGGATCGTCGAAATCGACGTGTTCGAAACCGACGATCCGATGCTGCGCGGCGCGATGACGATCACGATCACGCTGTCCGACGAAGCTGGCGGCACACGCGTCGACGCGGTGCACGACGGTGTGCCGCCCGGCGTGCCGGCGGCCGACAACGAGACCGGCTGGCGCATGGCGCTCGCCCGGCTGGCGGCGCTGGTCGAGACGGGCTAGCTGGCGCGACGCGACGTGCGCGGTACGCGTCAACCGAGCCGGTACGCGTGCGAGACGGTCCCGCGGAACAGCGCATCGCGCTCGTCCGGGCTCGCGTGTGCGGTCAGCCGCTTGAACGCGTTCCAGCCGTTCACGTACGAATACGAGCCCTTGTCGACCGGAAAATTGCTCTCGAACATGCAGCGCTTCGCGCCGAACGCCTCGATGCACGTGAGCATCCACGGCTTCCACGCGGCGGCGAGCTGTTCTGACGACGGCGGCCGCGCGCCCTTCTCGAAATCGAACCCGTTGATCCGCATGCCGAGGCCCCCGACCTTCACGAATACGTTCGGCAGCTGCGCGAGTTCGCGCATCGATGCCGACCAGCGCTGGAAGACTTCCGGCCGCTGGTCCGCGTAGCTCGCGATCCGCACGACGCCGCCGCAGTGATTGACGACGATCCGCGTGTCGGGGTTCGCCTTCGCCAGATCAAACAGCTCGGGCAATTGAGGAAAGAACAGCCACGCGTCGTACGACAGACCGAGCGGCGCGAGCTGCGCGACGCCGGCCCGGTACGCGGGGTCTAGCAGCAGCCCGCGCGGCACCGCCGACAACGGGTTGGCGAGCGACGGATCGGCATCCCAGGTGCTCAGGTGTCGAACGCCGCGAAAGCGTCCGCGCCCCGCGTCGACATGCGCTTCGAGCACGTCGCGCACGCGCTCGCCGAGCCGCAGGTCCGCGTGCCCGACGATGCCTTTCGCGACGGCCGGGCCGCTGCGTTGCAGCGGCTCCGTCACGCCGGCGACGTAGGCCGTCTCGCCGACCGGCTTCAGTTCGGCCGGGCCCGCGTCGCGATAGCGCGTCAGCGCCTGCATGTAGACGGATGCCTGGACGTTGTGGCCGGATCGCGCGTCCTGCAGATAGTCGTCGAGCATGTAGATCCAGCCCGGCCGCTCGTAGAAGTGATGATGCGCATCGACGATCGGCAGATCCGGATCGAGTGCGGGTTCGAGCGCAGACGCGAGCCAGTTGCTTCGCACTGCGAGATAGTTGCCTTGGGTCGTCATGCGGGAGGGTCCGTTTTCAGCCGGCGCGCGCGTATCGGCCCATGCAGGGAGCGCAAGCGATGCGGCGGCCGCACCGAGCAACCGGCGTCGTTTGATCGAAATGGTCGCATCCATGTCATTCGCTCCGGTCGAATGCGTACAGCGACAGCGTGAGCAGCGTCGTGATCGCCAGCACGATCGCGAGGCCGAGCATCCCGGCCGTGAAGGTGCCGAAGCCGTCCTTCAGGTAGCCGACGAGATAAGGGCCCGCGAATCCGCCGAGCGCGCCGATCGAATTGATCAGCGCGAGCCCGCCGGCCGCCGCCTGGCCGGACAGGAAGCGCGAAGGCAGCGTATAGAAGATCGTACGGCCGGCAATCGTGCCGATCAGCGCGAGCGTGATGCCGACGAGTGCGGGCCCGAGCGTCAGGAAGTGGGTCGACACGCCGAGCGCCACCGCGCCGATGGCCAGCCCGATCGCCAGGTTCGCGACCGGGCCGCCGCGCCGGTCCACCCGCTTCGCCCACCACAGCAGCGCGACGGTCGCGAAGAAGTACGGCACCGCGGAAAGCCAGCCCGTCTGCATCGTCGACATGCCGTGCGCCTTGAGCATCTGCGGCAACCAGATGCCGATCCCGTAAGAACCCATCGTGAAGCCGAACGAGATCAGCGCGAGCACGTACACGCGCACGTCGCGCAGCGCGACGCCGAAGTGCTTCTTGCGGCCGGCGGCCGCGCCTTCGCGCTCGAACGCGCGCTGCAGCGCGGCACGCTCGTCGCTCGACAGCCACGCGGCATCCGCGGGCGAATCGGACAGCAGCTTCAGCACGAAAAAGCCGAGCGCGCACGCGGGCAGCCCTTCGACGATGAACATCCACTTCCAGCCCGCAAGGCCGAGCGCGCCGTCGAGCTGCAGCAGCCACGTCGACAACGGGCCGCCGATCAGCGACGACAGCGGTGTCGACACCGTGAACCACGCGAGCACGCGGGTGCGGTAACTCGCCGGAAACCACACCGCGAGGAAGAAGATCACGCCCGGAAAGAACCCGGCCTCGCCGATGCCGAGCAGCAGCCGGATCGCATAGAAACTCGTCGGCCCGGTCGCGAGCGCGGTCGCCGCCGCCATCAGCCCCCACGTGATCATGATGCGCGCGAGCCAACGGCGCGCACCGAAGCGATACAGCGCGAGATTGCTCGGCACCTCGAACACGCAATAGCCGGCGAACATGATGCCCGCGCCCCAGCCGAACTGCGTCGCGGTCAAGCCGAGATCGCGGTTCATCGTGAGCGCCGCGAACCCGACGCTCGTGCGGTCGAGGTAGTTGAAGAAGTACGCGAGCGCGAGCAGCGGAATGAAACGCCACGCGGCCTTGCGCACGGCCCGTTGCTCGATCGACGCGTCGGTTTCGCGATCGGCGGCCAGCGCCGGGGAAGCGGATGTCATGGTTGTCTCCGTGGATGCGGCGCTCCGTGCCCGCGCGATCGCACGGGCACGACGCCTTTTGTTCGTTCGATGGATCGCGGCGGCGCTACGCGCTCGCCACTTCGTTCGCCGAAGGCGCATCGGCCGCCACGTCCGGCGGTTGGCCGTCCGCGCCGTGTCCGTGCGACCCGGCGACGACGCCGGCTGCGATCAGCGCCCGGGCCTCGTCCGGCGTATAGCCGAGTTCGCCGAGCAACGCGCACGTGTCCTGACCGAGCGCGGGCGGCGCCGCGCGCAGCCGCAGGCGCTCGCCCGCGAGCGTGAGCGGCAGCAGCGCGGTACGCGTGTCGACCGGCCGGCCGGCGCTGCTCGCGTCGGCCGGCAGCGTCACGGCTTCGAGCCCGCCCGTCGCGAGCAGATGCGGATCGTCGAACAGGTCCTGCGGCTTCGTGATCGGCGCATACGGCAGGCCGATCGATTCGAAGATCGCGCCGATCTCCGCGGCCGAATGCGCGGCGAGCCGCGCACGCAGTTCGGGCAGCAGCCACTCGCGGGCCTGCACGCGCAAGTTGTTGGTTGCAAGACGCGCATCGTCCTTCAGCGCGGCGAGGCCGAATGCATCGCAGAACAGCGCCCATTGCGTGTCCGATACGACCGCGAGAAAGATCTGCTCGCCGTCCCTCACCGAAAACACGTCATAGACCGCCCACGCGGAAATGCGGCTCGGCATCGGCGACGCGGCCTGCCCCGTCACCGCGAACTGCATCATGTGCTGCGCGACGAGGAACACGTTGTTCTCGAACAGCGAACTCTGCACCTGCTGGCCGCGGCCGGTGCGTTCGCGCTGCGCGAGCGCGGCCATCGCGCCGATCGCGCCGAACATCCCGCCCATGATGTCGTTCACGCTCGAGCCCGCACGCAACGGCCGGCCTTCGGGGCCCGTCATGTACGCGAGACCGCCCATCATCTGCACCACTTCGTCGAGCGCGGTGCGATGTTCGTACGGCCCCGGCAGGAAACCCTTGTGCGACACGTACACCAGGCGCGGATTCAGCGCGGACAGCGCGGCATGGCCGAGCCCGAGCCGATCCATCGTGCCGCTCTTGAAGTTCTCGCTGAACACGTCCGCCGTCGCGACGAGCCGCCGCACGATCTCGAGCCCGCGCGGATCCTTCACGTCGACCGCGAGGCTTTTCTTGTTGCGGTTGAACATCCCGAAGAAGCCCGCGCCGGAACCGCGCAGCGCACGCGTGCTGTCGCCCGCGATCGGTTCGATCTTGATGACTTCCGCGCCGAGATCCGCGAGCAGCATGCCGCAGGTCGGGCCCATCACCATGTGCGTCATCTCGATCACGCGCACGCCTTCGTACGGCAGCGCCGCGGCCGGTTGGCGATCGTTCATTGCGCGACTCCCGTCAGGCAACCTTCCGGCTGGGCCGCCGACGGCGCACGGCCGTCCGCGTAACGGAATCCCTTCGGCAGCCCCGCGTCCGGCACGTGGCCGTACAGCGGCTCGGCAGGCAGCGCCGCGTGCAGGATCGCGCGCGCGGCGAGCAGCGCATCGGCGTCGATGCCCGTGTCGATCCCCATCGACTCCAGCAGGAACACGAGATCCTCGGTGACGATGTTGCCGGTCGCGCCCGGTGCATACGGGCAGCCGCCGAGACCGCCCTGGCTCGCGTCGATCGTCGTCACGCCGGCGTCGAGCGCGGCAACGACGTTGGCGAGCCCCTGCCCGCGGGTGTTGTGGAAGTGCGCGCCGCCGGCCTTGTCGCCGACTTCGCGTTGCAGGCGCGCGAACAGCCGGCGCACCTGCACGGGATTCGCATAGCCGCTCGTATCGGACAGACCGATCTCGTCGACCCCGCATTCGGCCATCGCAGCCGCCATCGCGATCGTCTCGTCGTCGGAGACCGCGCCGGCAAGCGTGCAACCGAACGCGACCGACACGCCGGCCTCGATCCGCACCGACGGAAACCGCGCATCGCGCAGCGCGACGATCGCGCGCACCTCGTCGATCATCTGCGCCGGCGTCTTGCGGATGTTCGCCAGCGAGTGCGCCTCGGTCACCGAGACCGGCAACGTCAGCTTGTGGACGCCCGCCTCGAACGCGCTTTCGGCGCCGCGCAGGTTCGGCGCGAGCGCGGCGACGTGCAGCCCGGGAATCGCCAGCGCATGCGCGACGACTTCCCGCACGTCGGCCATCTGCGGCAACAGCCGCGCGGGCACGAACGACCCGACCTCGATCTCGCGCAGGCCGGCCGCGGCGAGCGCGGTGATCCACCGTAGCTTGTCGGCCGTCTGCATCACGGCCTTGATGCTCTGCAGGCCGTCTCGCGGCCCGACCTCGCTGACCAGCACCTCTGGATACCCGGAAACGCTCATTCGACACCTCATAGTTCTATTCAAAAGAACAACGTTCTATTTGACGGAACTTTAGAGGCGCGTCGAATCGCCTGTAAGCGGGGTATACCCGTGAAATTGCGATTTTCTGGAACTTGTGTTCTATCAGACAGAACGATATAGTGGATCGACCGTCACCCAAGGACCAGCAAGCCGTGCCTCCGACCTCGCTCCCCGCAGAACACACCGGCGCAGCACCCGACTCGTCGGCCGACGCCTCCAGCGGCGTCGCCGTCCTCGATCGCGCGTTCGCGATCCTCCATGCGTTCGGGCAAACCGACGACCGGCTGTCGCTCGCGGAACTGTCGCGCCGCACCGGGCTGTACAAGAGCACGATCCTGCGCCTGCTCGCCGCGCTCGAGCACGGCGGCTTCATGCGCAAGCTCGACGACGGCCAGTACGCGATCGGACACGAGCCGCTGCGGCTCGCCGCGCTGTATCAGCGCTCGTTCCGGGTCGGCCCGGTCGTCGAACCGCTGCTCGAGACGCTGAGCCGCGAACTCGGCGAAACGGCGTCGTTCTACGTGCGCCACGGCGAGATGCGCTCGGTGCTCTACCGCGTCGAACCCGCGCGGACGGTGCGCGTGTCGATCCGGGTCGGCGAGGAGTTTCCGGTTCACCAGGGGGCGTCCGGGAAGGTGCTGCTCGCGTTCACCGACCCGCACGATGCACGCTGGAACGACATACGCGAACAGTTGTGGGCCGCGTCGTACGGCGAGCGCGACCCGGAGACGGCGTCGGCGTCCGTGCCGGTGTTCGGCGCGGCCGGCGATTGCGTCGGCGCGCTCACGGTGTCCGGCCCGAAATCGCGGCTGGCCGCCGCGCCGGCGATGGCCGCGGCGCTCGCGCTGCTGTTGCCGCTCGCGCAGAAGGCGACCGTCGCGCTCGGTGGCGCCGGCGCGCGCTACGACGCGCAGGCCGTGCGCGACAGTCTCGCGCGCTTCACCGCGGCGGCGGGCGAACCCGCGCAGTCCTAGCCGGCACGCGCGTCCGGCGACGCGGCAGCGCAAACGCCAGCCGCATGCGACACTGGCCGCTGCCGCATGCAGCGCGCCGCCCGCCGGCGCGGCCCATGCCACTGCCGTCCGGACACGCACAAGGGAACCCCACGATGAACGCCCCGCGCACCGCCACCTGGTATTTCGATTTCGTCTCGCCGTTCGCCTACCTGCAGCAGGAACGGTTCGACCAATTGCCGCCTGCCGCCGCCTACGAGCCGAAACCGATCGTGCTCGGCGCCGTGCTCACGCACTGGGGCCAGAAAGCGCCGGCCGAGATCGCGGCAAAGCGCATCTTCACCTATCGCCACGCGCAGTACCGCGCGGACAAGCTCGGCATTCCATTCCGGATGCCGCCCGCGCATCCGTTCAACCCGATCCGGCCGCTGCGTCTCGCGATCGCGATGGGCAACACGCCCGATGCGATCCGGCGGATCTTCCGGCACATCTGGCGCGACGGCCAGGACGTATCGACGCCAGAGGGTTTCGCCGCGCTGTGCGAGGCGGTCGGCTTTCCGGAAGGCGTGACGGCGGTCGACGCGCAAGCGGTGAAGGACGCGCTGCGCGCGAACACCGATCAGGCGATCGCGCATAGCGTGTTCGGCGTGCCGACCTTCGAACTCGACGGCGACCTGTTCTGGGGCGACGATGCGACCGACATGTTCGTCGACTGCGCGACGTCCCGCGCGTGGCTCGACTCGCCCGAAGTGCGCCGCATCAGCGCGCTGCCCGAAGGCATCCGGCGCGGCTGACGGCGCGCCTCGGCGCTGGCGGCTCACGTGTCGCGTCGTTCGACGCGCAGCCGCCTCGATGCGCGTGCTGTTCTCGGCATGTTCATCGGGATGACGAGCGGCGCCGCGCTCGGCGGTTCGTTGCTCGCGCAACTTGACCGGCATGCGGTGATCGCGCCGGCGCCGACGACGCCGCCAGCGGCACTGGCCGTGCGCACGTGGCGCCGTCGATTTTCGGCTTCGCGATTGGAAGGCGAACGGGGCCGCAGGGGTTGCCCGCCTTTTCTTTTATTTTCGATCGGTGCTGTGCGGCCCCGCGCGGCACGGCCGATTCGTGCGACAGACAGCCGGCATTCGTTCATCCGATGCAATATTCGGAACGCGTCGCCGGATTGCGCAGTTCAACCGATTATTTTTTCGCCCGCGTCCGGCACGCGCGCGCAATCATCGGATCATTTCCCACGGCCGCACCGCACGGCCGTCCGCAATCCGGCCCCATCGGCAAAGTACGTGTTCTCAGGGGATTCCCGGTATTTTTTCCCATTTTCTTCGAAATTACCGGTGACATACTTGCCCCCCATTGCGCTCCGGTGCGAGCGCGCTTCCTGATCCCTGCCGGTCGCATGTCCTGTGCTGCGTGTCCGCCGGGGTCGCAGAACATGAACAATTTCGACACCACGATCCAGATCTTCCTCACCCACATTACGTTCGGACCGCTGATGAATCATGCGATCCGCGTGATCGCCGGCCTCTATACGTTCAAGGGCTTCGTCCTGATCCCCGTGCTGTGCTGGCTGTGGTTCCAGCCGGGACCGCAGCGCGAACGGCAACGCGAGCTGGTCATCGCGACGGTCGCGAGCGGGCTCGTCGCGCTCGCGTTCGGCCGGTTGCTCGCGAAAGTCCTGCCGTTCCGCGTGCGGCCGATCTACAACCCCGACCTGCACCTGCACTTCCCGTCCGAGGAATTGCGCGCGGCCACGCTGCAGGCCTGGAGTTCGTTTCCGAGCGATCACGCGATGCTGTGGATGGCGATCGCGACGGGCATCTTCATCATCGCGCGACGCGCGGGCGTGTTCTCGCTGCTGTACGCGGTCGTGTTCATCTGCGTGCCGCGCGCGTATCTCGGCTATCACTACCCGACCGACCTGATCGCCGGTGCCGCGATCGGCATCGCGCTCGCGTGGCTGCTGACGCGCGATGCGATTCGATCGCGCTTCGCGCCGCAGGTGCTGGAGGCGATCCGGCGCTTCCCCGCGCCGGCCTATACGCTCGCGTTCCTGCTGTGCTTCGAGCTGATCACGCAGTTCGACGAACTGCTGACGCTCGCGCAGTCGGTCAAGCATACGGCGATGTGACGGGACGGCGCCGCCATGCATCCGCTGCTGTCGACACGACGCCCGGGCACGCGCTGCCGGCCCTGCGCGGCGGCATCGCGCCCGGCGCGCGCCGCCGTCCGGATCGTCGCCGCCGCGGCGACGGCGGCCGCGCACGTCAGTCGCGGTCGGGCGCCCCGAGCGGGAAGAACGAGCGATACGGCCGGGCTTCGTCGACCGCACGCGCGAACGACGGCCGCGCAAGCAGCCGCCGGCGATATGCGATCACGTTCGCGAACGACGGATCGATCCGGTGCGTCCAGTCCGCGTAGAACAGGAACGGCGCCGCGCCGCAGTCGGCGAGGCTGAAACGGTCGCCGGCCGCCCATTCGCGATCGGCCATCGTGCGATCCAGCCATGCGTACGACGTTTCGAGCATCGCGCGCGCATCGGCGACACCCCGCGCATCGCGCTCGTGTTCCGGCCGCAACGCATCGAACACGACCTTCTGCTGCGGCGTCGCTACATAGTTGTCGAAGAAACGATCCATCATCCGCACTTCCAGCGCCGCGCGCCGGTCGTCGGGCACCAGCCGCGCGGGGCCCGGGTGGTAGAGATCGAGATACTCGACGATGATCGTCGCCTCGATCACGGTACGGCCCGCGTCGACGAGCACCGGGAAGCGCTTCAGCGGCCACAGCGCGGCCAGTTCCTGCATCGGCTTCGGATCGTCGTGCGCGAGCACGCGATAGTCGAACGGCGTGCCGTTCTCGTACAGCGCGGTCAGCACCTTCTGGCAATAGGACGAAAAGGGATGGGCGTAAAGCGTCGGCGTCATCGTGGGTCTCTCGGGGTTTCGGCGCCGCGTGATGCGGCGCCACGTGATCGGATACCTTGACGACGAACGGCGCCGGGCCGAATCGACACCGGGCCGAACATTTTTTTTTCCGTTGCGCGGCATCGCGCCGCTACGACCGGCCATCCATCACGACGCGGCCTTCGCCGCGCCAGCGCAGCATCCCGCCGCCGAGGTTCGCGACGGCATCGAAGCCGGCCTTCAGCAGGATCACGGTCGCCTGCGCGGAGCGGCCGCCCGCGCGGCACACGGTCACGATCGGCCGGTCGCGCGCGAGTTCGCCGGTGCGCGCGGCCAGTTCGCCGAGCGGAATCGGCGTCGCGCCCGGCAGGTGGCCGAGCGGGCCCGTGAATTCGTCCGGCTCGCGCACGTCGACGACCTGCACCGCCGGCAGGTGATCCTCGAGCCACTGCGGATCGATTTCCCAGAACCCGGCGAACGTATAGACGAGCGGCGCCCAGTCGGGCGCCGCCTGCACGTCGGGCGCGTTCGCGGCGAGCCCGCACTGCAGGTTCGCCGGCACCGCGACGTCGATCTGGCGCGGATGCGCGAGCCCGAGGTTGCGCATGTAGCCCGCGAAATCGTCCTCGCTGAGATCGCCGCCGAGGCGCGGATTGAAGCGCCGCTCCTCGCCGACGCTCGTGACCGTGAGCCCGCGATAGTCGTGCGCGGGATACAGCAGGCATGCAGCCGGCAACGTGAATAGGCGGCCGTGCACCGCGCGATACAGCGCGCGCGGGTCACCCTGCTGGAAGTCGGTGCGGCCGGTGCCGCGAATCAGCAGGCAGTCGCCGGTAAACGCCATCGATTCATCGTCGAGCACGAGGCTGATGCAGCCGCTCGTGTGGCCCGGCGTCGCGCGCACGGTCAGGTAGCGCGCGCCGAATGCGCAGCGATCGCCGTCGTTCAGGTAGCGGTCGGCGCCCTGCGCGCCGCTCGCGGCCGAAATCGCGATCGCGCTGCCGGTGCGCTGCTTCAGCAGCCACGCACCCGTCACGTGATCGGCGTGCACGTGCGTATCGACGGTCGCGACGAGCCGCAGCCCGAGCTCGTCGAGCAGCGCCGCATCGCGGCGCACCTGCTCGAACACCGGGTCGATCAGCAACGCTTCGCGCGATGGGCGGTCGGCGAGCAGGTACGTGTAGGTCGACGATTGCGGGTCGAAGAGTTGCCGGAAGATCATCGCGAAGTCGCTCCGTCGGCTGGGCGTGTCGGTCGGGTAGAGGATGCGGGTCATGCAACCCGCACCGCGTGTAGCGCCGGCTCGCGGCGCACACGTTTCATACAGCGTAGTTCAAAACGCGCGTGCCACCGGCGTCGTTGCACGCGGCGAGACGTCACGCCGCACCCGGTCCGTCGCACGTGCTGCCTTACACTACCGCCTGTTCTCGTCTTACGTTCACAAGAATTGCGTCGACATGTCTCTGACGATCGATCCGAAGCAAGCCGCCGCGCTGCTGGCCGTCGCCGACACCGGCAGCTTCGAGCAGGCCGCCGTGCGCCTGCACGTGACCGCGTCCGCCGTCACGCAGCGGGTCCGCGCGCTGGAGGCGAGCCTCGGCACGCCGCTCGTGCTGCGCACGCGGCCGTGCCGGCCGACGGCGGCCGGGCAGCGCGTGCTGCAGCACCTGCGCCGCGTCGCGCTGCTGCAGGCCGACCTGCAAAGCACGCTCGCGACCGAGCGCGAATCGCCGATCTCGGTCACGATCGCGCTGAACTCCGACAGCCTCGGCACCTGGTTCCTGCCCGCATTGACGTCGGTGCTCGCGGGCGAGCGCATCCTGTTCGAGCTGATCGTCGAGGACCAGGACCACACGTTCGCGCTGCTCGAAAGCGGGATGGCCGTCGGCTGCGTGACGACCGAGCCGAAGCCGATGCGCGGCTGCGTCGCGACGCCGCTCGGCACGATGCGCTACCGGCTGCTCGCGGCCGCCGCGTTCGCGCTGCGCTGGTTTCCGCGCGGCCTGAACCGCACGGGCGCGCGCGATGCGCCGGTCGTCGCGTATTCGCGGCGCGACACGCTGCAGTCCTCGTTCCTGAAGGAGAAGTTCGGGTTGCCCGAAGGCGCGTATCCGTGCCACTACGTGCCGGGCACGCACGCGCATTTCGCGGCGGTGCGGCACGGGCTCGGCTACGCGATGGTGCCGGAGCCGCTGCTCGGCGGCACACCGCTCGACGCGCAGGGGCTCGTCGATCTCGCGCCGCTGCATCCGACCGACGTCACGCTGTACTGGCACGCATGGACCGTGCAATCGCCGACGATGGCGTCGCTGTCCGCACGGGTGGTCGAAGCGGCGCGCCGATTGCTCGCGCCGCTGCCGTGACGAGCGGATGATCGACACCGCCGGCGCGGCACGTCGCGCGGCATGTGCGGCATGCGTGGCCAAGAGAAACGCCGCCGCGCCGCCTATACTTTTTCCATCGGCCCCGCGAACGCGCCGCGCGGCCGATCACGCACATCCGGCCGTTCCCTTTCCCGTGAGGAGAACATCATGCCCCGCCGTTATATCGATTGCCGCGAGTTTCCCAGCGCGATGAATTGCTCGGTCGCAATTTCCGCCGACTCCGACAACGAACTGCTGGAGGCCGCCGTGCAACACGCGGTCTCGGTGCACCAGCACACCGACAGCGCCGAACTGCGCACGCAGCTGAAATCACTGTTCCGCGACGGCACGCCGCCCGCCGACATGCCCCGGCAAGCGTAACCCGCCGGCACGCCAGATATCGACAGACGGGCCGCATCGCCGCCCCCGTCGCCTCCCTGCTCCTGCTTCGCGCCACGACGCGCCGGCGCCCCCGCCGGCCGGCGCATTCCGCTTTACGTCCGCCGCTGCGCGAAATACGCGCCGACCGCATCGATGAAGGTATCGATGTCCGCGCGCGACACGTCGCAGTGCGTGACGAAGCGCGACGCGTACAGCATCTGCGTGAGGATCCCGCGCGCCTTGAGCCATGCCTCGAGCGGCGCGCAATCGGCTTCGGGGAATTGCGCGAACACCATGTTCGTCGCATGCGACAGCACCTTCACCGGCTCGATGCGCGCGAGGCCTGCCGCGAGATGCGCGGCGTTCGCGTGATCGTCGGCCAGCCGCTCGACATTGTGGTCGAGCGCATACAGGCAGGCCGCCGCGAGAATGCCCGACTGCCGCATCCCGCCGCCCAGCACCTTGCGCCAGCGCTGCGCGCGCTCGACCAGCGCGCGATTGCCGACCAGCACCGAACCGACCGGCGCGCCGAGCCCTTTCGAGAAGCAGATCGACACGGTATCGAACGGCGCGCACAGTTCCGCGATCGGACGGCCCGACGCGACGGCCGCATTGCACACGCGCGCGCCGTCGAGGTGCGTGGCCAGCCCGCGGCTGCGCGCGAGCGCGACGGCTTCCTGCACATAGCCGTCCGGCAACACCTGGCCGCCGATCGTGTTTTCGAGCGCGAGCAGGCGCGTGCGGGCGAAGTGATTGTCGAGCGGCTTGATCGCCGCGGCGATCTTCGCGAGCGGCAGCGTGCCGTCAGGCGCGTTCTCGATCGGCTGCGGCTGGATGCTGCCGAGCACGGCCGCGCCGCCGCCTTCGTACTTGTAGGTGTGCGCGAGCTGGCCGACGATGTATTCGTCGCCGCGTTCGCAATGGGCCATCAGCGCGGCGAGGTTGCTCTGCGTGCCGCTCGGGAAGAACAGGCCGGCTTCCTTGCCGGCCCGCTCGGCCGCGACCGCCTGCAGACGCAGCACGGTCGGGTCGTCGCCCCATACGTCGTCGCCGACTTCGGCGGCGGTCATCGCGGCCAGCATCGCCTGGCTCGGACGTGTCACGGTATCGCTGCGTAAATCGATCATCTTCGTGCCCTGAGTGAACGCGGACCGGTACCGATGCGCCCGGCCCTGCCGAAACGAGACTCAGAGTGTACGCAATTCGCGCAGCGCTTGCCGATGCATCGCGCGGCGCCTTCGCGCACGCCGCATCGTTCCCGTGATGCGACGCGCCATATTGCCGCACGTGCGGCAGACCGCCACGCCACGGCCCGCCTGCGGCGCGCGCCGCGATCTTGATACGAATCAACGATTTATCCCGAAACCGCGCGCGCCGGGCTGGACATCTGCGACGAGTTGGCGCATTTCGCGGCGCAACATCGCGGCACATACTCCAGCCAACCCCGATGCCCCCTCCGGCCGGGGTCCGCCGGCACCCCGCCGGCGGGTATCGTCAAGCCTCGGTCAACTGGTATGGACACCGCATTTTCGGCCCTCGATCTGGCCCGCCTGCAATTCGCGTTCACCGTCTCCTTTCACATCGTCTTCCCGGCGCTGAGCATCGGCCTCGCCAGCTTCATCGCCGTGCTCGAATATCGCTGGCTGAAGACCGGCAAGCAGTACTACAAGACACTCTGCCTGTTCTGGTCGAAGATCTTCGCGGTCGCGTTCGGGATGGGCGTGGTTTCCGGCGTCGTGATGAGCTATCAGTTCGGCACCAACTGGTCGGGCTTCTCGAGCTTCGCCGGCTCGGTCACCGGCCCGCTGCTGATGTACGAGGTGATGACGGCGTTCTTCCTCGAAGCCGGCTTCCTCGGCATCATGCTGTTCGGCTGGAACCGCGTCAGCCCGCGCGCGCACTTCGGCGCGACGCTGATGGTCGCGATCGGCACGCTGATCTCGACGTTCTGGATCCTCGCGTCGAACAGCTGGATGCAGACGCCGCAGGGTTTCGAGATCGTCGACGGCCGCGTCGTGCCGACCGACTGGTTCGCGATCGTCTTCAACCCGTCGTTCCCGTACCGCCTGTTCCACATGGCGATCGCCGCGTTCATCGTCGCCGCGCTGGTGGTGGCCGCGACGGGCGCGTGGCACCTGCTGAAGGGCCGCCGCGACAAGGGCGTGAAGAAGATGTTCTCGATGGCGCTGTGGCTGCTGCTGGTGCTCGCGCCGCTGCAGGCCGTGATCGGCGACCAGCACGGCATCAACACGCTGAAGCACCAGCCCGCGAAGATCGCCGCGATCGAAGGGCTGTGGGAAACCGAAAAGGGCGGCACGGCGCTCAACCTGTTCGGCATTCCGGACATGAAGGCCGAAACGACCCGCTACGCGGTGCAGGTGCCGCACCTCGGCAGCCTGATCCTCACGCACAGCTGGGACGGCGAGATCCGCGGGCTGAAGGAATTCCGCCCCGAGGATCGTCCGAACTCGACGGTCGTGTTCTGGAGCTTCCGGATCATGGTCGGCCTCGGCTTCGCGATGATCGGCCTCGCCGCGCTCGCGTGGCTGCTGCGCCGCCGCGGCAGCCTGTATGAATCGAAGTGGTTCCAGCGCCTCGCGCTCGTGATGGGCCCGACCGGCTTCGTGTCGCTGCTCGCGGGCTGGGTGACGACCGAAGCGGGCCGCCAGCCGTGGGTCGTGTATGGCGTGATGCGCACCGCGCAGGCCGTGTCGCCGCTGTCGGTGCAGCAGGTCAGCCTGTCGATGATGACGTTCGTGATCGTCTACTTCCTCGTGTTCGGCACCGGCGTGTACTACATGCTGAAGCTGATGAAGGCCGGCCCCGCGCTGCCCGACGTCAAGCACGACGCGCGGCACGGCGAGCCCGACACGCGCCCCGATCACACCGCGCGCCGCCCGATGTCGGCCGTCGACGAGCTGATCGAGACCGTCTGAGCCCACCCACTTCCGCAAACGAGAAAACCTATGGACGTCACCGTAATCTGGGCCGCGATCATCGCATTGGGGCTCTTCATGTACGTCGTGCTCGACGGCTTCGACCTCGGCATCGGCATCGTCTTCCCGTTCTTCCCGGACGAGAAGGAACGCGACCTGATGATGAACACCGTCGCGCCCGTGTGGGACGGCAACGAGACGTGGCTCGTGCTCGGCGGCGCCGGGCTGTTCGCGGTGTTCCCGATCGTCTATTCGACGGTGCTGTCGGCGCTGTACCTGCCGCTGATCTTCATGCTGGTGTGCCTGATCTTCCGCGGCGTGTCGTTCGAGATCCGCGCGAAGGCGCGGCGCACGAAGCAGCTGTGGGATCTCGCGTTCATCGGCGGCTCGGCCGGCGCGACGCTGTTCCAGGGGATCGCGCTCGGCGCGTTCCTGCAGGGCATCGACGTGAAGGACGGCGTGTACGCCGGCGGCGCATTCGACTGGCTCACGCCGTTCAGCCTGCTGACGGGCCTCGGGTTGATCGTCACGTACGCGCTGCTCGGCTGCTGCTGGCTCGTCGCGAAGACGGAAGGCGACCTGCAGCGGCGCCTGCATCGCGTCGTGTGGCCGCTGACCGTCGTGCTGCTCGGCTTCATCGCGGTCGTCAGCCTGTGGACGCCGCTGCAGGATCCGGCGGTCGCGCAGCGCTGGTTCGATTCGGGGCTGTTCTGGCGCCTGCTGCCGGTGCCGTTCCTGGTCGCCGGGTGCGCGGTGTGGATGCGTCGCGCGGTACGCCACCGGCACGACATGACGCCGTTCGTGCTCGCGCTGGCACTCGTGCTGCTCGGCTACGTCGGCCTGCTCGTCACGATGTTCCCGTATGCGATTCCTCAGACGATGACGATCTGGGAAGCGGCGGCGCCGCGGTCGAGCCAGACCTTCACGCTGGTCGGCGCAGCGGTTATCCTCCCGATCATCATCGCCTACACGACGATGGGTTACTGGGTATTCCGAGGCAAGGTGCGCCATGAAGACCAGCATTACTACCACCACTGATCCCGCCGCCCGCCGGCCCGACGCGCCGCGGCCGCGGATGCGCGGCTGGATGTGGTTCGTCGTCCTGTGGGCGGGCGGCGTGCTCGGCGCCGTCACGCTCGGCTATGCGTTCAAGATCTTCATGAACCTGACGCTGTTCGCGGTGAAGTAAAAGGCAGCGCGCCGGCCGGGCGATCGCGTCACGCGCGCGGCCCGGACGCGGCGCGCATCGATCGCCCGATGGATGCGTGATCCGCTGCCTCTTCCTCCGCGTGCGTTATTGCGGCGCCCGCCGCACGACGCCGAGCTTCAATCCCAGCATGCCGAATATGCGGTTCATCGTCTGAACCGTCCCGTCGCTGCGGCCCTGCTCGATATCCTGAATCGTCTTTGTCGACACACCGGCGAGCTTCGCCATTTCGGCGCTCGTCAGCCGCATCGTCTGCTTCAGATGACGCACGGATTCGCGCAGCGACCACTCGGGATGCGCGAGAACGTCCTCGATCGCTTGCCGGCGCAACGCGAGCTGATCGGGAAGCGACATCGCGTTATAGCGTTTGTCCATCGTGTCGCCCTCGCCTAGCGCAGTGCATCCAGTTCGCGGGCGAGCCGCTCGATGCCCGGTTTCAGGAAAGCATGCACATCGTGCTCCAGTCCGAGATCGACACCCCGATCGGCGATCTCCTGCAAGCGCGGCGCCATTGCGTGCAGCCGTGCCCACAATGCGTCGCGATCCAGCGCGGCATGCGCCTCCCCCGCCTGCGGCTCGCTCGACCGGACGACCGCATCGAGTACCCGCGCCCAGTCTGGCTGACCACCGTCATTTCCTTCCCAGCGGATGCGCCGTGCGATGCCGTCGGGATGCAGATACATCGGTGCGAAGTCGTAAAGCGGCGTCAACGCAACGCGTCCATCGAAGTCGCGTTGCAATGCCGTGTTCCGTGCATGATTGTCTTTGTTCCCCAACGCGAGATTCGCGACGTCGCGGCACAGATACTCGGCCACCTCGGCTTGAGGATCCGTGCATCGGCGCACGAGATGCCCGCACACCTCGTCGTGACTCGGCACGACGCCGAAGCCGGCTTTTCCGGTCAGCGACGCAATACTTTCCTGAGCGAACCGGACAACGCTGCCACCAACGCGCGCGCGATCGAACCGCGGAATGAATAGCGACCGATCGCGCAGCGTCAGCGGCGCATGCACGCGCAATCCAAGACGCTGGGCCAATGCCATGTAGGGCGCTTCGTGACGAAGGATCTGTGCAAGACGCTCGTTCGTGCCACGTCCGAACTTGACGATGTAGTGCGCGACCGCGCGCGCATCGGGCAGCGTGTGATCGAGATAGAGCAGTCCGTCGTCGGCACGGGTCAGCAGCAGCTTCGGCCACTCGCCCTGCACACCCGAGGAGCCCGCGACGAAGAATCCATGTTCGGCGAGGTATTCGCTGAATGCGTCTCCGCGTGCGGCAACGTCATCGTCGGTAAATCCTTGCCGCGGCCCCTGGCGCTCGGCGAGCCACTGCGCGGCTTCCTTGATCCGCAGATTGCCGATCGAGTTACCGGCTCCCGCGAGCAGCAACGGCCAGTCGGCACGCTCCTCGGCTGTTTCCGGCAGATCGAGGCGGCGCAACAACTCCTGACGGCCGAAGCCTTGCGGCAGCAAATCGATCAGGAAAATCGGCCAATGGGGCGTCACCAGTGGCTCGAGATCGACCGGAAAACCGCATGCCATCGCGTGCGCATCGCGGGCGAATTGATGTCGAACGATCCATTCGACGTCGTAACCCGTATAGGCACGACTGCGCCAGCCCTCGTCAGGCTCGCCGAAAAGGGTGACGACGCCGACGTCGTGCCAAATACCATCGGCGTGGAGTTGGATCGTGCAGGAAGCGTTCATTTCAGCAGAAATCTATACAAATCATGCCGTTCTTCGTAGCTGAATTATATAAATTTCTACCGAAATAGGAATCGAGCCCCTTGAACTCCGGAAGCAGCGGTCGAGGGAAACTGCCGCCGCTTACCGCCGCTCGCGCAGCGCCGCCTCGATCTTGCGATCGGTCTTGTACTGGCTCAGCGCATACACCGACCAGATCGCGGCCGGCAGCCATCCGATGATCGTGAGCTGCAGGATCAGGCAGATCACGCCGGCGATCGGGCGGCCGATCGTGAAAAACTGGAACCACGGCAGCAAGAGGGCAAGCAGCAGACGCATCGGATTTCCTTTTCGCATCGTTGAAGAACAGCGTACGCGGCCAATATGGCGCGTGACGCACCCCATTTCAAGCCGGCGCGCGCCCGGCACGCAACCGAGGCCCCGCGCCGGAACATCCGCACCGCCCCCGCCTTCTTCACCCGCCGGCCGCAAAAAAACGGCCCTCGCATCGCGCGAGAGCCGTATCGGAATCGCTGGAGAAGGTACCGCGCCGCGCCCGGAACGTGTGCCGCATGCCGATCCGCTCGCGTCCGCGTGTTCCCGTCAGCCTGGATGCCGACCTACGCCGAACCGGACAGCCATCGCGCAACCTGCGCGACGAGCGGATCCGCTTCGTCGAAACGCTCGACGCCCGGCACCTGCGGCGCGTCGCAGATCGCGAACACCGGCTTGCCCCATTGCAGCCCCAGCGCGATTTCGGACAGCGTGCCGAGACCGCCGCCGACCGCGATCAGGCACAGCGACGCGCGCGCGATCAGCGCATTGCGCGTGATGCCGAGCCCGGTCGGCAGCGCGACCGACAGGTATGGATTCGCGTCCCGCGCATCGTCCTCGGGCAGCAGCCCGATCGCGCATCCGCCCGCGGCCCGCGCGCCGCGCGCCGCGGCCTCCATCACGCCCTGCTTGCCGCCGCCGACGATCGCGATGCCCGTCCCCGCGATCGCGTGCGCGATCCGCTCGGCGACGGCGAGCTGCGCGTCGGTCGCGTCGCGCGGCCCGATCACGCCGACCGGCATCCGGTGCCGGCGTGCGCCGCGCTGTCGCTGCGCGACCTGCGCCAGCGCGGCGCGCGTGTCGTCCGACCATTCAATGACGTCGTTGCCGTGCAAGTCCTTCCCCCAGTGCAAGAACGCAGGTGCAAAGCGCCGTCAGCACGATCGACAGTACGGCGGCCTGCGAGAAATCGGTCTGTCCGTCGGACAGCTTCAGGTACATCAGCAGCGGCAGGATATTGACCTGCGTGCCGGCCAGCGCGAGCGCCGTGCCGTACGTGCCGAGCGCGATCGCACCGACGAGGCACCACGCCGACGCGATCGACGGCCACAGCTCGCGCCACGCGATGTCGATCCACGCGCGCCACGGCCGCGCGCCGAGCGTCAGCGCCGCCTCGAGCGGCCGCCGGTCGAGATTCGCGAGCGCCGGGTAGAGCATCAGCGCGACGCGCGGGATCAGGTAGTACGCGTAGGCGAACGCGAGCCCCGGCATCGTGTAGATCGCGCCGCCGACCACGGTCGGGTCCGCGCCGAGCGACGCCAGCAGCATCGTCACGAAGCCGGCGCGGCCGAACACGAGGATGAAGCCGTACGCGATCACGAGGCCGGAGAAGGCAAGCGGCACGCCGAGCAGCGCGAGCGACCAGCGGCGCCGCGCCGGCGACTGCCCGGCCAGCACGAACGCGACCGGCACGCCGACGGCGACCGACAGCGTGCCGGCGCCGATCGCGAGCGCCAGCGAGCGCACGATCGCGTCGGCGACGAGCGGATCGCCGAACACCGCGGCGAACGCACGACCGCCGCCGTCGAACGCGGCGCCGACGAGCGCGGCGAGCGGCAGCACGAAGCACGCCGCGAACAGCCCGGCCGCCGGCACCGCGCCGTAGCGGCGCAGGACGCCGCGCTGCATGGACGAAACCCGCATCGCGCGCCCCTTACTTGCCGAGCGTGGCCTGCGACCAGAGCTGGTCGACTTCGGCCTTGTGCGCCGCGGCCTTCGCGACGTCGAGCGGACGCACCTGCGGCGCGTTCGGCAGCTTCGCGGCGACGTCCTGCGCGACCGGCGTGCCGGGCACGGCCGGACGCACGAAGCCCTGCGCGAACAACCCCTGCCCGACGTCGCTCATCACGAGGTTGAGCCACAACTGCGCGGCGGCCGGATTCGGGCCGTTCTTCACGAGACTCATCGCGTACGGCGCCGACACGCTGCCGTCCTGCGGGATCACGACTTCGGCCGCATCGCCCATGCCGTCCGCGTACTTGGCCTTGAGCCCGTCGTTCTCGTAGCCGATCAGGACCGGAATCTCGCCCTTGACGAATTTTGCGTACGGCGTCGTCCCCTCGACACGCAGCACATTGCCCGCCTGCTTGAGCTTGCCGAAGAAATCCGCGCCCGGCTTCGGGTTGTCGACGCTGCCGCCGTTCGCATAGGCGGCGGCGAACACGGCGACCTGCCCCTGCCCGGTCGAGCGCGGATCGAGATAGACGACCGCATTGCGATATTCGGGCTTCAGCAGGTCCGACCAGCGCTGCGGCACGTTCTTCACGAGCTTCTTGTTGACGAGCAGCGCGATGTTCAGCGAATGCACCGCGAACCAGCGGCCGTCGGCCGCGCGGAACACCGTGGGCAGCTTGTCGAAATTGACCGGCTTGAACGGCGCGACGACGTCCTTGGCCGTCGCATCGAGCGCCGACGCCGCGAAGTAGTACGCCGTGTCGGCCTGCGGGCGGCGTCGCGACTTGTCGAGCGCGACGACCGTGGCCGCCGAGCCGATGTCGTTGTACGTGATCTCGACCTTCGGGTAGCGCTTGCGGAATTCGGCGAACAGCGACTTCCAGTTCGCCCATTCCGGGCCCGTGTCGAACGACACGACGAGCCCTTCGTCGGCGGCCTTCTCGTACAGCGCGTCCTCGCCGGGATACAGCGGCGCGGCATGGGCCAGCGCCGGCGCGAGGGTCGCGAACGCGCAGAGCGCCAGCAGGCGGCGGCGCGTCGCATGAAGGAAGTGGCGGCGTGCAGACATCGTGATTCTCCGTTGAATGAATGGGTCGCCCGCGCTCACGCGGCGGGCAGCACGAGCAGATGGCGCGGCTCGATCGACACGCAGCGCGCGGGCAGCTCGCGCCCTTCGCCGAGCAGTGCGTCGGTCGCGCCGGCCGGTACGAAGTCGAAACGCTGGGTCGCGCCGAAGTAGCGCACCTCGCCGACCCGGCCGTCGATGCGGTTCGCGACGGACTCGGGTGGATCGGGCTGCAGGTGTTCCGGCCGGATCAGCACCTCGACCGGGTCGCCCGGCCGGTGCGCACCCGTATCCGCGCGCAGCGTCGTGAACCGCACGTCGACCGCGCCATGCGCGAGCACGCGGCCGCGCAGCAGCGTCGAATGGCCGACGAAACGCGCGACCTGCGCGGTCGCCGGACGCTCGTACAGGTCGCGCGGGGTGCCGGCCTGCAGCATGCGTCCGCCGTCGACGATCGCCACGCGATCGGCCATGCTGAGCGCTTCGTCCTGGTCGTGCGTGACGAGCAGCGTCGTCGCGCCGCATGCGCGCTGCAGCGCGCGGATCTCGTCGCGCAGCTGGTGGCGAATGCCGGCGTCGAGCGCCGCGAGCGGCTCGTCGAGCAGCAGCAGCTTCGGTTCGATCACGAGCGCGCGAGCCAGCGCGACGCGCTGCTGCTGCCCGCCGGACAGCAGCGCCGTGCTGCGTCCGGCCTGCGCGGCGAGGCCGACGCGTTCGAGCATCTCGAGCGCGCGGCGGCGGCGCGGCGCCGCGGCCATGCCGCGCATCTTCAGGCCGTAGGCGACGTTGTCGACGACCGACAGGTTCGGAAACAGCGCGTAGTGCTGGAACACCATCCCGACCTCGCGCTGCCACACCGGCACGCCGGCCATGTCGCGGCCGCCGATCGCGATACGGCCGCCGTACCCGTCGAGCAGGCCGGCGGCGAGGCGCAGCAGCGTCGATTTGCCGGAGCCGCTGCGGCCCATCACGGCGAGCAGTTCGCCCTGGGCAGCGGACAGCGTGACCGCGTCGACGCCGTGACGGGCGCCCGGATACTGGAAGCTGACGTTTTCGAAATCGAGACTCATGACGGTTTCACTTCAGGCGTGGCACGGTGAGGACGGAGGCGAGCGTCGCGAGCACGGCAAGGACGAGCAGCACGACGGTGGCCGCGCAGGCCATCCCGGACGCGCCGTAGAACGCCTGCAGCAGCACGATCGGATAGTTGCGGTAACGGAAGCCCGCGATCAGGTTCGAGATCTGGAATTCGCCGATCGACAGCGCGGCGACCATCACGAGGCCGGAAAACAGGCTGTGCCGCAGGTTCGGCAGCACGACCGTGAAGAACTGGCGCAGCGGCGTCGCACCGAGCGTCGCCGCACACGCCTCGAGATGCGCGAGCCCCAGGTGGCGCAGGTCGCTCAGCAGCGTCTGCAGCAGGTACGGCAGCGTCAGCACCGCGTGCGCGGCGATCATCAGCGGCAGCGTGCCGAGCCACGGCAGCGCATCGCCGCTGAAGATCGCGATGTAGCCGAACCCGAGTGTCAGCGCCGGCACCGCGATCGGCATCAGCATCACGATGCGCGCCGCGAAGCCGCGGCCGGCCAGTGCGCGGTGATGCAGCGCATAGGCGAGCGGCAGCGCCAGCACGGCATTGATCGCGCAGCAGGCGAGCGCGACGACGAGGCTCGTGCCGAATGCGCGGGTGAAGCTGCGATTCGCGGCCAGGTCCGCGAACCAGTGCGACGTGATGCCGGTCGGCAGCAGCGTGTTCGTCCACGACTGGCCGACCGAGCCGATCAGCAGCAGCACGATCGGCAACGCGAGGTACAGCCCGAAGACCGCGACGAGCGCCTGCAGCAGCAGGCGTCCCGCGATCGCGCGCGGCCGTTTGTTACGACGAATCGGAATAGCTTCGGCAAGGGCCGGAGCGGCTGGCGGATGCATGGCGAATCTCGCTGACGGACACGGAACGGGTCACGCAACGCCCGCCGGGCAGGGCCGGCACGCGTTGTCATGACGGCCGCAGTGTGCGGATCCGACATGGCATCGTCATGAAAAAAACGTACAACGCCCGCATCGATCTGTGCGCGCAAGGAATAGTTCGCCGTGAAGCACCTGTTTCCCAACGTCGCGGAGTTGCACGCGTTCGCGACTTCCGTGAAGTACCTGAACTTCTCGTATGCGGCGCGCGAGCTGGGCCTGACGCCGAGCGCGGTCAGCCGGCAGATCGCGAATCTCGAGACGCTGTTCGGGGTGAAGCTGTTCGTGCGCGAGGGGCGCAATCTCGCGCTCACGCGGGCCGGGCAGGTTTATCACGCACGCGTGATCGGCCCGCTGCGCGAGATCGGCAACGCGTCGATCGAATTGCTGAGCGCGCGCGAGGACAGCGACCTGCTGACGATCGCAAGCGTGCCGACCTTCACGACGAAGTGGCTGGTGCCGCGCCTCGCGCGCTTTCTGGCCGGCGCGCCGGACGTCACGCTGAGTTTTCGCCGCCATCTCGCGCACGGCGACGTGTTTCCGTTCGGACTCGACGCGGCGATACGCTATGGCGACGGCGCATGGGAAGGCGTCCGCTGCGATTACCTGGACGGCCGCACGTTCGTGCCGGTTTGTTCCCGCGAATTCGCGGCGCGACATGCGCTGCGCACGCCCGCCGACACGGCCGCCGCGCCGCGGCTCGTGCACGAGCAGGCGGAAATCGCGTGGTCGCTCTGGGCGGAGCGCCATCGCGTCGCCCGGATGAACGCGCTGGCCGGGCCGCGCTTCGAACAGTATTCGGTGCTGATCCAGGCCGCGCAAGCCGGGCTCGGGCTCGCGCTCGTGCCGCGCTTCCTGATCGTCGACACACTCGCGAGCGGCGCGCTCGTCGAACCGTTCGACGCGCCCGTCGACGTCGACGCGCAGGGGCACTACCTGTGCTACGCGCCGGAGCGCCTGGAGACGAGCGCCGCGTTGCGGCGCTTCAGGGAATGGATCCTCGGCGCATGCGCGGAGCGCTGAGCGTGCCCGGCATGGCCGGGCACGCCCGGACGGCACGGCGGCGCCGGTAACACTGCGCCGTGCCGCCCGTGCCGTTGCGTCAGTGGTCGATGCCGAGCCCCGGCAGCACGTGCGTGTTCTCGACAACGACCGCGTGCAGCAGCTTCGGTTCGGCGCCGAGCAGCCCGAGGATCGTCGGCGCGACCTGCTTCGTGCCGACCACATCGCTCACGGTACGCGCACGATGGAGGCCCGGGTACGACACGAGCAGGCCGAGGTGGCTGTCGTCCGGCGCGTTGCCGCCGTGTTCCTCGTCCTTCTTCGTGCTCGACGTGTAGATCACGCCCGGATTCGGCTGGACGATGATGTCCGGCGTGCGGCCGTTGGCCGGATCGCCGAACCGGTCGGCCAGCGCCGCGCCGTACAGGATGGATGCCTGCGCGCCGTCGGCGCAGATCCCCGGCGCGTTGCAGCCGAGGTTCGCCTTCAGCGTCTGCACCACGGCCGTACGCTGGCTGCGGTCGCGCAGCCAGATCAGGCCGACGTCGTCGGTCTGCACGAAGCCCGTGCCGACCAGGCCCGAGCCGTCGTTCGGGTTGCCGGTCGTCGTGTTGTTCTGGCCGAAGTTGCCGTTCGGGTCGAGATAGCCGTTCGCTTCGAGCAGCTTCGTCAGCGTGTCGCCGTTCTTCACGAGCTTCGTGTGATCGGTCGGCGACTGGCCGTGCTTCGCCGTGACGATCACGGCCGTCGACGTGTACAGGTTGCGCTGCTTCAGCTCGGCGACGATGCGGCCGATCGAGTTGTCGACGTACGTGATCGCGTTCGCGACCTGGCCGTTCGGCGTGAAGTTCGCGTCGAGGTAGCCGCCGCCCTTCGCGACCGGCGCCTTCTGCGCGACGCTCAGCGTCTGGAAGTTGGCGCCGAACAGCGTCGGCACCGGCGCGTTCTTCGTGCCCGTCGAATCGCGGCCGTCAATCTGGTTGACCAGCGCCTGCACGTGCAGGTTGTCGAAGCGCGCCGTGTGCGAATAGACGTCGGTGTAGGCCGTGTTCGTCGCCGGGTCGATCGAGTTGATCTCGGTGCGCATCAGATCGTCGACGCCGGTACCCGACGGGCCGTTCAGCCAGTCGTAGCCCCACGCGTGCTTGTCCGCCCACGCGGTGTAGGCGTTCGGCACGCCGGCCTTGACGGCCTCGAACACCGTGTTGGTCTTCACGTAGTCGTGCGGATAGACCGGCACGCACTGGCCGCCGACCTTCGCATGCGGAATCGCCTGCGGGTTGAATGCGCCGCCGCCGTCGAGGTGCACGAGCGCGCCACCGTTGAACGCATCGATGCCGGTCGTCTCGTCGAACACGACGTTCCAGCCCTGCTTGCCCGAGCAGGTCGTGTCGCTCGGCGCGTACAGGTTGCGGTCGTACGACACGTCGTAGAACAGGCCGGCCGTCTTCGGCGAGCCGCCCGTCACGAGCGCGGCGAGCCCCGGGAACGAGTCCGACAGGCCGGGCGTATAGGCGTTCGTGTACGTGACGCCGCTTTGTGCGAGCACGGCGAGGTTCGGACACGTGTTCGCGCCGATGCAGCGTGCGAGATCCTGCTCGTGCAGGCCGTCGACGCTGATCAGCAGCACGTGCTTCACGACGCGCCGGCCGTGGCCGGTGTCGCTGCCCTGGCTGTTGCCGTCCTGCTGCGCCGCGTAGGCGCCGGCGCTTGCGAGCGCCAGCGCGCCCGCCACCATCACCGCCATTTTCCGTTGCTTAGCGAACCTGGAAATCATCACCCCACCTCATCGATTGACGTTGAACTGCGTGACCTGCCATCAGGCGCGCAAAATATCGCCGCGCCGTGGGGCGCTCGCGTGAAGCGGGGCTTTCTGTTTTCTGTCAAACGTAACCAATCGCAAGTGACACGACGCGGTCGCAAAACGAGGCGACCCGGCGCACGCCGCGACGTATGCGCGCGAGGTTCGCACCGGGTCGGTGCATCGGGCGAGCCGTCGCCCGCCGCGCGAATTTTTTTCGCGCTTGGCGTATGACTATTGGCGTGTGATAAAGGGTTTTCCCTGACCCGGAGCACGAGTATGTCGACCCTGGAAGCTCTCCGGTTCGTGCTGGACGATGCACGCACCCCCGAAATCATTCGCCACCACGTCGTCGACGCGCTGCAGTACGCGTTGCGCAACTACGGCCAGGTATTCACCGCGAAGGAAGTCGAATGGCTCACGCAGTGGGACGATGCGCGCCTGCCGCTGGCCGCGAGGAAGGAACTGGACAAGCGCGAACCGGCGATCGAGGCGCGCTGACGGGGAGCGCGCCGCCGCGCCCGATTGCCGATCGGACGCGGCGGCGGCGGATGAGGGCGTAACGCTTACTGCAGGCCGAAGTCGACGCGCGTCGTCGCGCCCTTGTCCTCGATGCCCTTCGCATCGAGCTTCGGCGCCACGACGAACATGCGGCTCGCATCGATCTTGCCGTCGAGGTACTGGCGCACGGCCTGCGCGCGCTGCTGCGCGAGCGCGCGCAGCGCGTTGTCGTCGGCCGGCGCGTGATCGGCGAGCGCCTGCTTCATGTCCGCATCGGGCAGCGTCTTCTGCAGGCCGATCAGGTTGCGCGGCTTCTTGAAGTCGGCGTCCTTGTACGCGCGCGTCAGGTACTTGGTGTACTCGGCCGGTTCGACCTTCACCGACATCGGATCGATGCTCTCGCCCTGGCCGACCACGTCCTTCAGCTTCTGCTGGCGGACCAGCCGTTCGACGTACGCGTCGCGCAGCCCCGGCGTGTCCTTCGCGGGATCGACGCGGCCGATCAGGTCCAGCCGGATCGACGGCTTCTCGGTCAGCATCTTCACGACGGTATCGAGCTTCTTCTGCTGCGCGTCGGTCAGCTCGTACGCGCCCGGCGCGAACTCGACGTAGCCGAGATCCTCGCCGCCGCTGCCGCCGAACGCATTCGCGAGCAGCGTGAACGGCGACGTGACGGCCTTCGCGATCAGGTTCAGCACCGCGCGCCAGATCAGCCCGCCGACGCTGAACTCGGGATTCGACAGCGAGCCCGACACCGGCAGGTTCACGTCGATCTGGCCGCGCGTGTTCTTCAGGAGCGAGATCGCGAGCTTCACCGGCAGCTTGGTCGCCGTGTCGTTTTCGACGTGATCGCCGAACGTGAGCTGGTCGATGAAGATGTGGTTGTTCGCCTGAAGCTGGTCGTTCTCGAGCTGGTAGTGCAGGTCGACGTTGAGCTTGCCCTTCGTGATCGGGTAGCCGGCGTACTTCGCCGAATACGGCGTCAGGTTGGTCAGCTCGATGTCGTGCGCGGTCGCCGTGAGATCCAGCGCCGGCTTGTCGATCAGCGGGTTCACCGAGCCCTTGATCGAGATCGGCCCGTTGCCCGCGAGGTTCGCGGCGACGTCGACCGGCGCGGACGTCGTCGAGTCCGTGCCGAACGCGCCGACCGTCCCCTTGATCGCGACCAGGTTCGCCGTGTAGTTCGGCTTGATGAAGTTGTCGGTGTAGGTCACGCGGCCGTCCTGCAGCAGCAGCTCGCCGAAATGCATGCGCACCGGATTCTGCGGCGGCGGCGCGGCCTTCACGACGACCGTCGCCGATGCGGCGGCCGGCGCCGACGCCTGCTGCGCGGCCGCGGCCGACGAGGCCTGCGCGGCGGCGGCCGGCGGCGTCATGCCCGGCGACAGCGGCACCGGTTCGCGCTTGCTCGCGTCGCGCGTCAGCGACTGCGCGGGGCCCGTCTCCTTCGCGACGACGTCCTTCAGGTTCAGCCGCCCCTGCGCATCGAGCAGCACGCGGCCGTAGAAGTTCGAGAACGTCACGCGCGCGGCGTCGACGTCGGTGCCCTTCTCGTCGTGGTTCACCTTCAGGTTCGACAGCGCGAGCGAGCGCCAGCCGGCGAACGGGTCGGACGTCGCCTTGTCGAGCATCCGCACGTCGACCAGCGCGACATCGCCGCGATAGGTCGCGCGCGGCGTGTCCTTCACCTGCGCGAACGTCAGGTTGCCCTGCGCGTTGAGCAGCGCGCTCGCGATGGTCGCGTTCAGCGCGCTGCCGAAGTACGGCTCGAACGCGGCCGCGTCGAGGCGGTTGCCGTTGATCTTCAGGCCGAGCTTCAGCGGCTGCGCAGTCACGTCGCCCGACACGTTCACCGAGCCCTTGCGGTTCAGCGTCGCCTTCAGCTGCACCGGCAGCGGCTTCGTCAGGTCGTCGCTGATCTTCTGCACCGACAGGTCGAGCGGCTTGATCGCGAGCTTCACCGGGCGCGGCGTCGACAGGTCCGTGAAGTTCGCGGACGATTCCTTCACGTTCAGCGCGTCGATCCGGTAATGCCACGACGGCGCGACCGCCTCGGCCTTGCGCGCGACCGTGCGCCTGGGCACCGCCGCCTGCGCGGGTTCGCCCAGCGCCGCCAGGTCGATCTTGCCGTCCTTCAGGCGTTTCACGTCGAGCGCGAGCCCGGTCGCGTCGATGCTCGCGATTTCCGCGCTGCGCGCGGCGACGTCGACCTTCGCGATCTTCGCGCTCGCGTCGGGCAGCACGATCGCGGGCGCCTTCGCGTCCGGCGTCGCGAGCTTCAGCGACTTCAGGCTCACCGTGCTGTCGGCGACCTGCGCGTCGAGCGGCGTCTTGCCCCAGTCGGCCTTCGCGTTGACGCTCGCGCCGAGCGTGCCGTCGAGCACGCGCGCGCGGGTCGCCTCGCCGAGATACGGCTGCAGCGCCGGCAGCGCGAGCGCATCGACCGCCAGCTTCGTGTCGGCCTGCTTCGCCGCCAGGCTGAACGCGCCTTCGGCCTTCAGGTCGCCGCCGCGCGACAACGACGTCGACAACGTGTATTTCGCGGGCGTCTTGCCCTGCAGCGTGAAGCCGTCGAGCGTCGCGGCCAGCTTCGTCAGCGACAGCGCGGTCGGCGTCGCCGGCACGCGGTCGTCGACGTTGATCGTGCCGCCGTCGATCGCGAAATGACGGATCGTCAGATCGAGCGGCGGCGCTTCCTTCGCGACGGCTTCGGCCTTCGCGCCGCTCGCGGCGGCGACGGCGGCGGCTTCGCTCGATGCGGTGGCACCCGATGCGGCAGCGGCCGACGAGGCAGCGGCCGGCTTGCCTGCGGCCGCCTTCGGCGCGGCAGACGGCTGGCCGGCGAGCTTCTCGACGTTCAGCACGCCCTGCTTGTCGCGCGCCAGGTCGACGACCGGCTGGTCGAGCCGGATCTCGTCGAAATGCAGCACGTTGCGCAGCGGCTCGAGGCCGGCGGCCGCGACGTGCACGCCGCGCGCGGCGAACAGCGGCGCGGACGCGCGGTCGGTCACCTTCGCGTCGTTGAGATCGACGGTGCCCGACACGCGCAGCGCGGGCGTGTCGCCGCTCATCACGAAGTTCAGCTTCAGGTCGCTGCTCAGGAGGCCGCTCGTGACGATCACCGGCAGCTTCGCCGGCGCGTACGAAATCAGCTTCGGCACGTCGAGCCGGTCGAACGTCAGCGCGACTTCCGACTCGCGCGACTGCGCGAACGGCTTCGTCCTGCCGTCGATCGCGATCGGGCTGCCGTCGAACCGCGCGCGCAGCCGCGGCTGCACGAAGATGTCGGTCTTGGACGGCAGCGTCGCGATGAACGGAATGCCGAGCGTCCAGTTGTCGACCACGTGCTTTTCGTTCAGCAGGCGATCGTCGAAGTCGATCCGGCCGTCGTTGACCTGGATGTTCGACACCGAGAAAAGTGTCGGCTTGCTTTCGGGTTTGGACGGCGTCGAGAACTTCTCGATCAGGTCGGTGAAGTTGAAGCGCTGCGCGTCGTAACGGACGATATGGAAGCGCGGCGAGTCGACGCGCACTTCGTTGACGATCGGCGCGCCGCGGAACAGCGACGACCACGACGGCCTGACGACGAGCTTGCCGATGTCGATGAAATCGCCCTGGCCGCCGCGCTCGCCGACGTGCACGCCGTCGGCTTCGAGGTTCAGCGTGTACGGGTTCAGCGCGACGCGCTGGACCGTGGACGGCCGGCCGAGCTGCTGGCTCAGTTGCTGTTCGGCGATGTGGCGGATCAGCGGCGGCGCCGCGAAGAACCCGAGCAGTCCGAATAAAACGAGGAAGATCAGCACGCCGAGGCCGATACGCCGGGTCCGGCGCGAGCGTGCAACGCCGCCGAGGGCATGGAGGGTAGAGGGTACGGTTTCTTTGTCTGCGCTTGCCATGCTTGGATGCCTCGGGAATGGATGCCGGGCCGCGCCGGAAAACCGGCACGGCCGTGCACGCTATCCCGAAAGTATAGGCTCAGGTGGTGACGGAACGACGTTCGGGCGCGGCCGCCGCGCCCGCGGATCGGACAGCGGCGGCGCCCGTCGGTTCATTTCCGGACGACGACGGGGGGCATCCACGAGCCGTCGCTCGCTTGCGGCTTCGGCGCGTACAGCCGCAGCGCGAGCGCGAAATCGGTGCGCGGCGCCGGCAGCCAGTTGGCCGCATGCGTGCCGCCCGGCGATGCCGACACGACCACGTCGATCGAGCCGTCGTGGTTGCGGCGCAGCCGGTCGCGGTCGCCGAGCGAGCGGCGCGCCGAGCCGACGTCGGGCAGCGCACCGTTCGTCGCGTACGGCGTGAGCGTCCAGAACCCGCGCACCGGCGGCAGCGCGCCCGGCGCGAAGTGCAGCACGTAGCGGTTCGCGCCGTTCAGCGCATGGCCGTCGCTGTCGACGCGCACGAACGCGAGCGTCTCGTCGTCGCGCGTCGCGGTGCCGAACTGCGTGTAGGCCGCGTACGCGCGCAGCGTGTAATCCTGACCGTACTTGCCGGCCGTGTCGCCGATCCAGCTCCAGCCGTTCGCGTTGAGCAGGTTCGATGGCGGCGTCGCGAGCCGCGCGCGCGCCTCGGCGACGCCGGCCGTCGCGGCGTTCAGGCGATCGCCCGTCCACAGCACCGGGTAGCCGGCCGTCACGCCGATGTCCTTCAGCTGTTCCTGCGCGTGCGCATCGTCGGCGGGTGCCGGGTTGTCCTGCAGCGCCTGCGCGAAGCGCGTGAAGAACGCCTTCGGGTCGAGCGCGGCCACCTGCTCGGCCGGCGTGCCGCCGCTCGCCGCTTCCGACGGTGCGCTGCCCGCATGGACCGCGACCGACGCGCCGCGCGCGCTGCCCGTATAGACGGACAGCGGCACCACACGGATCGTCCGCTGCAGTTTCTTCACGTTCGTGAGGTCGCGCCCGCCGCTCGTCTGCAGCCGCACTTCGAGCCACGCGTTGGCCGACGGCACGTCGATCCGCAATGCGCCCTTCGGCAGCGTGCCCTGCCAGTCCTTCGCGGCGAAGGCAATCGTTTGCGCTCGCACGGCGCCGCGAGCGCCCCGCGCCGCCACGCTCGACGCCGACCACAGTACGTTCGTCCACATGTCGAGCGCGCGGGCATCCCAGTAACGGCCGCGGGTGTCCGGCAGCGTCACGATCACCGGCTCGGCGCCGACGTCGAGCCAGCCGGTCGAGTCTAGCGTGTCGACGCCCGGCAGCGGCGGGTTGAGCGCGCCGACGGGCGGCAGCGCCTGCGCGTGACGCAGCGTGTTGAGCGGCGCCTGGCCCGGCTGCGCGCCGTCGCCGCCCGTCGCGGCTTCCTTCGCGACGTCCATCAGCACGAGCGGATACGCGTATACATAAGAGTCGGCCACTTCGGCGCGCATCCAGCCGGTTTTCCGCTGGATCGCATCCGGTTGCGACGCGCATCCTGCCAGCAGCGTCGCCAGGGCCAGCGACGCGCCTGCCGCGCGCCGCAGAGAAATTGATTCTCGTAGGTTTTCAATCATTGAGTACTGGCCGAATATCGTTCTTGTCAGTCAACGCCTTGTTCGACTCACGATCGGCGAAGGCAAGGCACCCCAGCCTGCCCGGTCGCCGCTTCGCCAGGCGGACGCTGATGTCAGGCCGGTATCATAGCGCCTAAGGGCATCCCCCAATATGCCGAATAACGGGCGGAGCAGTAGCCGGCCTGTCGTCAGCCTGAATTTCCGCTGATCCGGCCCCTTGTACGAAGCGGTCCGCCGCCTGCGCTGGCCGGGCATGGCAGGCGAGAATGCGTTGGCCGTCGACACGATCCTGTATTGCATCCCCCCCTTGACCTTCCCATCATGGGAATGTTGATACTGCCATCATTCGCGGCTCGATCCGCGCTCTTGGGGAATCCGACATGACTGAACCACTCGCCACCGCAGCCCTGCAAACGGTCGAACTGACCGTCGACGGCATGCATTGCGGCGGCTGCACCGGCCGTGTGCAACGTGCGCTGGCTGCGGTGCCGGGCGTCGTCGAGGCCGCGGTCGATCTCGACGCGCATGCGGCCACGGTCACCGCGCATGATGCGGTCACGCCGGCGCAGCTCGTCGACGCGGTCGGCGCCGCAGGCTATCGCGCTGCCGTGCGCGAAGCGACGAGCGCAGCCGCGGCGGCCGCGCCCGCGGGGCACGCGACGCGCGTCGCAGCACCGCCGGTAACGGCAACGGCATTGCCCACCACCCCCACCGCCGCCACGATCGAACTCGATATCGACGGCATGACCTGCGCGTCGTGCGTGTCGCGCGTGGAGAAGGCACTCGCGAAAGTGCCGGGCGTCACGCGCGCAACGGTCAACCTCGCGACCGAACGCGCGACGGTCGACGCCGCAGCGGACGTTTCCGCGTCGCAACTGGCGGATGCCGTCAGGCAGGCCGGCTATGGTGCGACGCCGCTCGCGCCGGATACCGCCGCCCTCCCTGCCCCGTCCGTGCCTCCGGCATCCGCCAGCCTCGAACTCGCCATCGACGGGATGACCTGCGCGTCATGCGTGTCGCGCGTCGAAAAGGCGCTGGAGAAGGTGCCGGGCGTCACGCATGCGTCGGTCAATCTCGCGACCGAACGCGCGTCGGTGCATGGCACCGGCGCACTCGACGCCGCCACGCTGATCGCGGCGGTCACGACGGCCGGCTACCAGGCGTCGCTCGCCGCCACCGCGGACGCGGGCGCCTCGACCGACGCCACCGCCCGCGCCGACACCGGCCCCGCCGCGCAAGCCCCCGACGCCCGCAAGCAACGCGAAGCGATCCGCGAGCGCAATCTCGTGATTGGCTCGGCCGTGCTGAGTGCGCCGCTCGTCGTGCCGATGCTTGTCGCGCCGTTCGGTTTCGACGCGATGCTGCCCGGCTGGCTGCAGCTCGTGCTCGCGTCGATCGTCCAGTTCGGCTTCGGCGCGCGCTTCTACCGCGCCGCCTGGCATGCGGTGAAGGCACGCACGGGCAACATGGACCTGCTCGTCGCACTCGGCACGTCGGCCGCGTTCGGCCTGAGCCTGTGGATGCTGCTGCGCGACCCCGCGCACCCCGGCCACCTGTATTTCGAGGCATCGGCCGTCATCGTCACGCTGGTGCGCTTCGGCAAATGGCTCGAAGCGCGCGCGAAACGCCAGACGACCGAGGCGATCCGCGCGCTGAACGCGCTGCGTCCTGACCGTGCGCGCATCGTCGAGCACGGCGTCGAACGCGACGTGCCGCTGGCGCAGGTGCGCGTCGGCACGACCGTCAGCATCCGTCCCGGCGAGCGCGTGCCCGTCGACGGCCGGATCGTGTCGGGCCGCTCGCACGTCGACGAATCGCTGATCACCGGTGAAAGCCTGCCGGTGCCGAAGGATGGCGGCGACCCGGTCACGGCCGGGTCGATCAACGGCGAAGGCGCGCTCGTCGTCGAAACCACCGCGATCGGCGCGGAAACGACGCTCGCGCGCATCATCCGCCTCGTCGAATCCGCCCAGGCGGAGAAAGCGCCGATCCAGCGGCTCGTCGATCGCGTCAGTGAAGTGTTCGTGCCGGCGATCCTCGGCATCGCCGTGCTGACGCTGATCGGCTGGCTGATCGCCGGCGCCGGCACCGAAACGGCGATCCTCAACGCGGTCGCGGTGCTCGTCATCGCGTGCCCGTGCGCGCTCGGCCTCGCGACGCCCGCGGCGATCATGGCCGGCACCGGCGTCGCGGCCCGCCACGGCGTGCTGATCAAGGACGCCCAGGCGCTCGAACTCGCGCAGCGCACCACCGTGATCGCGTTCGACAAGACCGGCACGCTGACCGAAGGCAAACCGTCCGTGACGGCGTTCGACGCCGTCGGCATCCCGCGTGAGCAGGCGCTCGCGCTCGCGGCCGCGGTCCAGCGGCAAAGCGATCACCCGCTCGCGCGCGCGGTGGTCGCCGCACACGATGCGGACGTCTTGGCCCGCGGCGGCGGCGCGGGTTCGGCCGAGGTCGTCGCGGCCGATGCGCGCGCGGTGGCCGGACGCGGCGTCGAAGCGCGTGTCGACGGGCAGCTTCTCGCGCTCGGCAGCACCCGCTGGCGCGATGAACTCGGCATCGTCGTGCCGCCCGAACTCGACGCGCGTGCCGCGGAACTCGAACGCGCGGGCAACACGATTTCGTGGCTGATGCGCGCCGATGCGCCGCGTGCGCTGCTCGCGCTGATCGCGTTCGGCGACACCGTGAAGCCCGGCGCGCGCGACGCGGTCGCGGCCCTGTCGGCACGGGGCGTCGCGAGCGTGCTCGTGACGGGCGACAACCGCGGCAGCGCGGCGGCAGTCGCAGCGACGCTCGGGATCGGCGAAGTGCATGCGCAGGTGCTGCCCGACGACAAGGCACGCGTGGTGGCCGAACTGAAGCGCACGCACGGCGGAATCGTCGCGATGGTCGGCGACGGGATCAACGACGCGCCCGCGCTCGCCGCGGCCGACGTCGGCATCGCGATGGCCACCGGCACCGACGTCGCGATGCACACGGCCGGCATCACGCTGATGCGCGGCGACCCGGCGCTCGTCGCCGATGCGATCGACATCTCGAAGCGGACGTACCGGAAGATCCAGCAGAACCTGTTCTGGGCGTTCGTCTATAACCTGATCGGCGTGCCGCTCGCGGCGCTCGGCTGGTTGAATCCGGTGATCGCGGGGGCGGCGATGGCGTTCTCCAGCGTCAGCGTCGTGACGAATGCGTTGCTGCTGAGGAGATGGAAAGGGCGGGCGCGATGAGCCGGCGCGGCGCGAAAACGGGCGGGACTGCAACCCGCACGCTCGCCGCCGCGCGCAGGATTCAACGGCTTCGACGAATCCAGAAACAATACGCGCCGATCGCGACCAGCATTGCGCCATCGACAATACCCAGCAACGGGAGCGGATTCGTCCACTTGTCCATATTGGTCGTCCGCGCGTAGTAGGGTGGTCCGTCGCCGTATGCCTCTTCGAGATTGATCGCGTTGAACGCAAAAACGAGCAGGATCGAAATCAGCAGCGCCACACCAATCAAGATATGCAACGGGCGTTTTCGCATGTCAGTATTGAATCGTCAGTGGAACGTAGCACTCGGGCGCGTCCTTCGTCGCCGCCTCGATGTCTCGAACGAAATTTTCCATTCCGGAATGAAGATTGATGCGTCCGGCAGATCCCGCGTTCGTGCCACCATGGATGAAGAATCCACCGCGACCGAACGCTCGGGTTCCGGGCATGACATGAATGGTCAGTCGGTGATCGCCCCATGCTGCATATGAGTACGCCAAATTGTTGGCCCGCTCATCATAGGTCCACACTGGATTTCGGTTGCCATGCCGGTTGGGGCGCCCCGCGTTCAAAAGGCCAAATCGGGCTCGCGGGCCCATCCAGAGCGCGCCACGGCCCACGCGCGCTTACGTGAAATCGTGTCGAAACGAAAACGTTGCGCCTGCGGTGTCGAATCTTCGTCGTTAGCCAGAGATGACCGGCTTGATCAGCGTCGTCGTGATCGGCGCGAAGCCGCACGCGCGATACAGCGCACGGGCAGCCGTGTTGTGATTGAACACCGACAGCCCGATCTCGGTGACACCATGGCGGCGCGCCTCGGCCTCCAGCGCATCGAGCGCGCGCGTGGCCCAGCCCTGGCGGCGCCGGGCCGGGACGATGTCGAGGTCGTAGATGAACAGCGTGCGGTTCGGCCCTTCGGGCACGATCGCGTACCAGAGATCGCCGACCGTGTCGCCGCTGGCGGCGTCGATCAGCTGGACGAGTGTCTGGCCGGAAGTGAGCAGGCCGTCGGGCAGCAGCGTATCGAAGCAGGCGCGCGCGCGGCTCGCCGCGTCGTCGGCCGCATTCTGCCCGGATGACACGAGATCGCGCGCGTAGCCGTCGATGGCGCGCGTGCGGTATGCGTGGAATTCACCGGCCGTCATTGGCCGCATCTGCAGCATGGCCCGGGTGTCGCGAGGGAAGTGGGACTTCCAGTGTAGCGGGACGGTCACACCGGCGCGCGATGCGACGGCGGAAAGCGGGCAGGCAGTCGCGGCGAGCGCTGCGCCGGATCAGCGGATCAGCGGATCGGCGGATCGGCGGATCGGCGGATCAGCGAATCAGCGAATCAGCGAATCAGCGAATCAGCGAATCAGCGAATCAGCGAATCAGCGACGGTACAGGACGATCGGCACGAGGTTCGCACGACGCACGCGCTCGGCTTCGGCGCGACGCGCAGCGTACGAATATTCCGCGTCGAGCGGCAGGTGCGGGGAGACGAACAGGTCGTCGATCTTTTGCAGCAGGGCAAGAATGAAGCTCATGTGAGACTCCTGACAGATGGCGCTAGGGTTTTCCCTTAGATGGACTCCATTCTAAGGGTTTTCCCTTAACTCTGCCAGCACACCGCATCAGTTTGCCGCACCCGTGCAACCGCCAACGGACGGTCTCCTACGACGAACCTTGCCAGGCCGGGGTTTGCAGGTAGGGTCGGACGATTTAGTGCGTTCGACGCACGCGCTTCGCGGCCGCCGCCTCGCGGTTCGCATTGCGCTGCAGCCGGTCGACCTGCGACAGCATCGCTTCCTGGTGTTCTGCAAGCGTCATCAACGTTGCCTGCTGCGTCGACAGATCGGCAGCCAGCCGGTCGATCCGCTGTTGCCGGGCGTCCAGTTCCTGCTTCAGGTGCGCGATCTGCCGTGTTTGCAGCACCAGTGCGGTGAGCCCCGCGAACACGACGATCGCCAGCGCCAGCAGCAGCCGGTTGACGCGACGCATCTCGCGATCGGCCGCCTGCTTCACGCCGGCCGTCTCGGCCTGCAGGGTGGCGAGCCGATCCGACAGCGGGCGCAGATGCGTGTCGGGATCGAAGGCTGGCCCGCTCGACGCGGCCGGTTGCGCGCGATCCGCCGACGGCTTCGTCACGAACGACGCCGCAGACGCCACCGGCTGCACGACCGGCGAGGCCGGCGCGGCGGCTGCTCGCGCAGCATCGCGGGCGCTCGCGGCAATCGCGGCAGCGACGGGCTCGGCCGGTTCGGCGGTCGCCTGTGGTTCGGCCGTCGCCTGTGGTTCGGCGGTTGCCTGCGGTTCGGCGGTCGGCGCAGTGTGCTGCGCCGGAGCCGCTTCCGACCCGGCGCCGACAGCCGCTGCTCCCGGCGCACTACGCACCGCTGGCGCTGCCGCTTCGCGCGTGCCGGCAGTCGCACGTCGCTTGCCGCGGGAGGATGCGCGACGCCCCTTCGTGGTCTCGCCGGGCGCCCGCGCCGCGTCATCGAGTGTGACCGGCACGGCGGCGCCTTCGGCCTCGCCGCCCGCTTTCACGAGACGATCGGCGGTGACCGCATCGGCATTCGCGGTCGAACGATCGGTGTTCGTCCCGGCCGCGCCGCCGGCTTCCGACACGCTGCCGGCCTTCATCGGGCCGCCGTCGGTTGCCTGCTCACCGGCTGCGCGCGCGGCGCCATCATCGGACAGCCGCGCCCCGCCCGGCTTCGTCGTGTCGGCAGCGGGCGCAGGCACGACATCGGCATCAAGCGCATCGCCGTTTCCCCGCGTCGAAGCAGACTCCGTCGCCGTCGCGACGTCGGGCGCCGGCTCGACCGCACCGGCAGCAGCGCCCGGCGTCGCGAATCCGTCCAGCGTCGCCTGCCGAGCGGCGTCCTCGCCGTCCGCAACGGCGGCCACCGTCTCGGCGTCCGCCACCGCGTCATCACGCGTGACGGCCGGCGCACGCTCAGCCGGCTCGCGCACCGGATCGCCGAACAGGTCGAGCGTGTGTTCGTCCCGCGGCGCATCGCCGCCCGCGTTGCCGGACCGCGCGGTTGCCTTGGCGGCGGTGTCTGCCGCGGCCGCGGCGGAACGCGGGCGCGAACGGGCCGATGAACGGTCGGAGCGGGAATCGGAACGGGAGCGCGGCACGGAAACGGATTCGGTCATGGAGTCGGATTGCAGGCCCGCGAGCGCGGAACCGAAGGTCGAACGGAATCAGTGACCGGCCATTGTCGCATGACCGATCGCCGATCCGGCCGATCGGATGCCGTCTATTCGTCGCCCGGCAACCCGCCGCCTTGCTCGAATCGCGTCACGCACGACAGCCCGCGCAGCTTGTCGCAGATCGCGCGGTATTCGAGATCCGACACGCGCCCGAGCGCGATGCGCACCTCGTCGTGCTCGCCCGTGTCGTCGGCGCGCTGCACGATGAATTGCTTCACGCGCGCGCTGTCGGGGCCGAGCGCCGCGTGCAGCGAATCGAACGTCAGCGCGCCGCTCACCACCGTCAGCGCGAGCTGGCGCCGCTGCCGCACAGTGAAGTAGCGCCGCTCGAGCGGCTTGATGCCGGCCAGGATGATCAGGATGATGACCGTCGCGGCAATCGCCGCGACGTACAGGCCGCCGCCCACCGCGAGGCCGATCGCGGCGACCGACCACAGGCTCGCGGCCGTCGTCAGCCCGCGCACGATCTCGCCGCGCAGCAGGATCGAGCCCGCGCCGAGGAAACCGATCCCCGATACCACCTGCGCGGCGATCCGCGACGGATCGAGCACGACGTGGTCGCTGCTGCCCAGCACATCGGCGAAACCGAATGCCGACACGATCATGATGAGCGTCGAACCGACACAGACCAGCATGTGCGTGCGCAGGCCGGCCGCCCAGGAAAGGCGCTCGCGCTCAAAGCCGATGACGCTGCCGAGCGCCGCCGCGAGAACCAGCCGCATCACGAGTTCCAGGTTGCCGAGCATCCGATTTCTCTCCTTTTTTGGCGTCGGCCGCGCGGAATGTTTTATCCTTGGCCCCGGCCGCGCCGATCCTCCGGGCCGCGCCGACACGTTTCGATCCAAGCGCATAACCCCGTCATGTCCGTTTCCGACTCCGCTTCCGCCCAGGCCGCCCAGTTGCGCCGTCATTTCGCGCACGTCGTCTTGCCGATCTGGCAGGGTTCAGGGTTCGACCACACGCTGCGGCTACCGTTCGAGGCCGTCGATCCGGCCAGCCATGCACCGCTGCCCGTCACCCGTTATCGCGCCATGGCCTGCGCGCGGCAGCTGTTCGTGTTCGCGCAGGCCGGCAACATCGCGCACGCGGCCACGCTGTTCGACTCGCTGTGCGGCCGCTTCCGCGACCCGCGCCACGGCGGCTGGTTCTACAGCGTCGACGCGCAAGGCGCGCCGCTCGACACGACCAAGGACCTCTATACGCATGCGTTCGTCGTGTTCGCGTGTGCCGCATGGCATGCAGCGTCGGGCGACGCCGCGGCGCGCGCGGCCGCCGAGGACACCGCCGCGCTGATCCAGGACCGCTTCGCGCCGCAGCCGGGCGATGCGCTGCTCGACGCCGCGCGTCACGCCGATTTCTCGTCGTCGGGCAGCGGCGCGCTGCAGAACCCGCTGATGCACTTGACCGAAGCGTGGCTCGCGGCCGCCGATGCGTTCGGCGACGCGGCGTTCGACGATGCGCTCGCGCGCACCGCGCAGGCCGTCGAACGCACGTTCGTCGATACCGCGACCGGCTGCGTCGCCGAGCTGCCGCTCGGGGCGGCCGACAACCGCTTCGAGCCCGGCCATCAGTTCGAATGGTTCTATCTGGTCGACGCGGCCGGCGCACGCCTCGCGCAAACCGGGCTGCCCGACGCACTCGCGCGCGCGTTCGCGTTCGCCGAGCAGCACGGGGTCGATCCACAGACGGGCGCCGTGTGCGCGGCGGTCGACGCACGAGGCGCATGCCTCGACGGCACGCAGCGGATCTGGGCGCAGACCGAATACCTGCGCGCGCTCGCGACGCACGGCGGCACGCCGGCGTCCGCGCCGCTCGCGCGGCAGATCGAGCGCTTCGCCGCGCGCTTCCTGCATCCGCGCGGCTGGTTCGAGTGCAAGACGGCCGACGGGCAGGTGTCGCGCGCCGACATGCCGTCGACGACGCCCTACCACCTCGCGACCGCTTACGCGGCGCTGCCCGCCGTTTCGTAACCGGCGTCGGCCGGCGACGGCGACCCGCGCTCGTCGCGAACCCCGCGAGCCGCGCGCGCGTCGCCCAGTTCGAACACCGACACCGCCTGCATCAGGTGCGCGGTCTGGTCGTTCAGCGACGCGGCCGCCGCCGCGACTTCCTCCACCAGTGCCGCGTTCTGCTGCGTCAGCTGGTCCATTTGCGTGACGGCCTGGTTGACCTGCTCGATGCCGACGCTCTGCTCGACCGACGCGGCCGTGATCTCCGACATCGTCTGCACGACCCGCGTGATCGACGCCGAGACCGTCCGCATCGCGTCGCCGGCCCGTTCGACGAGTTCCGAGCCGCCGTCGATCTGCGCGACCGACTCCTCGATCAGCGCCTTGATCTCCTTCGCCGATTGCGCGCTGCGCTGCGCGAGCGAGCGCACTTCGCCCGCGACCACCGCGAAGCCGCGGCCCTGCTCGCCGGCCCGCGCGGCTTCGACCGCCGCGTTCAGCGCGAGGATGTTGGTCTGGAAGGCGATGCCGTCGATCACCGAAATGATCTCCGCGATCCGCCCGGAACTCTGCGCGATGCCGCGCATCCGGTCGATCACGCTGTCGACCACGCCGCCGCCGTGACGCGTCGCGTCGAGCGCCGCGTCGGCCAGCGCGCTGGCCGCCCTTGCGCTGTCGGTGTTCTGGCGCACGGTCGCGGTCAGTTCCTCCATGCTCGCGGCGGTTTCCTCGAGCGACGCGGCCTGCGTGCCCGTGCGCGCGGACAAGTCCGCGTTGCCGCCGGCGATCTCGCCCGCGCCGAGGTGGATCGCGTCGGACGCGTGACGCACGGTGCGCACGGTGTCCGCGATGCTCGCCTGCATCGCGGCGAGGCCGCGCAGCATCCGGTCGATCTCGAACACGCCGCCTGCCCGCACGGCTTCGTCGAGGCGGCCCTGCGCGATCCGCTCGAAATGGCGGCCGGCTTCGTCCAGCGGCGCGACGACCGCGCGCCGCGCGGCCGCGTAGATGGCCGCGCTTGCCGCGAGCATCGCCACCAGCAGCACGATGCCGACCCACTTGAACCACTGCATCCCGCTGTCGATCGTGGCGAGCGCGTCGCGGCTCGACGCGCGGCCGTAGTCGGCGAAGCGGTGCAGTTCGGCGAGATACGCGTCCTGGAAGCCTTGGGTCGGCTGGTCGAGGAACGCCTGGATGTTGTCGGCGTCGAGGAACTGCACGAGTTCGCCCAGCGCGCCGCGCAGCGCGCGATAGCGCTCGGCGAGCGCGGCAACGCGCGCGCGGTTCGTTTCGTCGACGGCCTGCGCGGCCGTCAGCGCGGCGAACGCCTTGTCCGCTTCGCCGAGCGAAGCGCTGGCATGGCGGATGATCTCGTCGGGCTTCGGGCCGCCGCGCACCATCCGCGTGCCGGCGCGCGACAGGTTCACGCGGGCGTCGAGCAGGCGCTCGGTCGCCTGGCTGGCCGCGTCGACCTGCGCGATCGCGACGTTCGACAGATCGTCGACGCCGCTGCGCGTCGACGCGAGCGCCCAGAAGCCGAGCGCCTCGATCGCGAACAGAAAGAGGCAAAACACGGTCAACACGCCGAGCAGACCCGACGCGAGCTTGATTTTTCCGAACATGGGGGAGATTCCTGGAGAGCCGACGATGAAGCAATGCCCCGGCATTAGCGGCATTTCTTCGTCGGACTTTAGGAACATCCGGCGAGAGGCGCCCGGCCAGTCCCCGCCATTCCCGTCGAATCGCCGGCAAACGAGGACAACGCGCGCGTTCGACGCAATCATCACGTCGCATCGCGCCGGCATCTGCACGAAATGCGGACGAATTTCCTTGCTTATCCGCGGCCCCCTTCCTAGAGTTCAGCGCAAGCGGACACGCATTGGGGAAGTCGATGACGGACATCACGGACCACGCGCGCGGCGCATTGCGCGCGCAACCGTTCAGCATGCTGCTGGGCACGGAGCTGATGCATATCGGCGACAACGAAGTGTCGCTGTGCCTGCCCGTGCGGGAAGAACTGCGGCAGCAGCACGGCTTCGTGCACGGCGGCGTGATCGGCTATCTCGCCGACAACGCGCTGACGTTCGCCGGCGCGCTGGTGCTCGGCCCGCGCGTCATCACCGCCGAATACAAGATCAACTACCTGCGGCCGGCCGTGAACGGCACGCTCGTTGCGCGCGCGAAGGTCGTCTACGCGGGCCGGCACCAGGCGACCTGCCAGTGTCACGTGTTCGTCATCGACGGCGATCACGAACGGCTCGTCGCGATCGCGCAAGGCACGATCAACCGCGTCGGCGACGGCAAGATGCCGGATGCGCGGGAGGAAACGGCGTGAGGCAGATTCGTCGGCGAATCGTTCGGCTGTCTTATTGCTCGCCCTGAACCGAAAATTGAAATGGAATCTCGGGACGCGTAAATCGAAGCCGAACCTCGTTCAGGGCCGGAACAAAGCGCCGCTTTTCAAACGTGTAGTACGAAATTAATAGGCCGAGACGGGTCTCTTGTGCACCATCGAACAGATAGCTGTTCTTCGGAAATGCAAGCAATCCGGCCTTTGTTGCCAATACGGCCCGACAGGACGAAAGCAGACTTGGCAAATGAAGAAATGCCGCGCTTTTTCTAGACTCGAACGGGTTGATCAGCAAGTAGATTTGGCGATGGCGGCCAGATTCACCAGACCCGTTGCTGTTTCCCTCCACACAAAGAGCCGACGGACGATGGTCCGCGGCTCCAGTAAAAAATATGCTCGCGCTTCCGGGGTAGATGTCCACCGGATGTTCACCTGGGAAAGTCGTTGCGTTCGAAAAGCGATAGATCCTGCCGCCAATCGATATCTGGTGCTCCGCTACTGTGACGTGTACCGTCTTCCCGTCCAAGTCGATTTGAAAATCCTGGTATACGCCTCCATTGCCGCGATCGGAATATAGAACGCTTGCGCGTTGCTCGACTGGACTGCCAAACAATGCACTCGATTGGGCCGCATAGAACTCGTCATAGCTGTCGTAGATGGTAGCGCCATGAGCGCCCCTTGCGAAGGCAACCAGGATTGCCACCAACGTCATTGCGGATTTCATCGGTATGCTTTTCCTCCGCTCGCCTTCAGATAGTCAGGATTGTGCTGCCAAAATACCGTACCCCCGTGCGCGGCTGTCGAAACCCACACCGAATCGTAACGCCCGCGCTCACCTCCATCGACGATCTTCCCGGTCCTTTTATTGCGGATTTTCCATCGAACAATGACCTCGCGCCGCTTCTCCGGCACGCCAAAAATGTTGTCCGATTGCGAACCCCATTTGAAGCCATCACGAACCTTGGGATGGTTTCCGTAATTGGTTTTGAAGTCCAGGCCGTCCCACCAAAATGCCCCATTCGACGGGTCCGGCCGCTCGTTGGCCAATGCTTTTTGAGCCCAGTCAACAGCCAGCGCCATGCCAGGGTTCAACACAATTTCGCTGTCAGGCGTGCGCATCAATTTGTTGAATCTTGCGTTGGAGCCATCCCATGCATACGAGTAATTCGGGTCCGCCGCACGCAGTTCCGACACCATTTTTCCTCCCCACGCTCGGCACCGATTTGCGACGGCAAACGCAATCCCTCCGATTTCCTGCGAATCGTTCGCCGTGGACGCCTCCCCATACGCAATCGCGGCAAGTAATCGCACGTTCCCATCAATCATGCCTCTCATCGTGCGTCACCCTCGCGCCATGCCACGAAGATGAGATTCGGATGCGCCTTCACCGAGAAGGCGCGAGTTTCCCCTTCCGTTAGCGCCGCGTCGCAGACAAGGGATTGCTCGTCACTCGAGAGCCTGTAGATCATTCCCTCGACAGGGGTATCGGTCATCGCATCACGGATTTCGAAGTAGCACTCGAGATCGTCATCTACGTCCACGTGCGCCCGACTATGTGTGCGAGCGTGTGGAGCAACAAGAGTCGCCGCTTCCTCTGCCGTAAAAGACATGCTCATGCCGCGCTCCGCATAAAAAACGGGCGGCGGATTGCAACCACAGACGTTGATGTCACCGCTCAACGCCCAAGGCTTGCCATTCGGCCCGGTACCCGGCCAGCGTGGACCTGCCGGCGCAATAAATCCTTCCTGCTTGCAGGCTGCGCAGTACGTTTTCATGTAGAGCGTCGCGATATGCACGCGTGGCGGCGGATTGGAACACGTGACGTGCTCCAATCCTTCCGTAATGCTCGCACTGCCACCCTGATCGCCCTTCGCAAGGAAATAGCGGATCACGCGACGTCTCCTGGGCGTGCCGTAGTCGAACGCTTCACCAGCGTGAAGGTAAAGGCGGATACGAGACCCTCGCGCTCCGGGCTGTCCGTAATGATGTCGCCGTTATCGAGTTCGCTTCCGACGAAAGCCAGCGGCTCGAAGTCACGGTTATCCGCCAGCGCAAGGCCGCTTACGATTCGCGCGGTCGAACCGTCCGCATAGTGGACCTGATTACCCACGATACCAGCCTTGCCAAGCCGGACACCGGTGCTCAATGCACCGGTAGCGTTGCGCAGCACGCCACCTCGCGCAGTCGTTGCGCCTCGCACCGCGAGCCGGTAGCGCGGCGGCTCAGGCGAAGGCACATAAGCCGCATCGAACAAGCCATCGACGGTCTCACCCGCCGGGACATGAATGCCCCATAACCGCTGAAGTGTTTCGACGATACGATCGCCATTGCTCAATCGGCTACCTACCAGTGCAAATGGCTTTTCTCGGCAAACCGCATAATTGCCCGCGCCGTCGGTAATGACTGCCTCACTGCCATCCTCGTACGTGACGACATCGCCAACCCGGGCAACAGCAAGCCCGGCGACAGCAAGGCCGCTGCTAGCTTGGGTCACACGACCACCGCGCTCAGTGAGCGCTCCGATGGTGGCGAAAAGATAAGTCGGCGCGCTCTGCTCGTTCTTCATCTGGATGTCCTTTCTCGACGAATGGATAAGGATTGTTCGACGCAAAAATTTGCGTGATCGAGAAAGGAAAAACAATCAGACGAATTCGAAACTCCTACCGACAACGAGGATTATTTTTTTCTGCCTCAATACCTCGATGCGGTCGGCATTATCCGAGATATATCCGACTTGGGATGCGCTTACGCTTCATCGTCCGTCAACGGCAGAAACCGCGGCGCCACGCGCGCCCGAACGTTGCCGCTCGCATCGGTACGATAGATCCCGCGCGCCGCATTGTGCGGATGCTCCATCGCATCGGCCACGCTCAGCACCGGCGCGAAGCACGCGTCCGTCCCTTCGAGCAGCGCGCGCCAGTGCGCGGACGGCTGCTGCGCGAACACCTCCGCGAAACGCGCCTTCAGCGCCGGCCAGCGCGCGCGATCGTACTGCGACGCCGGATCGACGTCGCTCAACCCGAGCCGCTCGACCAGCAACGCATAGAACGGCGGCTCGAGCGCGCCGATCGTCACGCATTCGCCGTCCGCGCAGCGATACACGTCGTAGAACGGCGCATCGTGGAAGAGGCTCGGCTGCGCGCCATCGAGCTGCCCGTTCGCGCGTGCCCACAACGCGAGCGAGCCGAGCATCGACACGATGTCGACGATCGCGCCGTCGACCACGCGCCCCGGGCCGCCGCCGCGCACGTCGAACAGCGCGCAGACGATCCCGAACGCGAGCCCGAGCGCGCCGCCCGCATCGCCGACGACGGTCGGCGGCACGCCGGGCCGGCCGTCGCGCGGCGCGGACAGCGACAGCAGCCCCGTCAGCGCGACGTAGTTCAGGTCATGCCCGGCGGCCGTCGCGAGCGGGCCGTCCTGGCCCCAGCCCGTCATGCGTCCATACACGAGCTTCGGGTTGTGGCGCGCGCAATCGTCGGGCCCGAGCCCGAGGCGCTCCATCACGCCGGGCCGCAGCCCCTCGATCAGCGCGTCGGCCTGCGCGATCAGCGCGAGCGCCGCATCGCGGCCGGCCGGCGTCTTCAGATCGAGTTCGACGATCGTCTTGCCTTCGCGCAGCAGGTCGCCGTCGCGGGCCTGCAGCGCGTCCGGCGCGCTGGTGCGGCCCGCCGGACGTGCGATCAGCGTGATGCGCGCGCCCATCCCGGCGAGCATCCAGCCCGCGAGCGGGCCGGGGCCGAGGCCTTCGAATTCGACGATGTGGACGCCGGCAAGCGGCGCATCAAGCGACATGCGATTCTCCTGTCGATCCACGTTAGCGCTTTAGCGCTTACGTGGATCCCATGCTTCGCGGTCGACCAGCGTTAGCGCTTTAGCGCCTACGCATGGTCCCATGCCTTGGGATCGATCTGCGATGACTCAAGCCAGCGCGGATTCGCGCATCACGACCGGAGTGCGCTTCCCCGCACCAGTACGGTCACCGATCCGACGCGTTGCGTAGCGAATTGCCTTCGTCACTCGTGCGCCAAACGAAAAAATCCCTGCGCAGCGGGTCCGCTTCGCAGGGATCGGTCCGGTTCAGCGCTGCAGGGTTGCACGCACGAACCGCGGCATGCTCAGAACGCATCCCCCGGCACCCGCACCCAGCCTTCCATCAGCACGCGCGCGCTGCGGCTCATGATCGCCTTCGTGACGGTCCATTCGCCGTTCTCGAGTTGCGCTTCCGCGCCGACGCGCAGCGTGCCCGACGGATGCCCGAAGCGCACCGCATTACGCTCACCGCCGCCCGCCGCAAGGTTGACGAGCGTGCCGGGGATCGCCGCGGCCGTGCCGATCGCGACCGCCGCCGTGCCCATCATCGCGTGGTGCAGCTTGCCCATCGACATCGCCCGCACCAGCAGGTCGATGTCGCCCGCATTCACGCGCTTGCCGCTCGACGCGACATAGTCGGCCGGCTTCGCGACGAACGCGACCTTCGGCGTATGCTGCCGCGTCGCGATTTCATCGAGCGTATCGATCAGGCCCATGCGCAGCGCGCCGTGCGCGCGGATCGTCTCGAACTTCTCGAGCGCCTTCGGGTCGCCGTTGATCGCGTCCTGCAGCTCCGTGCCCGTATAGCCGATCGCCTCTGCGTCGACGAAGATGGTCGGAATCCCCGCGTTGATCAGCGTCGCCTTCAGCGTGCCGATGCCCGGCACGGCGAGGTCGTCGACGAGATTGCCGGTCGGGAACATCGAGCCGCCCGCGCCCTCTTCGTCGGCGGCCGGGTCCATGAACTCGAGCTGCACTTCGGCGGCCGGGAACGTGACACCGTCCAGCTCGAAATCGCCCGTCTCCTGCACCGCGCCGTTCGTGACCGGCACGTGCGCGACGATCGTCTTGCCGATGTTCGCCTGCCAGATCCGCACGGTCGCGACGCCGTCGCGCGGCACGCGCGACGCATCGACGAGGCCGCCGCTGATCGCGAACGGGCCGACCGCCGCCGACAGATTGCCGCAGTTGCCGGTCCAGTCGACGAACGCGCGGTCGATCGCGACCTGCCCGAACAGGTAGTCGACATCATGCCCCGGCCGCGTGCTCTTCGACACGATCACCGTCTTGCTGGTGGACGACGTCGCGCCGCCCATCCCGTCGATCTGCTTGCCGTACGGATCGGGGCTGCCGATCACGCGCAAGAGCAGCGCGTCGCGCGCGGCGCCCGGCGCCTGCGCGGCGTCCGGCAGATCCTGCAGCCGGAAGAACACGCCCTTGCTGGTGCCGCCGCGCATGTAGGTCGCGGGAATCCTGATTTGAGGAATGTGAGCCATGTTTGCGTTGTCCCTGTATGACCCGGTCAAGCCGCCTGCGACGATTCGAGGAAGTCCTGCGCGAAGCGCTGCAGCACGCCGCCCGCGTCGTAGATCGACACTTCCTCGGCCGTATCGAGCCGGCACGTCACCGGCACTTCCACGCGCTCGCCGTTCTTGCGGTGAATCACCAGCGTGAGATCGGCACGCGGCGTACGCTCGCCGATCACGTCGAAGGTCTCGGTGCCGTCGATGCCGAGCGTCGTGCGGTTCGTGCCCGGCTTGAACTCGAGCGGCAGCACGCCCATCCCGATCAGGTTCGTGCGGTGGATCCGCTCGAAGCCTTCGGCGACGATCGCCTCGACGCCCGCGAGCCGCACGCCCTTCGCGGCCCAGTCGCGCGACGAGCCCTGGCCGTAGTCGGCGCCCGCGATCACGATCAGCGGCTGCTTGCGATTCATGTACGTCTCGATCGCTTCCCACATCCGCATGACCTGCCCTTCCGGCTCGACGCGCGCGAGCGAGCCCTTCTTCACCGCGCCGTCGACGACCGCCATCTCGTTGATCAGCGTCGGGTTCGCGAAGGTCGCGCGCTGCGCGGTCAGGTGGTCTCCCCGGTGCGTCGCGTACGAGTTGAAGTCTTCTTCCGGCAGGCCCATCTTCGCGAGGTATTCGCCGGCCGCGCTATCCAGCAGGATCGCGTTCGACGGCGACAGGTGGTCGGTCGTGATGTTGTCGCCGAGCACCGCGAGCGGACGCATGCCCTTCAGCGTGCGTTCGCCTGCGAGCGCGCCTTCCCAGTACGGCGGGCGGCGGATGTACGTGCTCTGCGCGCGCCAGTCGTACAGCGGCGCCGCGCGTTCGCCCGAATCGGCCGCGCGCGCAAACATCGGTTCGTAGACCTTGCGGAACTGCTCGGGCTTCACGCTCGATGCGACGATCGCGTCGATTTCCTCGTCGGTCGGCCAGATGTCCTTCAGCGTGACGGGCTTGCCATCCTGGTCGTGGCCCAGCACGTCCTTCTCGATGTCGAAGCGGATCGTGCCGGCGATCGCATACGCGACGACGAGCGGCGGCGACGCGAGGAACGCCTGCTTCGCATACGGGTGGATACGGCCGTCGAAGTTGCGGTTGCCGGACAGCACGGCCGTCGCGTACAGGTCGCGCTCGACGATCTCCTGCTGGATCTTCGGATCGAGCGCGCCCGACATCCCGTTGCAGGTCGTGCACGCGAACGCGACGATGCCGAAGCCGAGCTTCTCGAGCTCCGGCAGCAGGTTCGCTTCTTCCAGATACAGCTCGACCGCCTTCGAGCCGGGCGCGAGCGAGCTCTTCACCCACGGCTTGCGCGTGAGGCCGCGCGCGTTCGCGTTGCGCGCGAGCAAGGCGGCCGCGATCACGTTGCGCGGGTTGCTGGTGTTCGTGCAGCTCGTGATCGCGGCGATGATCACCGCGCCGTCGGGCATCTCGCCCGCCTTCTCTTCCCACTGGCCGGCGATGCCGCGCGCGGCGAGGTCGGAGGTCGGCAGCCGCTTGTGCGGGTTCGACGGGCCGGCCATGTTGCGCACCACGCTCGACAGGTCGAACGTCAGCGTGCGCTCGTACTGCGCATCGTTCAGCGTATCGGCCCACAGGCCCGCCGCCTTCGCGTAGGTCTCGACCAGCTTCACCTGCTCGTCGCTGCGGCCGGTGAGGCGCAGGTAGTCGGTCGTCTGGCCGTCGATGAAGAACATCGCGGCCGTCGCGCCATATTCGGGCGCCATGTTCGAGATCGTCGCGCGATCGCCAAGCGTGAGGCTCGCGGCGCCTTCGCCACGGAATTCCAGATACGCGCCGACCACCTTTTCCTTGCGCAGGAACTCGGTCAGCGCGAGCACCACGTCGGTTGCCGTGATGCCGGGCTGGCGCTTGCCGGTCAGCTCGACGCCGACGATGTCGGGCAGGCGCATCCACGATGCGCGGCCGAGCATCACGTTCTCCGCTTCCAGCCCGCCCACGCCGATCGCGATCACGCCGAGCGCGTCGACGTGCGGCGTATGGCTGTCGGTGCCGACGCAGGTATCCGGGAACGCGACGCCGTCCTGCGCCTGGATCACCGGCGACATCTTCTCCAGGTTGATCTGGTGCATGATGCCGTTGCCCGGCGGGATCACGTCGACGTTCTCGAACGACCGCTTGGTCCATTCGATGAAGTGGAAGCGATCCTCGTTGCGGCGATCCTCGATCGCGCGGTTCTTCGCGAACGCGTCCGGATCGAAGCCGCCGCACTCGACGGCGAGCGAGTGGTCGACGATCAGTTGCACGGGCACGACCGGGTTCACCTTGGCCGGGTCGCCGCCGCGCTCGGCAATCGCGTCGCGCAGGCCCGCGAGGTCGACGAGCGCCGTCTGGCCGAGGATGTCGTGGCACACCACGCGCGCCGGGAACCACGGGAAATCGCGTTCGCGCTTGCGCTCGATGATCTGCTTCAGCGACTCGACGAGGATCGCCGGATCGCAGCGGCGCACGAGGTTTTCGGCGAGCACGCGCGACGTGTACGGCAGCGTGTCGTACGCACCGGGGGCGATCGCTTCGACCGCGGCACGCGCGTCGAAGTAGTCCAGCGACGTGCCGGGCAGGGGTTTGCGGTTGGCGGTATTCATGATGTGGGGCGGAATTCGGGGTAAGACGTTGCGCGCGCGCCGGCGGCCCGCATCACGGGCGCCGGCGCGCGCGGCCGAAGATCAGCGCTTCTCGATCGGCACGAACTGCAGGTCTTCCGGACCCGTGTAGTTCGCGCTCGGGCGGATGATCTTGTTGTCGACGCGCTGCTCGATGATGTGCGCGCTCCAGCCGGACGTGCGCGAGATCACGAACAGCGGCGTGAACATCGCGGTCGGCACGCCCATCATGTGATACGACACCGCGCTGAACCAGTCGAGGTTCGGGAACATCTTCTTCGCGTCCCACATCACCGATTCCAGGCGCTCGGCGATGCTGTACAGCTTCAGGTCGCCCGCTTCCTTCGACAGCTTGTGCGCGACACCCTTGATCACCTTGTTGCGCGGATCGGAGATCGTGTAGACCGGGTGGCCGAAGCCGATCACGACTTCCTTGTTCTCGACGCGGCGGCGGATGTCGGCTTCGGCATCGTCCGGCGAGCTGTAGCGGCTCTGGATTTCGTACGCGACTTCGTTCGCGCCGCCGTGCTTCGGCCCGCGCAGCGCGCCGATCGCGCCGGTGATCGCCGAATAGATGTCCGAGCCCGTGCCCGCGATCACGCGGCCGGTGAACGTCGACGCGTTGAACTCGTGCTCCGCGTACAGGATCAGCGACGTGTGCATCGCGTCGACCCACGACTTCGACGGCGTCTTGCCGTGCAGCAGGTGCAGGAAGTGACCGCCGATCGAGTCGTCGTCGGTTTCCGTCTCGATGCGCTTGCCGTTGTGCGAGAAGTGATACCAGTACAGCAGCATCGAGCCGAGCGACGCCATCAGGCGGTCGGCGATGTCGCGCGCGCCCGGCAGGTTGTGATCGTCCTTCTCCGGCAGCACGGTGCCGAGCACCGACACGCCGGTGCGCATCACGTCCATCGGATGAGCCGACGCCGGGATCTGCTCGAGCGCGGCCTTCAGCGCGCTCGGCAGGCCGCGCAGCGCGCGCAGCTTGGTCTTGTACGCGGCCAGTTCGGTCAGGTTCGGCAGCGTGCCGTGCACGAGCAGGTGCGCGATTTCCTCGAACTCGCACGATTCGGCGACGTCGAGAATGTCGTAGCCGCGATAGTGCAGGTCGTTGCCGGTCTTGCCGACCGTGCACAGCGCCGTGTTGCCGGCCGTCACGCCCGACAGCGCCACCGACTTCTTCGGCTTGAATGCGCCTGCGGCGGCCGGTGCTGCTGCGTCTTTCGTCTCGCTCATGTTTCCGTTCTCCAATGGGTATCTGGGGTGTCACGTCGGCCGGGCGCGGCGCGCGTGCGCGCGGCCCGGCTTCATGCAAAGCGTTCCGGGAACCGTGTCCCGGCGCGCGGGCCGCGTTACTTCTTGCCCTGCGCGAACAGTTCGTCGAGCTTCTGCTCGTACGCGTGATAGCCGAGGAAGTCGTACAGCTCGGCGCGGGTCTGCATGGTCGGCACCGCCGCCTTCTGCGTGCCGTCGCGGCGCAGCGTCTCGTAGAAGTTCAGCGCGGCCTTGTTCATCGCGCGATACGCGCCGCAGCAGTACAGCGCGATGTCGACGTTCGCCTCGCGCAGTTCGTCGAGCGTGAACAGCGGCGTCGAGCCGAACTCGGTCAGGTTCGCGAGGATCGGCACCTTCACCGCGGCCTTGAAGCGGCGATAGTCGTCGAGCGTCTTCATCGCTTCCGGGAAGATCATGTCCGCGCCGGCTTCCACGTAGGCGATCGCGCGCTCGATCGCGGCGTCGATCCCTTCGGCGGCGGCCGCGTCGGTGCGCGCCATGATCACGAACTGGTCGTCGGTGCGCGCGTCGACCGCGGCCTTCACGCGATCGACCATTTCGTCGGTCGGCACGACTTCCTTGCCCGGACGGTGGCCGCAACGCTTCTGGCCGACCTGGTCCTCGAGGTGGACGGCCGCGACGCCGGCCTTGATGAACGAACGGACCGTGCGCGCGATGTTGAACGCGCCGCCCCAGCCCGTATCGATGTCGACGAGCAGCGGCAGGTCGGTCGCGTTGGTGATCCGGTTCGCGTCGATGAGCACGTCTTCCATCGTGCTGATGCCGAGATCGGGAATGCCGAGCGAATTCGCGGCGACGCCGCCGCCCGACAGGTACACGGCCTTGAAGCCGACGGCCTGCGCCATCTTGGCTGCGTACGCGGTGATCGCGCCGACCACCTGCAGCGGCTGCTCGGCCGCGACTGCCGCGCGGAATTTCGCGCCGGCGCTCTGAAGATGCGTGTTGCTCATGAACGGCCTCCTGAAGGAATGACCATGAACAGCAAGGACCGGGCCAGCTCGTGAATCGGGGCTAACCCACTGATTCTTCAGCAACCGGCATGGGTGAGGCAGCGCCCGATGATTTCATTTCAGCAATTTCAGGTTTCAAAAATGAAATCGCGCGCGCATAATCGGTCGCCATGGACCTCTCCTCGACCAAGCCCGTCGGCCCGGCCGACCGCACGGTGCGTCCGCGCATCTGGGCGATGGGCATCAGCCGCCTGCGCGACCTGTTTCGCGAGATCGCCGGCGAATTCGACGAACGCGCCGACGTGCGCATCGTCACGCGCGCGTACGAAGACGCATTGAGCGCGATCGCGGAGGCCGGCACCGCGCGCCCCGACGTGATCGTCGCGGCCGGCTCGAACGGCGGCTTCCTGAAAACGCGTGCGCAGGTGCCGGTCGTGGTCGTGTCGCCGACCGGCTTCGACGTGATGCAGGCGCTCGCGCGCGCACGGCGCGACGCGTCGCGCATCGCGCTCGTCAGCGCCGGCGAGACGCCGCCCGAAGTGCGCCGCTTCGTCGCCGCCTACGGCCTCGACGTGCAGTTTGCGTCATATCAGTCCGCGCAGGAAGCGGAAGCCTGCGTGCACGACCTGCACGACCGCGGCATCGAGACGATCGTCGGCCCCGGCCTCGTCACCGATCTCGCGGCGAGCGCCGGCATGGGCGCGGTGTTCCTGTATTCGCACGCGTCGGTGCGCAAGGCGGTCGAGACGGCGCTCGAAGTCGCGTACGCGACGCACGCCGAGGCGTTTCGCCGCCAGCGGCTCGACAACCTGCTGCAGCACCTGCGCGACGGCGTGGTCGCGCTCGACGCGCGCGGCCGCGTCGAAGCCATCAACGAGCGGCTCGCGTCGGCGCTCGGGGTCGAACCCGCGGCGGCCGTCGGCCGCGCGCTCGTCGACCTGCGTCCGGAACTGCGCACGCTGCGCGGCGAGGACGGCGACGCGCTCGCGACCGTGCGCGGCGTGCGCTACGTCGTGCATCGCGGGCCGCTCGTCGATCGCGGCGTCACGTCGGGCAGCGTGCTGACGTTCCAGGAATCGCGCGCGGTCGAACGGCTCGACCGCGCGCTGCGTTCGCAGCCGAACACGCAGCAGTTCGCGGCGCGCTACACGCTCGACGACGTGGTCGGCGCGTCCGCGCCGATGGCGCGCGTGCGCGATCTCGTGCGCCGCTACGCGAAATCCGATGCGACCGTGCTCGTGCTCGGCGAAAGCGGCACCGGCAAGGAAATGATCGCGCAGAGCCTGCACGCGCTGTCCGTGCGGCGCAGCTATCCGTTCGTCGCGATCAACTGCGGCGCGTTTCCGGAGGCGCTGCTCGAGAGCGAGCTGTTCGGCTACGAGGAAGGCGCGTTCACCGGCGCGCGGCGCGGTGGCAAGACCGGGCTGTTCGAGGCCGCGCACCGCGGCACGCTGTTTCTCGACGAGATCGGCGAGATGCCGCCGTCGCTGCAAAGCCGGCTGCTGCGCGTGCTGCAGGAGCGCGAGGTGATCCGTCTCGGCTCGACCGAGCCGATCCGCATCGACGTGCGCGTGATCGCCGCGACGCACCGGCCGCTGCTCGCCGCCGTCGAGGCCGGCACGTTCCGCGCGGACCTGTATTACCGGCTCAACATCCTGAACGTCGGCCTGCCGCCGCTGCGCGAGCGCGCCGCCGACATTCCGGCGCTGGCGGCCACGCTGCTCGTGCAGGCCGCGCGGCGCGAGCCGCGGCTGGCCGAACGCGTGCGCGAGGCCGGCGATGCGATGCACGTGCTCGGCGCGACGCAGGCGACGCTCGCGCGCTACCGCTGGCCCGGCAACGTGCGGGAACTGCAGAACGTGATCGAGCGGATCGCGGTGGAACTGGCCGAAGAGGTCGACGAGAACGATCCGGGTGCGGCATGCGCGGCACTCGCGCCCGATGCGCTGCAGGCGATCGCACCCGAGCTGTTCGCGGCGCTGCCCGATGCAGCCGATGCAGCCGATGCCGACGACGCCGACGCGCAGACGCTCCACGCGCGCCGCCGTCGCGCGGAAGCCGACGAGATCCGCGCGGTGCTCGATGCGTGCGGCGGCGATCGCGATCGCGCGTGCGCGATGCTCGGCATCAGCAAGACGACGCTGTGGCGGAAGCTGTCGGCGAAATAGGTTCGGGCGGGATGGGCGCGATCGACGCGTGACGTACCGGGACGCGCGCCGCCGTCAATCGGCCTTGTGATAGTGGCGGTACGCCTTCGCGCGATTGCCGCAGGACGACATCGAGCACCAGCGGCGGCTGCCGTTCTTGCTGTCGTCGATGAAGAGCCACTGGCATGCGTCGTTCGCGCAGCGCTTGACCTTCGCGAGGCGCGCACCGCCCAGCAGGTCGGTCGCCGACCACAGCACCGGGCTCAGCAGCCCCGCGAGCGTCGCGCCCGCTGCCCCGATCCGCCACGCGTAGCCGCCGTCGATCCGCGCGAGCGCGACGCGCGGCGCCGCTTCCGCCAGAAAACCGCCCAGCAGCGCGAGATCGTCGGCTTGCGGCTCGCGCCGCTCGGCCTGCGCGTGAAAGAGCCGGTACAACGCCTCGCGCAGCGCGAGCGCGCGCGCCAGCATCGCCGGCGCGTCCTCCTTCTCGTTCGCTTGTGCTTGTGCGCGACACGCGTCGGTCAGGCCGGCCGGCACGCCCGCCTGCTCGCGGCACCACGTGAACAGGTCGTCCAGCGTGCCGAAGGTTTCGGTCGGCACGTCGGCGCCACGCCAGTACAGCGTGTTCGCGAAATCGATGCTCAGCGTTTCGGACGGAGCCGGAACCAGGCAGTCCGTCGTGACGGAAGGTTGCGTTTTGCTCATGACGCGATCGTATCTAACCACCATGCCGGTTGACAAGCATCCGGGCGCTTCCTAACATAACCAGCATGGTGGTTAAAAACGGGTTTGCTGCTGTGATGTCCCCTCTTTAGTTCAAGGAGCCACAGATGATCGATCGTTTTTCGCACGACGTTGTCCACACCGGCCGCAGCCGCGCGTTCCACGACAGCATGCTCGGCGCGCTTCGCCACAAGCGGATGGCCTGGTGGTTGTAAGCGAGGTTTGCTGCACTGATGCCCCCCTTCAGTTCAAGGAGCCACAGATGATCGATCACCTTTCGTTCGGCGTTGCCCACATCGACCGCAGCCGCGCGTTCTACGACAGCACGCTCGGCGCGCTCGGCTACAAGCGGCTGTACAGCGACGACGGATCCCTCGGCTACGGCACCAGCGAACCGGTGCTGTGGTTGCAGCACGCGGCGCGTCCGGTCGTCGCCGATCCCGATTCAGGGTTGCACCTGTCGTTTCGCGCAGCGTCGCCGGTGGAAGTCGATGCGTTCTACCGCGCCGCGCTGCAGCACGGCGGACAGGACAACGGCGGGCCTGGCAAACGCGAGCACTACGGTCCCGGCTATTACGCGGCGTTCGTCGTCGATCCCGACGGGTATCGCCTCGAAGCCCATTGCGAGCTGGGCAACGTCGTCTGATTCGCCGAGTCCCAACGCGGATGAACGACAAGGGCCCGGTTCCGCGTCATGCGGAACCGGGCCCTTGTCTTTGTTGCATCGGGGTCGGCGTTCGACTCGCGTCGGTCGCCGCCGGCGATCGGGCGGCGATCGGGCGACGGGTCCGGTGACGCTGGCGGATAGCCAGCCGGTTATGCCCACCACCCGCGCCCGCGCCGCGCGAGCGCTTACTGCGCGTTGCGCGCGCTCTGCAATTGCTCGCCAAGCCCTTCGATCCCGAGGCGCACCGTCTGACCGGCCTTCAGGAACACCGGCGACGGCTTGATGCCCATCCCGACGCCCGGCGGCGTACCGGTCGTGATCACGTCGCCCGGTTGCAGCGTCATGCAGGTCGACAGGTAGGCGATCAGTTGCGCGACGGTGAACACCATCGTGCGCGTGTTGCCGTTCTGATAGCGGTGGCCGTCGATCTCGAGCCACAGGTCGAGGCGCTGCGGATCGGGCACCTCGTCGCGCGTGACGAGCCACGGGCCGATCGGGCCGAACGTGTCGAAGCCCTTGCCCTTGTCCCACTGGCCGCCGCGCTCGATCTGCCACTCGCGCTCGGACACGTCGTTGACGACGCAGTAGCCGGCGACGTAATCCAGCGCGCGCGCTTCGTCGACGTCCTTGCACGTCGCGCCGATCACGACGCCCAGCTCGACTTCCCAGTCCGTCTTCACGGAGCCCTTCGGGATGTCGATGCCGTCGTTCGGGCCGCAGATCGAACTGGTCCACTTGCCGAACACCACGGGTTCCTTCGGCACCGGCATGCCGGCTTCGGCTGCGTGATCGGCATAGTTCAGACCAATGCCGATGAACTTGCCGACGCGCCCGACGCAGGCGCCGATGCGCGGCTCGCCGGAGACGAGCGGCAGCGTGGCCGGGTCGATCGCGCGCAGGCGCGCGAGACCGGCGTCGGACAGCGCGTCGCCGGCAAGATCCGGCACGTGCGCGGACAGGTCGCGAATCCGGCCGTCCGCGTCGAGAATACCGGGCTTTTCCTGGCCGGGCGGGCCATAGCGAAGCAGTTTCATCGTGCTCAACCTCTATTGTCGAATGTGACAGGGTACCGGCCGACGCGGCCGCTGACGGCCACGCGCCGGACTGAATGCCGATCGTCGATGACGCGCGTCGGCCCCGTATCCGGCAGGCCAATCGACACGCGAGGCTCGCGCAGGCGCAGCGATCGCGGCGCCGCACCGGGTGCGACGCGCATCGAGCAGGCGGCCGCCGGTCTGCGCATCGGCGACGACGGCCCGGCATCCGCGCCATGTGCCGGCCGGGGCCGGTCGGCTTCACGCGCGGCCGCGCCGTCGCTGGCCCGCCGCTCTTTGTACCATCGGCGGCCCGCCATGAAATGACGCGCGACGGATACCGACTATTGGTGCGCCTGCGGAGATTGCACCGCAGCATCGGGGCCGCCGAATCATCCGGCTTTACGCCAATGCCGCCGTCCTTCGATACCGAAAGATGAATGTCGAATATTTCTTACGACCCTGTCATCGGGAACGGCACGTGATCCGTTCTTGCTGGGTAACGATCGGCAAAAAGACGCCGCATTGCACACTGAACGTTTATTGTGAGGCTCGCCCGGACGACAGTCACATCCGCATGCGGCTTCACGAAATCCGCGTGCAAACCGGCCAGCGTGCGTCGCCAACCGATTGGCCATTCCCGGACTTCCTACCCATGACGCAAACGACCAATAACCCGCTCCCCGGCAGCGACGCACGGGCGTCGATGGGTGCAGCCGACCGCTATCGCGCACCCGCCCTCGACAAGGGGCTCGACATTCTCGAACTCCTGTCGGAACAAAAGGAAGGACTCACCCGCACCGAAATCACGAAGGAGCTCGGCCGCAACGCGAGCGAGATCTACCGGATGCTCGAACGTCTCGTCGCGCGCCGCTACGTGATGCGCTCGAGCGGCGGCGACCGTTACACGCTCAGCCTGAAACTGTTCGCGCTCGCGCACCGCCATCCGCCGATGAACCGGTTGATCGCCGAGGCCTTGCCGCTGATGCAGCGCTTCGCCGATGCGGCCGAACAGTCGTGCCATCTGACCGTCTACGATCGCGGCAACCTGCTCGTGATCGCACAGGTGGACGGCCCCGGCCCGTGGGGCGTGTCGGTGCGGCTCGGCTCGCGCGTCGGGCTTGCCGATACGGCGTCGGGGCGCGTGATGCTGTCGTTTCAGGGTCCCGAGCAGCGCGCGCACATGCTGGCCGAGCATCGCAAGGTCAAGGGCGAAACGCCGATGAACGAGCAGGAACTCGCGCACGCGTGCCAGTCCATCCGCCAGTCCGGCTACGTGCGCCAGGACAGCCGCCAGGCATACGGCGTCACCGACCTGAGCGCGCCGATCCTCGGCCCGGCCGGCCATGCGATCGCGGTGCTGACCTGCCCGTACATGCGCCGGATCGACGCGCACATGGCGCCGTCCGTCGAGGTGGTCGTCGCAGGGCTGCGCGATGCGGCAGGCCAGTTGTCGATGTGCCGCGCGGCGACTTGCTGATTGTGGTTGAGCGGGCGACCGCGTTGAAAGTGGTCGGGCGGTCGGGCGGTCGCGCGCTCGGCCAGCGGGTCGGGCAGGCCGGTGCGACGCCGCCCACGCGGTATGCGATGCGCGCCGGTCGCGCAGGCGTTCGTACCGGCATTCCGCAGACCGTTTCCGGATGCGCGGACGCCGCGCTACGCTAGAATAGCGGCCCTCTCAAAAACTACGGCGGCTGGCTGTCGCGGCCGTCGTATCCGATGGATGTCATGGCCAAACTTCTGAACGATCAAGAATTCCAGCGTTTCTCCGAACTTCAGCAGAAGCAGGCGAGCTTCACGATCACGTCCGAGGAAGCGGACGAGCTGCGCGACATCGTCGCGCGCGCGCAGAAGAAGCGCGACGACCGTGCCGCAGCGATGCGGGCGATCGAGAACTACATCGAGCAGTTCGACATCACGCCCGACGAACTCTTTTCGCCCGAGCAGATCGGCGACGCCGCACGTACCTACGGCCTCATCACGGCCAACAAGAAGGAACGCACGCTGCCGCCGTCGATCACGTTCAACGGCAAGCCGTACCAATGGACCAAGACGCTTCCGGACGACGTGCGCGGCGCGCTGTTCGATGCATTCACGTCCGGCGAATCGGTCAAGCGCTTCATCGCGATGCCGAAGGACATCGCGCGTTGCGCGCTGACGATCGCCCGCCTCGAGCGCGAAACCGGCGGCATCTATGCCGACGCGCACCTCGAAGAACTCGCGATTTCGCGTGAGCAGGTGAACGACGCGGCGTCGAAACTCGCTGCATAAACGCTGCTGCGGGCACGGTTCATGCGTGCCCGCACCGGCGCGGACGTCGGCAAAAGCCGGCGCCGCGCCAGCCGGAGCACTGCGTTCGCAAGCACCCGAAAAGTCTCACCGAAGCGTCCCGTAAACGCTCACCCTGGCATCCCGAAAAAGCTCACCTGAAGCCCCCGGAGACGCTCACCAACCCCTTCCCGAACGTTCTCACCGACGCCTCCCGGAGATGCTCACCGGGCCCTCCCGGAAAGGCTCACCAGGGCTTCCCGCAAGGGCTCATCGGCAGGTCCCCGGAAAGGCTCACCGAGTACTCCCGTATCGGCTCACCCAACCGCTCCCGGAAAAGCTCACTCGCGGCTCCCGAAAACTCTCACCTTTGCTCTGTTTCCGATGCTGCGCGTGCGAAATGTCGGGGTCCGTGCGCTCGACCATGGCCCCGGAACCGCCGATACGCGGAGGTCATCGGCACACGCGACGCGCCCAGCCGCGGATGCCGTGACTCGACGCGTTCGACATTCCCCGCCGGTCACCGGGCGAACGTTGTACCGATCCGCGCAGTCGAGAGAACCAGCCGAACGATCGGCACACCGAACGACGACGAATTCGCTCGGCAGCGCCTGTGCATCATCGACATCATGCATGCCGTACCGGCTCTGCACGCTGCCGCCGGACGCGCGAGCACGCTCACTCACGCGATTACGGTTGCAGCTTCATCCTGAACCCCACCACGCCGGGTTCCTCCGTCGTCGACACGGCGAAGCCGCACGACTTCGCCAGCGAGATCATCGCGGTGTTCTCGCGCAGCGCCTCGCCGATCATCCATCCGGTGCCGCGCGATCGCGCATAGTCGATGATGCGGGTCATCATCAGCCGCCCGAGCCCCTTGCCCTTCTGATCGGGCCGCACGGCGATCGCGAACTCCGCCGTCTCGTTGTCGGGATCGGTAACCGCACGCGCCACCGCGAGCGTGTGCGACCGGCCCGACACGTCGGTGAACGACACGATGAAGGCCATCTCGCGGTCGTAGTCGATCTGCGTCATGCGCGCGACCTGCGAATGATCGAAGCTGCGCACCGCGCCGAAGAACCGCATCCGCAGATCGTCCGGCGTCATCGCGCCGAGCAGTTCGTTGTGTGCTTCCTCGTCTTCCGGACGGATCGGACGGATCGTCACGGTCTCGCCGCGCCATTCGAGCGTCTGCTCGAGATGGCGCGGATACGGCATGATCGCGAGCCGGCTGCGCCCGGCCGCCACCGTGATGCGCGGCGCGACCACGTATGCCCGATCGGACAGCACGCGCAGCGTGACCGACATCGCGACGACTTCGCGCACGTCGCAAACGACTTGCGACAGTGCCGTCAGCGCATCGAGCGTGGGTTCGACGGGCGTGCGGCGCGCATACGGCGAACGCTCCATCACCGCGCGGGCGAGCACCGTATTCAACGGCGGCAGCCCGTACACGACGAACGGCGCCGATACGCCATCCGCCGGCGGCACGGCATAGCGGAACACCGGGCCGAAGTTCGAATCGTCGTACATGTCGACCGTGACATCGACGATTCTGGCGCCGGCCGATTCGTCGGCCGGTGAATCGGCCGGCTCGCCGTGCAGGCCGAAGTGGGAGAGCCAATGCAACGCCGCTTCGCCGGCCAGTTCATGCTCGCCGGCCTCGACCATCCGTCGCGCCTCGGCCTGCGCGGATGCCACGCACTCGGCCGGCTGCGGCGGCGTGCCCTCGGGCGTCTGCATCAGCAACTGCCGCCCGAGGTTGTAGTCGACGAGCCGTGCGTATGCGCGCGCAAGCCGCTGCGGCGTGGTGTGCACGGGAATGCCGTTCGCGTGCAGTGCGTCGCGCGTCGCCGCGTCGACCGCACCGAAGAAACACGCGAGGATGCCGCGGTATGCGTACTGCCGCGATTCGATCAGCGTGCGCGCGACCGCGTCGGCCGGCGCGCTGTGAGACGTCGAATGCACGACGAACAGCGTGCCCGTTTGCGGAAACGGCGCGAGCGCCTTGATGGCGGCGCCGAAATGCTCGGGACGCGCATCGTCGCCGAGCGTCAGCGGATTGCCGGGCGCGGCCAGATGCGGCAGCGCGGCCGCGACCGCCGACGTGGCCGCCGCCGGCCAGTCGGCCAGCACGTCGCGCACTTCCGCGACCGCATCGACCGCGAGTTTCGCGACGCCTGCGTCGCTCGTCACGAGCGTCGCCGCGCCGCGCGCGGTGACGCGCCCGACGCCGAGCGTCTCGATCTCGTCGAGCAGATCGTCGAGCGCATCGACACGCACCAACCCCGCGCGCTGGAACGCCGCCGTGTAAAGCGCGTCGCCGGGATCGGCGCGCCCGGTGCGCAGCGCGAGCACCGGCTTGTTGCGCGCCGCCGCGCGCGCTGCCGACATGAACTTGCGCGCGGCGCACACGGTGTCGAGTTCCAGCAGGATCGCGCGCGTGCCGGGATCGCTGGCGAGGTAGTCGAGCACGTCGCCCGCATCGACGTCGGCCTCGCGGCCCAGCGCGACGACATGCGAAAAACCGAGGCCTCGCGCATCGGCCCAGCCGAGTACCGCGTTCGTCAGCGCGTTCGATTGCGACACCCACGCGACGCCGCCCGATCGTGCCGTATAGGCCGGCGCGCCGAAATGCGCATGCCGCGCGGGCGACAGCACGCCGAGACTGCCGGGCCCGACGATTCGGAGCACGAACGGCTTCGCGGCCTTTAGCGTGCGCTCGAGCGCGGCGCGATCGGCGTCGGTGCGCGCCTCGCCGACGATCACCGCGACGCGCGTGCCGATCTCGCCGAGCTTGCGCACGATGCCGGCCCACGTGGCAGGCGGCGTGCAGATCACGGCGACCGACGGCGGCGCGGGCAGCCGGTCGACATCGGCCACGACCGTGTACCCGTTCAGCTCGCGATGCTTCGGATTGACGGGCCACACGGGCCCCTCGAACGCGCCGTCGAGCACGCGCGCCCACACCATCGCGCCGATACTGCCCGCGCGCGACGATGCACCAACGACCGCGACGGACCTGGGCTGGAACAACGCATCGAGATGGCGGACAGTCACATCGGCTCCATACGGTAACGAAAGACGACCCGACCGGCACACGGCCACGGATGGCCGTGCACCGGTCGACGCGAACTCCAAGCATAGGCGAACCCGATGCGGCTGCCTATATGCCGAACGGCCGACTGTGCGACGCGCATCAATGCCCGCAACATGGGCCGGTCGCCGACGCTTTCGCACGACGCAACGGGCGAAGGCGACACGATGCGGTCATCCGGCCGCCACTTCAAAGGTGAGGATTTACAGGAACCATGGTGAGCAAGTTCGGGAATTGCACGGCGCAATGCGCCAATGCGCGAGAGGTGATGGCAATCGGCGGTACGTCAGCACCGCGGCGATCGAAAACGCCAATGCGCGCATGCCGCGCAATTGCGGGGTTGTTTACCGGAATTCGCGGCGATATCCAGTCGAATCGCGTTGAATTCGCAAAACGGCATCCGTTAATCGCGCGGCATTGGCGTTCAATTCGCGGTTTCAAGTCGTGCTGCCGCTGCCCAAAAACAAAACGGTGCGACGGCCGCATGGCCGTTCGCACCGTCAGTCAGCGCACGAAAGGTGAGGGTTTTCGGGAGTCAGTCCTTGATCAGGAAACGCGCGCGGTTCTTGCCGAGCCATGCCGGCGCACGCCCGCGGCCACTCCACGTTTCGCCCGTCTTCGGATTCAGATACTTCGGCGGCAACGGACGCTTCGGTTTCGCGGCGGCAGCAGTGCCGATCGGCCGGAAACCGAGCTCTTCCGCGGTAATGTCGAACTCCTCGATTTTCGCGCGAATGGCGGCAATCGCATCGGCAATCGCCTTTTCGCGTTCCTTGTCGATCTTTTGCTGAAGTCTTTCGAGCTGCGCTGTCAGTTGCCTGTAGGTCGCCATATTGGATGGGACTCCGTGAGTGTTATTCATGAAAAATAGCCGACTCCAAGCGAATGGAAAAGCGCTTCACCCGATTATGGTCTCCCTATCCAAACATATCGGGATCAATAGCCGCTTTTCCTCTTGCATGCGAAGAGAAGATTTCGCACGGCGTCATCGGTCGATTGCTGGAGGACGTCGTATTCCCCATTGCAGATGGCGCGGGCATTGTCCGTGCAGTTGCTCCAGTCGCTGCCGGTGCACTGCACCTGCGTAGTCGGGCGCCCGTCAGAAGTGAACAGCGGCGCCCCACCGCCGCACCCGCCGAGCCCCGCAACCAGGGCCAACAATCCGGCCCGACGCCAATGCGTTCGAGGCCACCGACAGACCGACGCAAGCATGTGATTCATTGTTCTTTCCGTCAACCGATTTTTGAATGCCGCGAGTATGCCACGCACCATCGTCACACGTTCAGTCCCGCGCCCCGTCCGGCGTCCGGTCCGGCCGGCCGCGCGTCTTGTACGGCACGGCCCGGTGCGGATCGTCGGTGATGCGAACGAACACCTGCTCGACGTCGGGGAGCGCGCCGAGTTCGCGCGCCAGCGCCTCCCGATCGAATGCCGGATCGGCGCACCCTTCGACATAGATGAAGCGCCGCTGCACGGTGATCCACAGGCTCGTGCCTTGCAGACGATCGGTGCCCGCGAAATGCGCTTTCGCCGCCTCGGCGATCGGCGCGTCGTACATATAGGAATTCGGTTTCGTGCAGCGGTGAGCGAGCCAGCAGGTGGTCCCGCGCTCGGCGCGGTAATGCGCGTCGTCCGTCATCTCGGCACGCGTCATCCACGGGCCGAGCGGCAGCGGGCATTCCGCGAAGCCTCGCGACAACGCGACGAACGGATCGTTGTACCAGTTGCGCCGCACCGCGGGCGAATCCTCGTCGCCCGCCTGAGCGAACGAGGACGTCGCCGCCAGTATGGCCAGCCATCCGGCCATGCCGATTCGCTTCATCGTTGTCTCCTGTCGGGCACGTCACCGGTGCCGTTCGTCATGTCCGGGCGCATCGGCCACAGCTTGCTACCGGTCGATCCCGAGCGCCGCCAGTTTCTTGTAGAGCGTCGCCCGGCCAATGCCGATGCGCGCGGCCGCTTCCACGACCTTCCCGTCGCAGGCCGCGAGCGCGTCGATCAGGAACTGGCGCTCCCACGCGGCCAATGCATCGGCATACGAAACGACCGGCACACCGGCGGCATCCGATGCGTCGCCCGCGTCCCGGCCGAGCGGCAACGGAACAGCCCGCGTGCCCGCCGGCACGCTGTCCGGCGCCACGCGCACCGGCCCGAGGAACGGCGCGAGCGCACCCGCATCGATCACCGAGCGATCCGACAGCATCAGCGCGCGCTCGAGCGTATTGCGCAACTCGCGCACATTGCCCGGCCACGGGTACGCGCACAGCATCCGCAGCGCATCGTCGGTCAGTTCGCAGTGCGCGGCACGGCCGTGCTGCGCGGCCAGTTCCTCGAGCGTCGCATAGACGAGCGCCGCGATGTCGGACGCGCGCTCGCGCAAGGGCGGCGCGTGAATCGTCAGCACGTTGAGCCGGTAATAGAGATCCGCGCGAAAGCGGCCGGCCTCGACCAGCGCCGGCAGGTCGGCCGACGTCGCGGCGATGATCCGCACGTCGGCGCGCACGATCCGGTTCGAGCCGACCGGTTCGAACTCCTTGTCCTGCAGCACGCGCAGCAGCTTGCCCTGCAGCGGCAACGGCATGTCGCCGATCTCGTCGAGAAACAGCGTGCCGCGATCGGCCAGTTCGAACTTGCCGACGCGTCCCTTGCGGTCGGCGCCGGTATACGCGCCCGGCGCCGCGCCGAAGAATTCGGTTTCGAGCAGCGTGTCGGGAATCGCCGCGACGTTGACGGTCACGAGCGGCTGGAGCGCGCGCGCCGACGCCGCGTGGATCGCATGCGCGAGCAGTTCCTTGCCGGTCCCCGTCTCGCCGAGCAGCAGCACCGGCGAATCGACCTGTGCGGCGCGCCGCGCCTGCCGCTTGGTTTCGAGGCTCGCGGCGCTCGTGCCGACGAAGCTCGCGAACGTGTATTTCGCGCGGCGCGCCTGCGCGAGCGAACGCTGCGTCGCGATCAGTTGCTGCTGAAGCTGCGCGTAACGGGAAAAGATCGGCGTGAGCGTCTTCAACTGGTCGAACAGCGCGAAGCCGATCGCGCCGACCGTCTCGCCCGCCTCGTTCTTCAACGGCAGGCGCGTGACGACGAGCGGCTCGCGGCCCGTCTCCATGATGTCGAGCAGGATCGGCTGTCCAGTCGACACGACCTCGCGCATCAGGCTGTTCGGAATCACCGCCTCGCAGTCGAGGCCGACCGCCTGCTGCGGATCGGCGAACCCGAAGCGCGCCGCATAACGCTCGTTCATCCATACGACGCGCGCATCGCGATCGACGACCACCGTGCCCGCACTCGAATCCTCGAAGGTCCGAAACAGCGACTCGGCGGCGCGCCGCAGCACGTCGCCGTAATTGACGGGCAGGCGCGCCCAGTCGTTCATCATCGTGTCGTCGTCTCCGCGTATGCTTGGCCGGATGTCTCCGGAACGGGACGCAGTATCTCATTTTGGAGACACGCCGGAATGCCTTGTCCGGGAAAGCCCTGCCCGCTTCGATGGGCTGTCCTGACGGCCAACTCGTCTCCGGATGGAGACGATTTATGTAGAATCTTCAGACATTGGCCGGCGCGGGCCCGCCGGCCTGCGCCGGACCCATGTCCGGCGGCGCAATGCGGCCGATGGCACGAAACCTGCACGAACCTGAGCCGGTCCGCGGCGCGCTCCGCGATCGAACAACAACCAAAGCCATTCCAAGCTATTAGGAGACTCCCTTGTCTTTCGTGATCGTCCTCGCCGCGCTGGCGTTCCTGATGTTCGCCGCGTACCGCGGCTACAGCGTGATCCTGTTCGCGCCGATCGCCGCGCTCGGCGCAGTCCTGCTGATCGAACCCGCCGCCGTCGCACCGGTCTTCTCCGGCATCTTCATGGAGAAGATGGTCGGCTTCGTCAAACTGTATTTCCCGGTATTCATGCTCGGCGCCGTGTTCGGCAAGGTGATCGAACTGTCCGGGTTCTCCGAATCGATCGTGCACGCCGCGATCCGCTACATCGGCCGCTCGCGCGCGAATGCGGTGATCGTCGCGGTGTGCGCGCTGCTCACCTATGGCGGCGTGTCGCTGTTCGTCGTGGTGTTCGCGGTGTACCCGTTCGCGGCCGAGCTCTATCGCCAGAGCAACATCCCGAAGCGGCTGATGCCCGGCGCGATCGCGCTCGGCGCGTTCTCGTTCACGATGGATTCGCTGCCCGGCACGCCGCAGATCCAGAACATCATCCCGACCACGTTCTTCAAGACGACCGCCTGGGCGGCACCCGCACTCGGCACGATCGGCTCGCTGTTCATCATCGTCGTCGGCCTCGCGTACCTGGAATGGCGCCGCCGTTCGGCGATGGCGAAGGGCGAAGGCTACGGCACGTCGCTCGTCAACGAGCCGGAGCGCGTCGAAGCGACGGCACTGCCGAATCCGGCGCTGGCGATCCTGCCGCTGCTCCTCGTCGGCGCGTCGAACTTCACGTTCACGAAGCTGATTCCGCAGTGGTACGGCGCAGCGTCGTACACGGTCGCGCCGGACGTGCTGCCCGGCGTGCACACGCCGGTCACGACGTCGATCAAGACCGTCGTCGCGATCTGGTCGGTCGAGGCCGCGCTGCTGCTCGGCATCGTGCTGGTCGTCCTGACCGCGTTCAAGCGCGTCAGCGACCGCTTCGCCGCCGGTTCGAAGGCCGCCGTCGGCGGTGCGCTGCTCGCCGCGATGAACACCGCGTCGGAATACGGTTTCGGTGGCGTGATCGCCGCGCTGCCGGGCTTCCTCGTCGTCAGCGACGCGCTGAAGAGCATTCCGAACCCGCTCGTGAACGCGGCCGTGTCGGTCAGCTCGCTCGCCGGCATCACCGGGTCGGCGTCGGGCGGCATGAGCATCGCGCTCGCCGCGATGTCGGACCTGTTCATCAAGGGCGCGCAGGCCGCCAACATTCCGATGGAGGTGCTGCACCGGGTCGTCGCGATGGCCAGCGGCGGCATGGACACGCTGCCGCACAACGGCGCTGTCATCACGCTGCTCGCGGTCACGGGCCTCACGCACCGCGAGTCGTATCGCGACATCTTCGCGGTCACCGTGATCAAGACGCTCGCGGTGTTCTTCGTGATCGCCGTGTACTACACGACGGGTCTCGTGTAAGCCGCCGCATCGGGCGGCGTTCCGAGCGCCGCCCAACCCTGCCGGCCGCATCGACGCGGCCGGCGCGCCTTCCTCCCTCCGCGTGTTCGCGGCTGTTCGACCGGTCCGGCATCGCCGCGCCGGCAGCGGCATCACAGCGCGATGCTTGTCGCGAAGCGCCGCACCTTCCCGATACCTCCGCCTCCGCTTGCAAACCAGCGCGGATCGCCGGGATTCGCATCCGCCACTTCGTCCCCGACCGACCGGAACCGCTCGGCGCCACATTGCGGCGCAGACTGTACGGCCTATCGGCCGTCACGCGCCGCCATCCGGCGCCGTCCGCGCCACCGTTCATTGTTTCCGGCAGCAGAACACTGCGTTGGGAGCGATCGCATTTTTCCCGCGCGTGGTCGGGCCTACACTGCTTTCAACCGTCGCCGCTTCGTCAAACGAAGTCCGGCCGCCTAGTTGGAAACATGGAGGTCACGATCATGAAGCGCCTGATTCACGCAGTTGCCGTTGCCCTGGCTATATCCGCCCCGCTCGCCGCGCAAGCGCAGTCGAACCCGCCGCTCACGCGCGCGCAAGTCCACGCCGAAGTGAAGGCGCTCAAGCAGGCCGGCTTCCAGCCGAGCGACTGGTTCTATCCGGCCAGCATCGTTTCCGCCGAAGCGAAGATCGCCCGCCAGCAAGGTGCCGGATATGACAACGACCGCGGTGCATCACCGGAGTCGGCCCGGTAATCGCCGCAACGACGCGGCCGTCCCGCCCGACCGCTCCGTCGCGAGCCGTCACGCCTTCACCGGCTCGATCAGTTTCGCGCATGCCGCTGCCTGCGGATCGCCCGCCGGCAGCTTCGCGCACACTCCGTCGAACTGCTTCACGACCGACCTGACCGACGCATCGTGCGCGCCGCCGCCGCGCCAGCGATTCAGCTGCGTGACGACCTTGGTCAGCGCGCGCAGGTTCGCCCCATAAAACGCATCCTTGGTCTTGCCGGCCTGCGCGAGCACGCTCGCGGCGATCGCTTCGATCCGCGCCGAATCGTCCGGCGCCAGCGCGACCGCATTCGCGAAATAGGTCGCGCCCCAGCGCAGCTTGGTCGCCGGTCCGCTCGCCGAGTCGTATGCCTTGCGGTACCAGTCGAGCGCCGCGGCCTTGTCGCCGCGCGCCTTCGCATTCGCGGCCAACCCCGACATGAAGTAGTACGGCGTCGCCGAACGCGGCAACTCGGCCTTCAGCAAGACGTCGGATTCGTCGTACAGCCCCGCGTCGGTCAGCGTGTCCGCCGCTTCGCTGACGAGCGCCTGCCGCTCGTACGCGTTCGCGGCGCCTTGCACCGATGCGGCGATCTGCTTGCGCGCGGTGTCGACCAGCGCCGGCGCGGCGAGCGGCGCGCCGCCGTGCGCGTCATTGCGCGCGAGCAGCACACGGCCGTGCAGCGCCATCAGCCGGTCGATCGACGACAGCGTCGAATCGGTCGACAGGCGCGCGAGCGCCGTGTCGTACGCATCGCGCAGCGTCGCGCGCTGCGCGGCGTCGCCGCCAAGGTACGCGACCACGCGCGCGGGTGCCGCGACGAGCACGTCCGAATCGGCCCGCGCCAGCGCCGGTTCGCGCAACACCGCGCGCAGCGCGTCGGCGAGCGCCGCCTTGTCGAGCGCGCCGGCCTGTGCGGGATCGTCCGATGCCGCCATCACCGCCGACTTCAGCGCGAACCGCGCGGCGTCCGCCTTCGCGCCGGCGGCACGCGCACGTTGCGACAGCGTCTGCAGCGTCAGCGCGACACGATCGGCCGGCACCGGCAGCGCGCCGTCGGTGTCCCAGGAATAGTCGGCCAGCAGATGCCATTCGGCCGGCGTCAGCGCCGCGCCGTTGTTCAGCGCGGTCGAGAGCGTCTGCCGCACCGGATGCGCGGCCGTCATCCCGAGCGACAGCGCCTGCATGTAGCGCTCGAGATCGGCCTCGCCCGGCAGCCGCGTCACTTCGGTGCCGTCCGGACGGAACAGGATCATCGTCGGATAGCCGTGCACCTTGAAGCGCTCGCCGAGCTTCTGCGCGCTTTCGGTATCGCCGTCGAGATACACGGGCACGAAGAACGACGAGCGAGCCTTGAATGCCTGCTGGCTGAAGATCGTCGACTTCACCTGGTTGCACGACGGGCACCATACGGCACCCCAGTACAGCAGCAGCGGCTTGCCGGTGCGCTTCGCGAGCGCGAACGCGGCATCGACGTCGCCCTGCTGCCAAGCGATGCCGGGCGGCAGATGCGCGCCGCCGCTCGACGGGCCCGATACGGGAGCGCCCTGCGGCGCGTTGGTGGCAAGCGCCGCACCCGCGGCGGCGAACAGGCAGGCGGCAGTCAGGTTACGGAGAACGGTTTTCATCAAGGCGGGTTCCGTTGAAAGAGACGGTTGCGGATAGCGGCGGCGCGCGACGGCGGAACCGGTACGCTGCGACGGCCGGCCCATGCGCACGAAACGGCGAAGCGAAAACACGACGAAGCGACGCAACAACGAAGGGCATCGACGGATGGCACCGCGCATGCCGGCATCGGCCGTGGGCACCACGCAGGCATCGACGCGAAAAGCCACGACCGGCCGCTGCATGCGCACACCGCGCGGCCGTTCCAATCGCGACGACCACGGCAACCACAGTGACCGGCAAATCGCTCGACGATACGATTCGCGCGGCCGATTGAAAACGAATGAATTCTCTAATGGATATGACGTGTGGCGTCGCCGACATGCGCGCCGGCACGGTCGACACGACCACGCACTGCGCTGCATGTAGCGCTGCATTGACTGCCGTCGGTCGCTGCACGCGACCGGGTACACGGAGGCTGGCACGTCACGGCGCACGGCATGGCCAATGCATGCACATGCCGCGGCCGACGCAACGACGCGCCGGCCCGCACGCGCTTCAGCACGCGTCCATTACTGCCGCCCTTTGATCCGCGCCATCTGAAACACCGATGCATACGCACCGTCGCGCAGCGCATAGTCCGGCGCCTCGCCTTCTATCCGGAAGCCGTGCTTTTCGTACAGTGCGATCGCCGCCGGGTTGTCGACGAACACCGTCAATTCGAGACGCGTGATGTTCAGCCAGTTTTCGGCGAGTTCGATGGCGGCGGCCAGGAGCCGGCTGCCGATGCCGCGCCCGTGATGCGACGCATCGACCATCATCCCGAGCGACGCGGCATGACGCCGGCGCGGGTTCTGCTCCGGATGCAGCCCGAGATGGCCGACCACCGCGCCGTCGAGTTCGGCGACGAGGCTCACGCCCTGTTCGCGCAGGCGTTCGAGCCGCTGCTGCCATTTCTCGTGCGACGGAAACGGATGCTGGAGCGTGTTCATGTACACCGCGGGGTGCGCGATGATGTGCCGGATCGCGTCGACGTCGTGCGTCTCGCTGTGCCGGATCGTGATATCGGTCATGACTGGATGGAGTCGAAGGTATCGGGCCGGGGCATGTTGCCGCGCGTACGCAACAACGCATCGAGCTTATCCGATTTCACGCCGATGAAACATCGCTTCCGCACGACACGATGCCGTTGCACGCACAACCACATCGCGTCACGCCCGCTTCACGAAATCGGCAATTCCTGACCGTTCTCACCAAGCGTAATTGGTAATTTTCGACCATTCCGCCGTCTTCCCCGCGCGTCGCATATTAGCTGCACACGCAACGTCATAAACGCGACACACCCTGTCATTTCCACATCACGCCGACGTCATCTGCGCTCCCTAGACTAGCCGCGCCCTGCCCGGCACTCGCCGGGCTCGCATGTGCCGGCCGCGCAACGCGGACGGCTCGCTCGCGGACGCCGACGTCGCCGTCGAGTACCACGACTTCACGCCGGCCACGTCGAGCCAGCCCGCGGCCGACGGCCGTCCGTACGGCCCGGGCCCGCGCGTGCCGATGTGGGTCGTGTCGCCGTGGAGCCGCGGCGGCTGGGCGGCGCTCGCCGACGACGACGGTAAATATGACCTGTGGGTGCTCGGCCCGAACGGCTATCACCGCCGCTTCACCGGCGACCTGGCCCGGCTGGCCGGCGCGCGCGCGCCGCATCCGGCGATCCGGGTCGGTTATGCGGGCGCGAGCGGCAACCTGCATCTGCGGCTGCGCAACGACGGCGGCGGCACGGTGCGCTTCACGGTGAAGTCGAACAAGGTGTACGGCCCGCTGTCCGGCCGAGGTGCGAACGAGGCGCGCGGCCACGGCAACGAGGACGGCATCAGCCAGAGTCGCGGGCACGGCAGCGACGCCGGCACGACGTGGACAGTCACGGTGCGCGCCGGCGGCCAGTCGGAGCTGCACTGGCAGCTCGACTCGACCGGCCACTGGTACGACTTCGTCGTCACCGCCGACAGCGACGCCAGCTTCTCCCGCCGCGTGGCCGGCCGTGTCGAAACGGGCCGCCACTCGATCAGCGACCCGGCGATGGGCCTCCCCGACCGCTTCTGACGGCGCCCGAGCCGCCCGGCCGCGCACCGGCCGGGCGCCGGGCGCGGCGCGATCCGATCGGTCCGATCCGGCTGAAACGCCCGCCCGACGCGGCCCAAACGTCAGAAGGATGGCCGGTACAGCCCTCATTCAGGGGCCACGAAAATGCTCCGTGTTGTGGCCCATTCGCGTTAAACTTCGTCAAGCTGCATTCAACAACGACATCTTCGCCAACCTGGCACACACGATACGAGGATAGGTTCGATGCGCACTACCGGCTCATCCGGGGCAATGACCCTGCTCACCGAACATGACCCGGCCGACGGCCGCGAACTGCGCTCGCTCCGGCTCCAATCGACCGACGACGGCAAGAGCGTGCTGCTGATCGACATCGACGAACGCAAGCCCGGCATTCACCGCGAGGTTCGCTACGAGATCACGCCGGCCGAACTGATCGCGGCGATCCGCTCGCATGGCGCCGAGCTGCCTGGCGAAAACCACGGCGCCGCCTCGCTCGTGCGCACCCCTTCCTGATGTCGACCGGTGAGCCGCGCACAACGCACCGGCTCACCGTTCCGCCCGCATCACCCTGCCGCCGTCAGGCGCTTTGCGTCATTCCCCGCCGTCCGCCTGAAAATGGCCGATAATCGGCCCATCTTCGTACTTTCCTCACGCGCTTCCTTTTCGGCCAGCCGTCATGCTCCGTGACCTCGTCGCCCAATACGGGCCGCTTCTCGTCTTCGCCAACGTGCTCGCGGCGGCCGTCGGCCTGCCCGTACCGGCGATGCCGACGCTCGTGCTGTTCGGCGCGATGGCCGCGATGAATCCGGCGATGATCGGCTCGCAGCTCCTGACGGTGCTGGCGCTGTCGGTGCTCGGCGCGCTGATCGGCGACACCGTGTGGTACGTCGCCGGGCGGCGCTACGGCGGCGCGACGCTGAAGACGATCTGCCGGCTGTCGCTGTCGCGCGATACCTGCGTGAAGAAGACCGAACGATTCTTCGGCCGCTACGGCGTGCGCGTGCTCGCGGTCGCCCGCTTCATTCCCGGGCTGTCGCTCGTGTCGGTGCCGATGGCCGGCGCGCTCGGCACGCGCTATCGCACGTTCGCCGGCTACGATGCGCTCGGCGCCGCGCTGTGGACGATCGTCGGCCTCCTCGCGGGGCTCGTGTTCTATCGGCAGATCGACTGGCTGTTCGCCGGCGCGAGCCGGCTCGGCCGCGCCGTACTGCTGGTGATCGTCGCACTGCTGGCCGTCTACGCGGCCGTGCGCTGGATGCGCCGCCGCGCGCTGATCCGCCAGCTCGCGAGCGCGCGGATCGGCGTCGACGAGCTCGAAGAACTGCTGCGCGATGCGGCCGCGCCGGTGGTGCTCGACGTGCGTTCGCCCGAACACCGCAAGCTCGACCCGTTCACGATTCCCGGCGCACAGTTCGCGGACGAACGGCACATCGAGGACATCGTCGCGCGCTATCCGTTCTCGCAGAAGTTCGTCGTGTATTGCTCGTGCCCGAACGAAGTGACGGCCGCGCTGATGGCCAAGCGCCTGCTCGACGCAGGCTTCACCGATGCGCTGCCGCTGCGCGGAGGCCTCGACGCCTGGCGCGACACGGGCCGCCAGCTCACGTCGCTGGTGGAGGACATGCCCGCCGCGAACGATCCGGTGGCGGGGTTGCACAAGCCGGCCTGATCGAACGGGTCGCAGGCCGGCCGCGCGAGACGAAAACGACTGAAGGGGACGTTGCGTCCCCGTTCGATCAGAACGCGTGCAGCGGCACGTTCACGACCAGGCGGTACTCCTTGTTGGTCGCGTCCGCGGTATGCGTGGAACCGGTGTGCCACATCGCGATGAACGTGACCTTCGTGTCCTTCAGCTTGCCGCTCTGGAACGTGTACGACGGGATGAAGCCGAACTCGTGGTGACGGCCCTGCACCGGCGCGCCGTTGCTCCAGTAGATGCTCGACTTGCTCGGATCGTTCGCCGCCCCTGCGCTGCCGTCCGCGCCCCAGCCCGTCACGCCCCAGACCATCGCCTTGAAGCCCGGCAGGCCCGCTTCCTTGCCGTAGAACGTGTAACGCAGCTGCAGCGACTTTTCGTGCGGCGCGTTGTAGTCGACGTCCATCGAGTTGGTCAGGAAGATGCCGTTCGTTTCGTTCAGGTAGTCGAAGAACTGGTCGCCGAGCACCTGCTGATAACCGAGCAGCAGTTCGTGCGGGCCGTGCTGCGCGGCCACCGACAGGCTGTACGCGTTGTTGTTGATCTTGCCCTGCAGCGCGTCGCCGGTGTCGTGCGTCGAGTAAACGTTACCAAAGCCGGTCCACTTGATCGACTTCGTATCGCCGATGCTGTGCTTCACCGACGCGTAGTACTGGTGCCACACGTCGTCGGCCTGGTTGGCGTACAGCGCGACTTCGCCGTTCGGTGAATAGTCCCACGTGCCGCCGACGTAGGTCAGGCGATTGACGCGCGTGCCGCCGTATTGCGTCGTGAGGTTGGTGAGCGTCGTGTGGCCGCGTGCATCGGTTTTCGTGAAGCTGCCGGCCTCGAGCATCACGTTCTTGAATTCGTTGCTGACGATCGTCGCGCCGAGGAACGTCGGCGGCAGCGCGCGGTTGTCGTGCTGTTCCATGAACGGGTTGTCGACGGCCTGCAGACCGTACTTGACCACCGTGTTCGAGATGCGCGCCTTCACGTCGTAGATGCCCGGATAGGCCCACGCGAGCTGGTTCGAACCGCCGCCGCCCTTCGCGATGTGCACCATGCTGCCCGCGCCGGCGCCGCCGTCGAGCTTCAGCGCCGCATACAGCGACGCGTCGAAGCCGATGCCGATCAGGCCGGTCGTGTAGCCCGACTCGAAGTTCGCCATCGCGCCCTGGACCCACGCGTGACGGTGCGGCCCGCCCTTGTTGTCGAGCGTGTCCGCATAGTTGCGGAACAGGAAATTCAGGTGGCTGTCGGCAATGAAGCCGTTCGACTTCGACTGTGCCGAAGGCTCGTCGGGCGGCGTGACGGCCTGGGTCGCCTCGGCGTTGATAATGGCGTTCGGGGTCGTTGCCTGCGCAACCGACGTGCCTGCGCCGGCGGACGGCGCGGCCTGCGCGACCGTCAGCGGTGCGGGGGCCGCGTCGTCGGCGTACGCCACGCCGCTCAGCGATACGCCGGCCAGCGCCGGCAAGCCCCATGCAAGCAGCATCTTCGATGCCGTCCCGATCGTCTTTTGCTTGTTCATCGTCATTCTCGTCTTGTGTTGATGTCGTCCACGCCGGTTGCGATCCGCTTCCAGCCCCCGGCGAGCCCGGTTAAGGACGCGCCTTTACCCGCGGCGCGAAGATCATTCGCGCCGCACCCTACCCCTGTTGACCTGCCTGGTTATGTTTGCTGCGTCACTTCACGCCGCCACGCCCGCCCGGATGCACGCGACACGCGCCGGCGAGCCCTGCCGCACTTCCGGCAGCGGCACGTCCTGCGCGCACGCGTCGATCGCGACCGGGCAGCGCGTGCGGAACGCGCAGCCGGACGGCGGGTTGAGCGGCGACGGCATCTCGCCCGCCAGCAGCATCGGACGGCGAGCACGCTCGCGCGCCGGCTCCGGCGTCGGCGCCGCATCGAGCAGCGCCTTCGTGTACGGGTGCTGCGGCACGCCGTACACGTCATGCCGCGTGCCGAACTCCATCACGCGGCCGAGATACATCACGAGCACGCGCTGGCTGATGGCCTTCACCACCGCCAGGTCGTGCGCGACGAAAAGATAGGACAACGACAGTTCGCGTTGCAGATCACGCAGCAGGTTCACGATCTGCGCCTGGATCGACACGTCGAGTGCCGATACGGGCTCATCGCAGATCACGAGCTTCGGCTCGCCGATCAGCGCGCGCGCGATGCCGACACGCTGACACTGTCCGCCGGAAAATTCGTGCGGGTAGCGCAGCAGGTGATGCGCGTTCAGGCCGACACGTTCGAGCATCGTGACCACGCGGCGCCGCACTTCGGTGCGTCCGAGGCCCGCGTGGTGCGTGACGAGCGGCTCCGCGACGATCTGTTCGATCGTCATGCGCGGATCGAGCGACGCGAGCGGATCCTGGAAGATCATCTGCACTTCGCGGCGCATCGCGGTGCCGCGCAGGTGATCGGGCGCGACGGCTTCGCCGCGCCAGCGCACCGTGCCGGCCGTCATCGGCACGAGGCCGATCAGCGCGCGCGCGAGCGTCGACTTCCCGCAGCCCGACTCGCCGACGAGCCCGACCGTCTCGCCGCGCTTCACGTCGAACGACACGCCGTCGACCGCGCGCAGCGTGCCCTTCGGCGACCACGGATAGCCGCCGAGCGGCACGCGGAAATGCACCTTCAGATCGTCGACGGACAGCAGCGTATCGCTCGTCGTGCCCGTCGCGCCGGCATTGCGGCGTTCATCGACGCTCATCGCAGACCTCCCGTCAGATCGGCCAGCGGCCGGTGGCACGCGCGCACCGCGCCCGCCGCGCCATAGGTTTCGAGCGCAGGGCGCGCGGTACCGCAGCGCGCCTCCGCATACGTGCAGCGTTTCGCGAACGCGCAGCCGGCCGGCGCGGTGCCGGGCATCGGCGGATTGCCGGGAATCGCGACGAGCGGCGCGTCGTCGGCGTCGGTCAGGCGCGGCAGCGCGTTGAGCAGGCCGATCGTGTACGGATGCGACGGCGCCGCGAAGATCGAGTCGGCCGGCGCATATTCGACGGTGCGGCCCGCATACATGACCATCACGTCGTCCGCGAGGCCCGCGACCACGCCCATGTCGTGCGTGATCAGCACGATCGCGGTGCCGCGCTCGCGGTTCAGCTCGCGCAGCAGGTCGATGATCTGTGCCTGCACGGTCACGTCGAGCGCGGTGGTCGGCTCGTCGGCGATCAGGATTTCCGGCTCGGACAGGAGCGCCATCGCGATCATCACGCGCTGGCGCATGCCGCCGGAAAACTCGTGCGGATACATGCGGATGCGGCGCGCGGCGTCGGGAATGCGCACCGACTCGAGCGCCTCGATCGCGCGCTTGGTCGCTTCCTTGCGCGACAGCTTGCGATGCAGCTGCAGCGTCTCGGTCATCTGCCGCTCGATCGTCAGGAACGGATTGAGCGACGTCATCGGATCCTGGAAGATCATCGCGATCCGGTCGCCGCGCACCGCGTTCAGCGCACGCGTATCCATCTCGAGCAGGTTGTCGCCGCGATAGCGCGCGGCGCCCGTCGTCGCGCCGTTGCCGGCCAGCAGGCCGAGCAGCGCCATCACGGTCTGGCTCTTGCCCGAGCCCGATTCGCCGACGATGCCGAGCGTCTTGCCGGCTTCGAGCGAGAACGACACGCCGCTCACGGCGTCGATCGGCGGTGCGTCCTTGCGCGAGAAGCGCACGCCGAGGTTTTCTACTTCCAGCAGAGCAGCCATCTTCAGCGATCCTTCGGGTCGAGCGCGTCACGCAGGCCGTCGCCAACGAAGTTCACGCAGTAGAGCGTCACGCACAGCATGACGGCCGGTGCCAGCAGCAGCCACGGCATCGATTCCAGTTTCTGCGCGCCGTCCTGGATCAGCACGCCCCAGCTCGTCATCGGTTCCTGCACGCCGAGGCCGAGGAACGACAGCACCGATTCGGTCAGCACGATGTTCGGCACCGACACGGTCGCGTACACGACGACCACGCCGAGCAGGTTCGGCACGACGTGGCGCAGCACGATCGACGCCGGCGACACGCCGATCGCGCGCGCCGCGTCGACGAACTCGCGATTGCGCAGCGACAGCGTCTGGCCGCGCACGACGCGCGCCATGTCGATCCACGAGAACGCGCTGATGGTCAGCACGACCAGCATGAACGAGCGGCCGAACAGGGTCATCATCAGGATCGCGATCAGCAGGTACGGGATCGCGTACATCATGTCGACGACGCGCATCATCGCGGAGTCGACCCGGCCGCCCGCGAAGCCGGCGGTCGCGCCCCACGCCACGCCGAACAGGCCGGACACCAGCGTGCCGAGCAGGCCGACCTCGATCGACACGCGGCCGCCGATCAGCGTGCGCACGAGCAGGTCGCGGCCGAGCTCGTCGGTGCCGAACCAGTGCTGGTTCGCGAGCGTCGGCGCGAGGCTGATCGAGCCCCAGTCGCTCGCGGCGGGATCGGCCGCGAGCAGCCACGGACCGACGAAACATGCGAGCGTGATCAGCGCGAGCAGCACGAGGCTGAACACGGCCGCCCGGTTGTGAAGGAAGCGCGCGAACGCGAGCGCGAGCGGCGAGCGCGAACGCGGCGGCGAGTCGGTCTGCACAGGCAGACTGACGACGGGAGTAGTCGGAGTCATCGCAGTGCCTCGCTCAATAACGGATGCGCGGATCGAGCCATGCGTACGCGAGGTCGACCAGCAGGTTGAACAGCACGGCACAGACGGTCGTCAGCACGACGAGGCCGAGCACCAGCGTGTAGTCGCGGTTGATCGCGCCGTTCACGACGAGCTGCCCGAGCCCGGGCAGCGCGAACACCGATTCGGTGACGACGGCCGCCGTGATCGACGTGATGCAGACCGTGCCGAACAGCGACACGACCGGCATCAGCGCGGGCTTGAGCGCGTGGCGCAGCACGATCGTCGAGCCCGGCAGGCCCTTCGCGCGCGCGGTGCGGATGAAGTTGCTCGACAGCGTCTCGATCATCGAGCCGCGCATCACGCGCGCGAGCAGCGATACGTTGATGAAGGTCAGCAGCACGATCGGCAGCAGCCGGTACTGCCAGCCGCCGTCGCCCCAGCCGCCGGCCGGCAGCCAGCCGTTGCCGGCGGAGGTCTTCAGCAGGATCGCGAAGATCCACACCAGCACCGGGCCGAGCACGAACGGCGGCACGACGTTGCCGAAGTTGCCGATCAGCATCACGAAGCGGTCGATCAGGCTGTCGCGGCGCACGGCCGCGACGGTGCCGAGCAGCACGCCGAACCCGATCGAGAGCGGGATCGAGATGCCGCCCACGCCGAGACTCACGGGCAGCGCCTTCTTCACGAGATCGTTCACCGACCAGTCGACGTAGCGGAACGACGGGCCGAGATCGCCGTGCAGCAGCGAACCGAGATACAGCAGGTACTGCTTCCACAGCGGCTCGTCGAGGTGGTACTTCGCGTTCAGGTTCGCGAGCGTCGCCGCGGACAGCTGCTTCTCCGTATCGAACGGACCGCCGGGCGTGAAGTGCAGCAGCAGGTAGCAGACGGTGATGACGGCGAGAATCGTCGGCACCGCCCACAACGTGCGTCTCAATGCGTAGGCCAGCATGATCGCTCCGCTCAGTGCTTGATCAGGTACATGTCCTGCGAAGCACGCATGTCGATCACGTTCTTCAGCGAGTAGCCGCCCACGTAGGGCTTCACGAGCCGGTCCGCGGAATACTGGAACAGCGGCACCATCGGCGTGTCGTTCATCGCCGCGTCGTGCGCCTGCGTGAGCAGCGTGGCGCGCGCCTTGTCGTCGAGCTTCTGGTTGCCTTCGTCGACGAGCGTGTCGGCCTGCTTGTTGCAGTAGCCGACCGTGTTCTGCGAGCTGCCGCAGCGGATCAGGTCGAAGAAGGTCATCGCGTCGTTGTAGTCGGCGAACCAGCCGTCGCGCGCGATCTGTACCTTGCCGTCATGCCGCTCCTTCATCAGCACCTTGAACTCGACGTTCTCGAGCTTCGTGTCGATGCCGAGCTTCGTGCGCCATTCCGATGCGGTGAACAGCGCGACCTTCTTGTGCAGGTCGTTGGTGTTGTACGTGAGCGTGAACGACAGCGGCTTCGCATCGGAGAAGCCGGCCTGCTTCAGCAGGTCCTTCGCGGTCGCGACGCGCTTGGCCATCGGCCACGACGCCCATTCCGGCGTGAACGGGTGCACGCCCTTCGTGCCGTTCGGCATCAGGCCGTACATCGGCTTCTCGCCGGCCTGCGTGAGCTTCGACGTCAGCACGTCGCGATCGATCACCATCGACAGCGCCTGGCGCACGCGCTTGTCCTTCAGCGCCGCGTCGCTGTTGTTCAGGTAGTAGTAGTAGGTCGCGAGCTGCAGGCCCGGGCGCAGTTCGCCGCCGAACTGCTTGCTGACCTGCTGGAAGATGCCCGACGGGATCGAGTAGCTGTAGTCGATCTGGCCGGCCTGGTACATGCGCATCGCCGTTTCGTCGCTTTCGATCGGCAGGTACGTGACCTTGTTGATCACGACCTTCGGCGCGTTCCAGTATTTCGCGTCCTTCGAGATCACGATGCGGTTGTTCGGCTGCCAGTCGACGAGCTGGTACGCGCCGTTGCTGACGATGTTGCCGGGACGCGTCCATGCGTCGCCGAACTTCGCGACGGTGTCCTTGTTCACCGGCGCGAGCGGCACCATCGCGGTCAGTTCGGGGAAGAACGCGACCGGCACGTCGGTCGTCACTTCCAGCGTGTACGGATCGACCGCGCGCACGCCGAGCGTCGTCGGCGCGGCCTTGCCGGCGATGATGTCCTTCGAGTTCTTCACGAACTCGACGAGGATCGTGTACTTCGAGCCCGTCTTCGGATCGACGAGGCGCTGCCACGAATAGACGAAATCGGCGGCCGTCACGGGCTGGCCGTTGCTCCACTTCGCATCGTGGCGCAGCTTGAAGATCCAGGTCTGCGGCGTCTTGCGCTCCCACGACTGCGCGACACCCGGCACGACCTGGCCGGCCGCGTCGATGCGGGCGAGCCCTTCGAACAGGTCGAGGCCGATCGTGTTGCCGGTCCACGATTCGATGTGCGCCGGGTCGAGCGACTCGACTTCGGCGGGCACCTGGCGCGTCAGGTCCTGTTGAGGAGCGAGCGTGACGTTCGACGGAACGGTAACGGCGTGGGCGACGGGCGTCGTCAGGGCGAGCGCGGCCAGCACGGCCGACATGGCATGCAAGGATTTCATCGTGGCAGTCTTGAGAAAGTTGTTCGGCGAGCGATGCGCGGCGGATGCCGCGGTTACGCGTGAGACGCTGACGGGTACAGCGATTGAGGAGGCCCGTGATTCTCGTATTGCATCTTAGTATTCCTTACGTTTCTTTCGACAGGCATTCCGTCTTGGAAACGAAGGAATACCTGTGCGTTAGAACAGCCGCGGCGTACCGACCCAGACCACCACCGACTCGACCTTCGCGGTGTTGACCCAGCTGTGCGGGACCGTCGACTGATAGTGCGAACTGTCGCCGGCCTGCAGGACGAACGTCTTGCCTTCCAGCGTCAGCGACACTTCCCCTTCGATCACATACAGGAATTCCTCTCCTGCATGGGTCGTCACCTCCGACCGCTTCTGCCCCGGCGGCATCCGCACGAGGATCGCCTCGAGCTGACGCCCTTCGGTCACGTTGGTCAGCCTCGCGAACAGGTTCGCCGAATCGGCGAATCCGAAGAAGCGCAACTGATCGCCTCTGCAGACCGAGCGTTCCTCGCTCGGCGTATCCACGAAGTACTGCACCGTCACGCCGAGCGCCTGTGCGATACCGGCCAGCGACGTCAGTGACGGCGACGCGAGCCCGCGTTCGACTTGAGACAGAAACGGCTTCGAAATCCCCGCGGCGGTAGCGGTGTCGTCGAGCGTGCGCTTGAGTCGTTGGCGCAACGCGCGAATCTTGCTGCCGAGTGCGGCAGCGTCTGCCGCTCGCGAGTTTTCAGTGGGGGGAACCATAGCAGGCCGAAAAGTGGTCGTCAAAAAATGTTTGATGGAAAGTAACTAAGTTAATACGAGATAGCTTAATCTTCGGGTTCGCACACGTCTTCGGTGTTGAGCCCGGTGCACTAAACAGGGCACGAAGCGGGCGAAACGACGCGCTATCTTGCCAGACTCGCCGGCTTCACAGGCAAGCTGCAAGCGGCTCTCCGGGAATTTTCGGAGAACGGGCGCGAAGCTTACAAATAGATGATGAGACAAATTTTCCTGAAAGCTGCTGCCATATCGGGAGTTTCCCTGAGTGGCGCGGACCTGACGCACCGGACCGGCAAACGTTACCACTCGCGCGCCGGTCGGGGCCTCGCACCGCCTTATCGGGCGGAGTCCGACCCCGGCCCGGGCTAACCCGCCCGACTGCTCCATCGCCGACGCAAAGCCTACCCGGCTACCGTGCTCCGGCGCCAGTTCGACCCCCAAGGCGACGCGCGATCCGCGCCGTCCGTTTCAAACGAGATTGATGATGCACGCACCTGTTTCACAGACCCGTTCGTTTACGACGGTCTTCCTCATCGAAATGTGGGAGCGCTTCGGCTACTACGGCATGGCCGCGCTCCTGGTCCTCTTCATGGTCGACCGGCTCGGTTTCACCGACAGCCATGCGAACCTGACCTGGGGCGCGTTCACCGCGCTCGTCTACGCGTCGCCGTCGATCGGCGGCTGGATCGGCGACAAGGTGCTCGGCGCACGTCGCACGATGATCATCGGCGCGGCCGTGCTGTGCGCCGGCTACCTGATGCTGGCGATCCCGAACGACGCGCTGGCGTACATGTACGCATCGCTCGGCGTGATCGTCGTCGGCAACGGCCTGTTCAAGGCCAACGCGGCGAACCTCGTGCGCCGCATCTACGAAGGCGACGATGCGCGCATCGACAGCGCGTTCACGATCTACTACATGGCGGTCAACATCGGCTCGACCGTGTCGATGCTCGCGACGCCGTGGATCAAGGATCACTGGGGCTGGCACACCGCGTTCGCGGTCTGCTGCGCCGGCATGCTGCTCGCGATCCTGAACTTCATGCTGATGCACCGCACGCTCGCGCACATCGGCTCGCAGCCCGACGACGAACCGATCCGCTGGAAGCGTCTCGGCGGCGTGGCGGCGGGCGGCGTGGCGCTCGCGCTGGTCACGCTGTACGTGCTGCAGCACAAGCAGCTCGCGGTCGCGAGCGTATGGACGGCGGCGTTCGCGATCCTCGCGATCTTCGCGTACATGATCGCGAAGTCGGAGCGTTCGGAACGCGCGGGCCTGATCGCGGCGCTCGTGCTGATCGGCCAGGTGATCCTGTTCTTCATCTTCTACGTGCAGATGTCGACGTCGCTCACGCTGTTCGCGCTGCGCAACGTCGATCCGCGCTTCATCCTGTTCGGTACGACGCTGTTCACGTGGAGCGCCGCGCAGTTCCAGGCGCTGAACCCGATCTGGATCATGATGCTGAGCCCGGTGCTCGTGTGGGTCTACAACGCGTTCTCGAAGAGCGGCCGTGACCTGCCGGTCGCCGCGAAGTATGCGTTCGGCTTCGGCGCGGTAGCCGCCGGCTACCTGGTGTTCACGATCAGCGGCCGCTACGCGGTGGACGGCCGCGTGTCGTCGTGGTTCATGGTGTGGGGCTACGGCCTCTACTCGCTCGGCGAACTGCTGGTGAGCGGCCTCGGCCTCGCGATGATCGCCCGCTACGTGCCGGCGCGCATGAGCGGCTTCATGATGGGCGCGTATTTCGTCGCGACGGGTGTGTCGCAGTATCTGGGCAGCGTCGTCGCGAACTTCGCGCAGATGCCGTCGCACGACCTGCCGGCCACCGAATCGCTGCCGCTGTACCTGTCGCTGTTCGAGAAGCTCGGCTGGCTCGCCGCGATCGGCATGCTGCTCGCCCTGCTGCTGCTGCCGATGATGAACCGCCTGTCGCGCCAGCATCAGCGCTGCGCGGAAGAGCGCCGCGAGGAAGAAGCGGTGCAGGCGCAGGCGATGGCCTCGGCGCAGTAAGTACTATCCCTCGGCGTGCGGCGTGCACGCCACATTCTCCCGCCAGCGCGGCCAGCACGTCCTACACTGGTTGCAACGGCGCATCCGCTCCGTCGTGATGCGCACTGGCGGGAGAAGATCATGAAAAACAAGACGACTCGGCTCTTGAGGATACTGTCGGACATCCGGCACGCGCAGCGCTGCACCACATTGCGCGCCGCCCGGGCCGCGGCCGAAGCCGACGCGGTGCTCGCGCAGCAGGACGATCCGAAGTCCGACGAACGCGACGACGCCGAATCCGACGACGCGACCGTCGTCCCCCGCTCCCGTATCGGCTCACCTCACTGAGCGCACCGACGCCGCGCGGCACGTTGCGTGCCGCCTGCGCGTTTTCCCGCACCGTTCACGCGGCCGCGCCGCGCCGGCGTGCGAACCACGTTCCCGAACCGGCCACCGCCATCATCAGCCCGACCGCGCATGCGTCGGCCGCGAGGCCCACGCCGATATGCCGCAGCTCGGCGCCGTTCGCGACCGGATGCAGCAGCGAATCGATGACGAGCGAGATCGCCGCGCCCGCGACGAAGCAGATCAGGCCGCGCCGGCCGACCGCGACGACGGGCTGCACGGCCCGCGCAATGCGCGCGATCCAGCCGTAGCGCACGCAGTCGGCCATCAGCCAGGCAATCGCCGCGAAGCTCACGATGCGCGGCAGCGCGAGATCGCGCTTGAGAATACCTTCCGGCAACGGCAGCCCCGAGAACAGCTTGTAGCTCGCACAACCGAGCACGATCGCGCACGCGACGCCGGTCGCCGCGGCGCTCCACCGCCCGAGCGCGACGTACCGGTAGAAAGGCTGGCAGCGGGCGAGCACGCCGGCGACGAACATCAGTTGCCACGCGAACGGGTTGAAGTTCCAGCGGAACGCATCGGTGTCCAGCAGCTCGGGGCCGAGCCAGCCCGCCGCGAGCCACGACGTTGCGCCGAACGCGACGAGCAGCCACGGATGGCGGCGCGCGAACGGCACGATCACCGGCGACGCGAGCGCGAACAGCACGTACATCGGCAGCACCGACGCGAGATACGGCTGGCGCTGGAACGTGAGCAGTTCGGCGAGCCCCGTGAGCGGCGACGCGAGCATCACGCTGACGTCGTCGAGCGCGAGGTTCGGCGTGTCGATCCCGTAATGGTCGAGCACGGCGGACACGACCAGCATCAGCGTCGACGTCGCGAGAAACGTGCGATAGATCTGCATCGCGCGGCGCACGAACCGCCGCTGCGCCGCGCGCGCGCCGTGCCGGTCGGCGATCGCGCCGTACGCGCTCGCGGTCGCGAAGCCGCCGAGGAACACGAACACCTCGGCCGCATCGCACAGCGCGAATGCATGGAGCGTCACGCGCGACAGCACGCTCGCGCCGATGTGATCGACGACGATCATCAGCAGCACGATGCCGCGGAAGAAATCGACTTCGATCAGGCGGGCGCTGCGGGTCGGCGGCATCGGGACGGCAGGCGGCATGTTCAACGACATGGCCGCACCTGCACGACGACGGTGCGGCATGCACCGAAGGAGGATTCGGAAGGGAGAAGGCGAACGCGATCGGCGGCGCTACGCGTATGCTCGTATCGCGCCAACCCGGCCGGCCCGGCACGGAAATGACCGTTCATGGAAAAGCCGCATACGAAGAGGAGACGGTCAGATCAGTCTAGCGGCCGGTCGGGGGATACCCTAAGTAACAAAGTGCAACGGAATCTTCTGTTCGATTACAGGCGTGACATCGGCGATGCAACGCTGGCGAGGCCGCCAGCCAGACGTCAGCTGCACATCGGCGCGATGCCAGTTCGACGCCGGCATCGCGTGACGCGACGCAAGCGATGCGCGCTGCGCGGCACGTTCGTTGCCGCCGTCGCGCGGCCGGGCGACGACGCTCAGCCGCGCATCGGCAGGCGCCGCATCAGCATCGCGCTGTGCCACGCGGTCAATGCAACGGCGGCCCAGATCGGCCCGTACGTCGCGAGCTGCGCGACGCTCAGCGTCTCGCCGAGCAGCAGCAGCGACACCGCGACGAGCAGCACCGGTTCGACGTAGCCGAGGATCCCGAACAGCGCCATCGGCAGCATCCGGCTCGCCTTCAGGTAGCTCGCGAGCGCGAGCGTGCTGAGCACGCCGAGCCCCGGCAGCAGCACGGCCCACAGCAGCGGATGGCTGGCGACCGGCGTCGCGCTCGCCGACACCATCGCGAACGCGACCGGACACAGCAGCACGATCTCGAGCGCGAACGCGGCCAGCGAATCGGCGTTGATCCGGCGGCGCAGCACGAAATACGGCGGATAGCCGAGCGCGACGACGAGCGTCGGCCACGCGAACGCGCGCGTCGCCCATACCTCGTGCGCGACGCCGAGCGCGGCGCAGGCGACCGCCGCCCATTGCAGCGGATCGAGCCGTTCGTGATAGTAGAAGCGGCCGACGAGCACCATCGTCAGCGGCAGCAGGAAATAGCCGAGCGACACTTCGAGCATGCGGCCGTGCAGCGGCGCCCACAGGAACAGCCACAGCTGCAGGCCGAGCAGCGCCGCGCTCGCGGGCAGCGCGACCAGCAGGCGCCAGTCGCGCACGCCGCGCCGCACGAGTTCGACGAGCGCCGGCCAGCGGCCGCGCAGCGCGATCAGTGCGAGCGCGCCCGGCGCGGTCCACAGGATGCGCCACGCGAAGATGTCGAGCCCCGTGAGCGGTGCGAGCAGTTTCGCGTAGGCGGACATCAGCGCGAACAGCGCCGACGCCATCACCGACAGCGCGATGCCGCGCCCGGCCTCCGGATACCCCGTCATGTTGTTTTAGCCTTGCGCGTTACTGCTGCTGGAAGCGCTCGAAGCGCTTTTCGACGTGGCGCTCCTCGAACGTCACCTCGGTCACGCGCGCGGACGGCGGCCCGTGGCGCAGCCACGCGAGCATCCGGTCGATCTGCGCGCCCGGGCCCTGGATCATCGCCTCGACGCTGCCGTCGTCGAGATTCGCGACCCAGCCGCGCAGCTTCAGCGCATGCGCCTCGCGCACCGTCGCGTGACGGAAACCGACGCCCTGCACGACGCCGCGCACCCGCACGTAGTAGGTCTCGATCCGTTCGTCCAGTTCATTGCGGCTCATCGCGTCGCCCTCCCGTCGTGCAATCCATTCAAGCCCGGCATTGTAGTCGCGTCGGCCGCTTCGCACACGGGCCCGGCGGGCCGGCTCGGCGCCGTCGCCAGTGCAGCCGCCCGCGCGAGCATGCAACTGCGGGTTTGCTGCCCGGCGATGCGTGCGTGCCGGAGGACGGCGCTCGCGTCGCCGGGCGCGCCGACCACGTACAATCTCGCCGACGCACAACCGCCGCGCCGCCCGCGCGCGGCCCTGAAGGAAACGCATGACTGATACCTCCCGCGATCTCGTTCTCGTCACCGGCGCGTCCGGTTTCGTCGGCTCGGCCGTCGCACGCATCGCGCAGCAGAAAGGCTATGCGGTGCGCGTGCTGGTGCGCCCGACCAGCCCGCGCACGAACGTCGCGGATCTCGACGCCGAGATCGTCACCGGCGACATGCGCGACGAGACGTCGATGCGCGCCGCGCTGCGCGGCGTGCGCTACCTGCTGCACGTGGCGGCCGACTACCGGCTGTGGGCGCCGGATCCGCACGAGATCGAGCGCGCGAACCTCGAAGGCGCGGTCGCGACGATGCGCGCGGCGCGCGCCGAAGGCGTCGAACGGATCGTCTACACGAGCAGCGTCGCGACGCTGAAGGTCACGAGCGCCGGCGATCCGTCCGACGAGAACCGGCCGCTCACCGCCGAGCAGGCGATCGGCGTGTACAAGCGCAGCAAGGTGCTGGCCGAGCGCGCGGTCGAGCGGATGATCGCCGACGAAGGGCTGCCGGCCGTGATCGTCAACCCGTCGACGCCGATCGGCCCGCGCGACGTAAAGCCGACGCCGACCGGCCGCATCATCGTCGAGGCCGCGCTCGGCAAGATTCCCGCGTTCGTCGATACCGGGCTGAACCTGGTGCACGTCGACGACGTCGCGCACGGCCACTTCCTCGCGCTCGAGCGCGGCCGGATCGGCGAGCGCTACATCCTCGGCGGCGAGAACCTGCCGCTGCAGCAGATGCTGGCCGACATCGCGCAGATGACGGGCCGCAAGGCGCCGACGATCGCGCTGCCGCGCTGGCCGCTCTACCCGCTCGCCGTCGGTGCGGAGGCCGTCGCGAAGTTCACGAAGAAGGAGCCGTTCGTGACCGTCGACGGGCTGCGGATGTCGAAGAACAAGATGTATTTCACGTCCGCGAAGGCCGAGCGCGAGCTCGGCTACCGTGCGCGTCCGTACCGCGAAGGACTGCGCGATGCGCTCGACTGGTTCGGCTCGGCGGGCTACCTGAAGTAACACAAAGCGGCGTATTTCACGCCGCTTTGCGCACTTTGTTACACGTCGCTGACGGACCGGCACCGGCGCAGCGGTTAAAATCGCGGGTCTTACGTAGAGAAGACACGCATGAACCTGAACGAACAGATCGATTCGCTCAACGCGGGCGTCGATCAGCTCCTCCACGATCACCACGCCGCGCAGCAGGCGGCACGCAGCGCGGAAGCGTTCGCGCGCGCCGCCGCGGCGGAAGCCCAGGCCGCCGCCGCACGTCACGCCGCCGCGGAAGCCGAAGCACAGGCCGCCGCGCAGCGCCACACGGCCGCAGCCGCCGACGCCGATGCCGCGCAGCAGCGCCACGCCGACGCCACCGCCGCGGCCGAAGCCGCCGCCCAACGCCACACCGAAGCCGCCGCGCAGGCCGAGGCCGCCGTCCAGCGGCACGCCGAAGCGACCGCGCTGACCGAGGCACTCGCGCAGCGCCATGCGGATGCCGAAGCCGCGTCGCAGCGTCATGCGGCCGCGATCGCCGAAGCCGAGGCCGCCGCGCAGCGTCATCACGCCGCCGCGACCGAAGCGGACGCGGCCGCGCAGCGTCATGCAGCGGCCGCCGCGGAAGCCGAAGCCGCCGCGAAGCGCCATGCGGAGGCGACCGCCGCAGCCGAGGCCGCGACGCAGCGCCACGCGGCCGCGATCGCCGAGGCCGAGGCACTCGCGCAGCGTCACACGCAGGCGATCGCCGAAGCGGAAGCGGCTGCGCAGCGCCACGTCGAGGCAACCGCCGAAGCCGAAGCGATCACGCAACGTCACGCCGAAGCGATCGCGCAAGCCGACGCGGCCGCGCAACGCCATGCGGAGGCGACTGCGGAGGCCGAGGCCGTCGCGCAGCGCCATACCGAAGCGATCGCGCAGGCCGAAGCGGCCGCCGAGCGTCACGCGAAGGCGATCGCCGACGCGGAAGCGCTGGTCGAAGCCGTCGTGAAGGACGCCGCGACGAACGCGGCAGCTTTGGCCACCGAGCCGGCCGTCGCGGCTGACGTGGTCGAACCGGCCGTCGAGTCCGCCGTTGAGCCGATGACGAACGCCACCGCGCCGGCTGCCGCCGATGAAGTCGCCGCTGCGGCGGCCGACGCGATCACCGACGTCGTCGCGACCACCACCGCCGACACCGCGATCGAAGTCGCGCCCGCGGCCGAAGCAGCCGCCGACGCCCCCGCGGACAAGGCGACGCTGCACGTCGCGCGCCCGTCGCAGAACGAACTGACGCTGACCGTCAACGGCCAGTCGATCACGTTGCACCCGGAGCAGCTGGGCCAGCTGATCGAGGAACTCGCGCATGCGCGCGCGTCGATGCAGCCGGAACCGCCGCCGGGCATCCCGGCCGGCTGGCGCTTCGTGACGACGAAGAACCCGATGATGGCCGTGCAGAAGCAGTCGAACGGCGATCGTCTGCTGGTCGCGCGCCACACCGGCTACGGCTGGGTGCCGTTCACGTTCTCGCCGGACGTCGTGATCCAGATGTACATGATGCTGACGCAGCGGTAAGCACGCGCGCAGCGACCGGACGTCGGCCGGAAAGCAAACAGCCCGAATCGGCTCACGTCGATTCGGGCTGTCTGTTTTCAGCGATCCGATGGTCCTGACGGCCGGCATCCGCCGGCCCGCTTCAGCGCTCCACCGGCGCCTGCACGCGCGCCTTCCACTGACCACCCTTGCCGCGCCAGTAGCGCCACGCGGACGCGAACGTCGCGCCGACGTAGAACAGCGCGACGAGCGGCAGCGCGGGCGCCCACAGCGGCGAGCGCCGGTAATAGCTCAGCATCGGCGCATACGCGGTGCACATCGACGCCCATGCCAGCCACGCCGGCCAGGCCCGCGCGCCGTATGCGAGCGCGGCCACAGGCGGCACGAGATAGATGATCGTCATCCCGAGCAGCGTGCCGGCGAGCAGCAGCGGCGAATAATGGAGCTGCGTGAACGCGGTGCGCGCGATCATGTTCCAGATGTCGCGCCAGCTGTCGTACGGACGCAGCGACACGCTGCGCTCGGCCAGGTCGAGCCGGATCGGATGCCGGCCGCTGCCGCGATGCTTGATCTGCGCGGCGAGGCTGCAGTCGTCGATCAGCGCGCCGCGGATCGATTCGATGCCGCCGGCCTCTTCCAGCGCGCTGCGCTTGACCAGCATGCAGCCGCCCGCGGCGCCGGCCGTCCGGTTGCGCGGATTGTTGATCCACGAGAACGGATAGAGCTTCGCGAAGAAGAACACGAACGCCGGGATCAACGCCTTTTCCCAGAACGAATCGCAGCGCAGCCGCACCATCAGCGACACGAGATCGCGCTGTTCGGCCTGCGCGCGCGTGACGAGCTGCGCCACCGCGTCGGGCGGATGGCCGATGTCGGCATCCGTCAGCAGCAGGTAGTCGGCCGGCAGCCCGAGCGTGCGCACCGCGGCGATGCCCTGCGACTGCGCCCACACCTTGCCCGACCAGCCGGCCGGCAGCGGCTTCGCGGCCAGCACCGTCAGCCGGTCGGCGCGGTTGATCGCGAGCGCGCCCGCGCGGGCCGCGGCGGCGGTGCCGTCGTCGCTGTGGTCGTCGACAATGATCAGATGAAAGTGGCCCGGATAATCCTGCTCGAGCAGCGACGTCGCCGCTTGCGCGATCACGTCGACCTCGTTGCGCGCCGGCACGACCGCGACGACCGCCGGCCAGCCGGCCTCGGCCGCGGCGCCGCGCGCTTCCGGCGGCAGGGCCCGCGCGGGCCGCGCGCGCCAGAAGCCGCCGCGCGCGACCAGCAGCACGATCCAGATCAGCAGCGACAGGCCGGACACCAGAAAGGTAATCGCCAGCATCATCGGCACGCCTCCTGCCGGACGCCGGCGCCAGCAGCCCCGGATCGTTCGATCTCAATCAGGGTCGGAGTGAAAACACCCTTGACCGCACCGGCGGCAGGGCAATACGCGTAAGAATCGACGGTCATCGAATGGCCTTGAAATGAGCGCGACGCGGGGCAGCCGGACGGGCTGCCCGCGAAACCGCGCAGTTTACCGGGTTCCGCGCGCGCGAGCGCCGACGCGGCGCTGCGGTGGATGCAACACGGCCGATACAGCACCAGAGCAAGGACGGCCCGATAGGGTTAAAATGCGCGATTAATTCGGGGTTCCGGGGCCTGGCCTGGCCGGTTCGTTCCTGCCTTCATAACATCAAGCCGGGGCGAGCGAGCGGTGCCAGCTCTTCGAACCCGGCGTCTGTCGTCGGAGTTCGCTCACTTATGCGAGTCATCCTTGCCCAGCCCCGCGGCTTTTGTGCGGGGGTTGTCCGCGCGATCGAGATCGTCGATCGCGCGCTGCAACAGCACGGCGCGCCGGTCTATGTGCGTCATGAGATCGTGCATAACCGGCACGTCGTCGAAAACCTGCGTAATAAAGGGGCTCGATTCGTCGAGGAGCTCGACGAGGTGCCGCACGGCGCCGTGGCGATCTTCAGCGCGCACGGGGTCGCCCAGACGGTCGAACGCGACGCGGAAACGCGCGGGCTCGACGTGCTGGACGCCACCTGCCCGCTCGTCACGAAAGTGCACGTGCAGGGCCGCCAGTACGTCGCGGCGGGCCGCCGGCTGATCCTGATCGGCCATGCGGGCCATCCGGAAGTCGAGGGCACGATCGGCCAGATCCCGGCCGAGGTGATCCTCGTGCAGAGCGAGGCCGAAGTCGATACGCTGACGCTGCCGGTCGACACCCCGGTCGCGTACGTCACGCAGACGACGCTGTCGGTCGACGACACGCGCGGCATCATCGAAGCGCTGCAGCGCCGGTTCACCGACATCGTCGGCCCGGACACGCGCGACATCTGCTACGCGACGCAAAACCGCCAGGCCGCCGTGCGCGAGCTGAGCGGCCAGGTCGACGTGCTGCTGGTCGTCGGTGCGACGAACAGCTCGAACTCGAACCGCCTGCGCGAGATCGGCACTGAAAGCGGTGTACCGAGCTATCTCGTCGCCGACGGCTCGGAAGTGAAGGCCGAATGGTTCGCGGGCGTGCAGACGGTCGGCCTGACCGCCGGCGCGTCGGCACCCGAGGAAATGGTCGAGGATGTAATCGGCGCGCTGCGCGCGCTGGGGCCCGTCGATGTCACGACGATGGCGGGCCGTGAGGAAAAAGTCGAATTCAAGTTGCCGGCGAAGCTTACGCAAGCTGTCGCCCGCGAAGTTTAAGGAGGACATCTCTTGTCTATTCCGCTGCTCCAGCAAGTCCGCGTCGGCGCATACATCATGCGCCAACACCTGTCCGGCAACAAACGCTATCCGCTCGCGCTGATGCTCGAGCCGCTGTTCCGCTGCAACCTCGCCTGCAACGGCTGCGGCAAGATCGATTATCCGGACCCGATCCTGAACCAGCGCCTGTCCGTCGAGGAATGCCTGGAAGCGGTCGACGAGTGCGGCGCGCCCATCGTGTCGATCGCCGGCGGCGAGCCGCTGCTCCACAAGGAGATGCCGGAGATCGTCAAGGGCATCATGAAGCGCAAGAAGTTCGTGTACCTGTGCACGAACGCGCTCCTGATGGAAAAGAAGATGGACGACTACCAGCCGAATCCGTACTTCGTCTGGTCGGTCCACCTCGACGGCGACAAGGAAATGCACGACCATTCCGTGTCGCAGGAAGGCGTGTACGACAAGGCGGTCGCGGCCATCAAGGAAGCGAAGCGCCGCGGCTTCCGCGTGAACATCAACTGCACGCTGTTCAACGATGCGATCCCCGAGCGCGTCGCGAAGTTCTTCGATACGCTGGGTCCGATCGGCGTCGACGGCATCACCGTGTCGCCGGGCTATGCGTACGAGCGCGCGCCGGATCAGCAGCACTTCCTGAACCGCGACAAGACGAAGAACCTGTTCCGCGAAATCCTGAAGCGCGGCGAAGGCGGCAAGCGCTGGTCGTTCAGCCAGTCGTCGCTGTTCCTCGACTTCCTGGCCGGCAACCAGACGTACAAGTGCACGCCGTGGGGCAACCCGGCGCGTACCGTGTTCGGCTGGCAGAAGCCGTGCTATCTGGTCGGCGAAGGTTACGTGAAGACCTTCAAGGAACTGATGGAAGACACGAACTGGGACAACTACGGCGTCGGCAACTACGAGAAGTGCGCGGACTGCATGGTCCACTGCGGCTTCGAAGCCACCGCCGTGATGGACACGATCGCGCATCCGCTGAAGGCGTTCGCCGTGAGCCGGAAGGGTATCAAGACCGAAGGCGCGTTCGCGCCGGACATCTCGATCGCGAAGCAGCGTCCGGCCGAGTACGTGTTCTCGCGCCACGTCGAGATCAAGCTCGAGGAAATCCAGCGCGCCGGCAAGGGCAAGCTGCAGAAGCCGGCCAAGCCGGCAACGGCGGCTTAAGCGCGTGTCGCCATGCGGAGGTTCGCGCCTCCGCATCGGCCGGCATCGAAGAAGCGCCACGGAGTTCGCTCCGTGGCGCTTTTGTTTTGTCGGGCTTGGGTTGTGTCGGCCTTCGTGCGGGGAGCGGCGCGCATGCGCGCACACATGAGCGGGCGAACGCCGCTCGCCTAGTGTCTCGACTCCGCGGCCGCGATCAGTTGCCATGCGGTCGGGCCGGGGTCGAGCAGCGGGTCGGACGGCGGATCGAGATCGTGCCGATGCTCGTCTTCGGACGGCAGCGTCTGCCGCTTCGCAATGCCGATCTCGTCGCCGCATACGGTGCATCGATAGATGCCCGCGATCGTCACTTCGCTGCCCGGCGGCAGGTTCTCGCTGAATGCGCGGCCGCTTCCGCACGTGAAGTAGCCGCCGATCCTGTATAGCGCCATCGCTCCTCCTGATCGAAACGGATGCGTTCACGCCGACACGCTCGATCATCGCCTACGCGAGGATGGCTCGTCATCGACCGAACCCGTCCGGTTCCTGTCATGACATTAGACGGCGAGCGTCGGCGCCGGGGAATGGGACAGGTATGAAACATCGCGCGGCACCGGTCGCGTCGACGATGCTCAATGCAGAACGGCCGGTTCCCGCATCTTCGCCGCGGCTTGCGCGACGAGGGCCGGCTGGTCGGCCGACGCGAACGCGCTGACGTGACGCCACAGCTCGGCGAGCCGGTGCCGCGTGAGCGTCGCGACGCATGCGTCGTTCGCGGCGAGGATGCGCTCGAGCACCGCGCATTCGTCGTCGTGCAGCGTCCATGCGCCGCTTTCCGCCGCGCGCGCGACGCTCGCGTCGAGCACGCGCTCCGCATCGACGCACAGGTCGATGCTCGCGTCCGCCGATACCGCATCGTCGAGCGCGAGGAACACCAGGTAGACGCTCGTGCGCAGCCGCATCAGCAACGTTTCGCTGCCGTGCTCGCCGCGCAGCGCGACGAGCGCCATGTGGCATTTCAGCGAGATGTCGCGCACATGTGCGGGCGGCAACGGCAGCAGCCATTCGCGCGTCAGCGGCGGATGGCGGCGGCTTTTCCGGACGGCCTTCATGATCCGCTCTCGCTGGCGGCAACGTCGTCCGCGTCGAAGCGCGGGCACCCGGTGCGGCACGCGACGGCGCCGGGGCGCGCGGCGCGGTGGCCGTTCGCGCGGCGCCGCGCGGCGTGCGGATCGTCACGCCGCCGCGTCGCGCACGCGTGCGGCAGCCGGCGGATCGTCGACGCGCGCCACGCGTCGGCGAGTCGGTTCGCGCATGCCATGCTCGTCTCCTGCATCAGAACGTGTTCTCGCCTTTCAGGAAGTACGCGGTCTTCACGAAGAACGCCTTGATCGGATGGCCGCTCTGCGCGGCGCTGGCCGCGCGCGCTTCCATCGCGGCCTTCTCGTCGCGCGAGCGGTCGGGCACCGGGTTCCGTACGCGTTCGAGCGCACGCTGCATCGCGAGCGGATAGTTCTGGTTGCCGGCCGTCGTCGCGCGATAGCCGGCGCGCGTCATCTGCATCAGCTGCACGTCGGTTTCGGCACGCGCCGCCGACCAGGTCAACGGCGCGACGTTCGACTGCCACTCGGTGTCGACGGACTGCGCGAAGCTCGCGGCGGGCAGCGCGGCAAGCGCGCCGGACAGGACAGCAAGAGAAACAACGGATCGCATCATGGCCTCCAGATGGTTGCGTCCGCATCGAACTTCGACGTCGATGCGGTGAAACCATCGTATGTCGCGCGGCCGCGCGCTTGAATAGCCGATTCCGCAATTGATATTTTCGGCACTGACAGCCGAAGCGCGATCCGCTTGATTCGCCAATACCGCCCGAACGGAATTTCTTTATTTCATTCAACGACCTGATCGCGTTTTTGCAGACGATTCGATGCGGGTGCGCGAATCGCTTTTTCAATTTTCGAAATGACGTATTGCCGAAGCAATTTCGCGCGGAACCCACGCCGGCAAGGCTTTCGGCGCGATGCCGCGCATGCCGGCCCGCGCGGGAAATACTTCAACGAACCCGCCGGTTTCTCTGACGCGCAACCATTCTTCATGCCGATTTATCGCTTCTCGACAAGACGTGTCCGACAAGGACGCGCGATAATTGCGCATCGCGCCGCAAGCGACGGCGCTCATGCCTGCCCTATTCTTCTCACGAGTTCAGTCATGGCTGACATCGATTCCACCGCGATCAACAGTTGGCACGCACACGTCTACTTCGACGCCGCCAGCCGCGACGCGGCCTGGGCGTTTCGCCTCGTCGTCGAAGAGCGGTTCGGCGCGATCATCGAGCTCGGCCGCTTTCACGAACGCCTCGTCGGCCCGCATCCGGCCTGGTCGTACCAGATCGCGTTCGACGCCACGCGGTTCGACACCATCGTGCCGTGGCTCGTGCTGAATCACGGCGCGCTCGACATCTTCCTGCATCCGAATACCAACGACGAACTGCGCGACCATCGCGACAGCGCGGTATGGATCGGCAAGTCGCATGAACTGAATCTCGGCGCGCTGGGCGGCTGACGCGAACGACGGAACGCGGTTGCGGTTGCGCTCGGCGCACGCAACATCCACGTTTCGGCCTGCGGTGAAACGTCCGGCAGCGTTGCATCAATACAGTGGTGCCGTTATCCACGCTTGCCGGAACCCGCCATGACTCACGCCGACACCGATGCGCACCGCATCCATCGAGACTGGCACGCCGCCGTCGTCGCGCGCGACCTCGACGCGCTGATGTCGCTGTACGCGGACGGCGCGATCCTCGAAACGCCGCTGATCGTCGCCACGCTGCCCGATCACGACTCGGGCGTGCTGCACGGCAAGCCCGCGATCGGCGCGTTCTTCGCGGCAGGGCTGCGCAATCCGGGCAACCGGCTCGGACGCTGGTACCGCACGGGCCTGTTCTTTTCGAACGGCAAGCAACTCACGTGGGAATATCCGCGCGAAACGCCGGACGGCGATCAGGTCGATCTCGTCGAGGTGATGGATCTGCGCGACGGGCTGATCGCGCATCATCGCGTCTACTGGGGGTGGGTCGGGTTCGACGCGCTGCGCAACGTCGCGCCAGCGGCCGGTCGCACCTGATGCCGACGACCACGAAGAACGCGCGGCGCGCCTGCTCGGGCTGACACGGCCGCAGCCGCATGCGGCTGCGCCTTCGCCGGCGTCCCGCGTCGCTCACGCGACATACATCGCGACACTGACGAACTGGCACAGGCTGCCGGCCAGCACGAAAAGGTGCCAGATACCGTGCCCATGGCGGATGCGTTCGTCGTTGATGAAGAAGTAAATCCCGGCGCTGTAGATGACGCCGCCGGCCACGAGCCATGCGGTACCCACCGGCGGCAACGCATGGATCAGCGGGCGGATCGCGACGAGCGCGAGCCAGCCCATCAGCACATACAGGATCATCGACACGATGCGCGTGCGCCGTCCGAGCGTGAGCTCCTGCACGATCCCGAACGCGGCGAGCCCCCAACTGACGCCGAACAGCGACCAGCCCCACGGGCCGCGCAGCGTGACGAGCGTGAACGGCGTGTAGCTGCCCGCGATCAGCAGATAGATCGCCGAATGGTCGCACTTCTGCAGGATCGCCTTGAGCCGCGGGTTGCGCACGCTGTGATACGCGGTCGAGATCCCGTACAGCAGGATCAGCATCGCGCCGTACACGCTGAAGCTCACGATCTTGTAAGGATCGCGGTCGAGCGCGCCCATCGTCACCAGCGCGACCAGCCCTGCCACCGACAATACCGCGCCGACGAGATGGGAAATGCTGTTGAAACGCTCACCGACATGCACGACGGGTTCTCCTGCGCGGATTCTTCGGAAAAAAGCAGAGCCCTATGATACCGGCGGCCGGATCAAGCCGCGCTGAAGCTGGCCAACCGCCGCAACCACGACAGGCAGCAAACATGCCCGCCCCGGCCCTCCAAAGAAAAAGCGCCGCGAATGCCTTCGCGGCGCTTCCTGGTCCGTCACCGGACTGCCCTTGGTGGTGCCTTTACCGGCCGGCTTCGCCGGCCCGCTTCAGCAACATTTCCCTGCCCCCGACCCGTACCGCGCATTCTGACGCTCGCGGAAGAATTCCTCATACGTCATCGGCTCGCGGTCCGGATGGGTGTCGCGCATGTGCGCGACGTAGGTGTCGTAGTCGGGCAGGCCGACCATCAGCCGCAACGCCTGCCCGAGGTAACGCCCCGCGCTGCGCAGGTCGCTGCCCAGATCGCTGAACATCGCGGCCTCCCTTTAACGTCCGCTGCCGAGCGCCTGCGCGGCCGGCATTGCTTCGTACGGCGTCTCGCGCACGGTCGGCTTCGACTCGCGGCGCGCGCGCAGCACGGCGAGCAGCCCGTACCCTGCGATCGCCACGACGACGAAGATGAACAGGCCGGCCAGCGCCGCATCGATGTAGTCGTTGAAGATGATCCGCTGCATCTGCGCGATCGACTTCGCCGGCGCGAGCACCTTGCCTTCGTCCACCGCGGCCTGCAGCTTCGCCGCATGCGCGAGGAAGCTGACCTTCGGGTTCGCATCGAAGATCTTCTGCCAGCCGGCCGTCAGCGTGCAGATCAGCAGCCATGCGGTCGGCACGATCGTCACCCACGCGTAGCGCTCGCGCTTCATCTTGAACAGCACGACGGTGCCGAGCACCAGCGCGATCGCGGCGAGCATCTGGTTCGAGATGCCGAACAGCGGCCACAGCGTGTTGATGCCGCCGAGCGGATCGACCACGCCCTGGTACAGGAAGTAGCCCCACGCGGCCACGCACAGCGCGGTGGCGACCAGGTTCGCGGGCAGCGACTCGGTGCGCTTGAGCGCCGGGTGGAACGTGCCGAGCAGGTCCTGCAGCATGAAGCGGCCCGCGCGCGTGCCGGCGTCGACCGCCGTCAGGATGAACAGCGCCTCGAACAGGATCGCGAAGTGATACCAGAACGCCATCATCGCTTCGCCGCCGATCACCTGGTGCAGGATGTGCGCCATGCCGACGGCCAGCGTCGGCGCGCCGCCCGCACGCGCGATGATCGTCGTTTCGCCGACGGCCTTCGCGGTCTGCGTCAGCATGTCGGGCGTCAGCACGAAGCCCCATTGCGTGACCGTGTTCGCGACGGCTTCCGGCGTCGAGCCGAGCACGGCGGCCGGCGCGTTCATCGCGAAGTAGATGCCCGGCTCGATCACGCACGCGGCGACCAGCGCCATGATCGCGACGAACGATTCCATCAGCATCGCGCCGTAACCGATGAAGCGCGCGTTGGTTTCGTTGTCGATCAGCTTCGGCGTCGTGCCCGACGAGATCAGCGCGTGGAAGCCCGACACCGCGCCGCACGCGATCGTGATGAACAGGAACGGGAACAGGTTGCCCGACCACACCGGGCCCGTGCCGTCGACGAACTTCGTCAGCGCGGGCATCTTCAGTTCCGGCGCGACGACCAGGATGCCGATCGCGAGGCCGAGGATCGTGCCGATCTTCAGGAACGTCGACAGGTAGTCGCGCGGCGCGAGCAGCAGCCACACCGGCAGCACCGATGCGACGAAACCGTAGCCGATCAGGATCCACGTGAGCTGCGTGCCGCTGAACGTGAACCACGCGGCGAGCGCCGCCGAATCGTGCACGGTCTGGCCGAACGCGATCGACGCCATCAGCAGCACGAAGCCGATGATCGACACTTCGCCGATGCGGCCCGGACGGATGTAGCGCGTGTAGACGCCCATGAACAGCGCGATCGGAATCGTCGCGGCGACGGTGAACGTGCCCCACGGCGAATTCGTCAGCGCCTTCACGACGATCAGCGCGAGCACCGCGAGGATGATCACCATGATCAGGAACGCGCCGAACAGCGCGATCACGCCGGGCACCGTGCCGAGTTCCATCTTGACGAGGTCGCCGAGCGAGCGGCCGTCGCGGCGCGTCGAGATGAACAGCACGATGAAGTCCTGCACCGCGCCGGCGAACACGACGCCGGCCAGGATCCACAGCATGCCGGGCGTGTAGCCCATCTGCGCGGCGAGCACGGGGCCGACGAGCGGCCCGGCGCCGGCGATCGCGGCGAAGTGATGGCCGAACAGCACGTACTTGTTGGTCGGCACGTAGTCGAGGCCGTCGTTGTGCCGGACGGCCGGCGTCATCCGCAGCCCGTCGAGCTGCATGACCTTGCTGGCGATGAAACGGCTGTAGAAGCGATATGCGATCAGATATACGCAGACTGCGGCGATCACGATCCACAGCGCGCTGACGCGTTCGCCGTGCGCGAGTGCGATCGTCCCGAACGCGAATGCGCCGAGCAGCGCGACGGCGATCCATAGCAGGGTACTGGAAGCCCGATTCATGGCGTCTCCTGGTCTCCAATGTGGTTTTGAGTGGATCCGGCCAGGCGCCGAACCCGCGTGACGTCGATGCGTCGTGCCGCGTCTCGTGGATGCCGCGGCGATGGGCCGTAGTATTCCGCGCGACGGGGGCAGCTTACAAGCGCACAACTACGTATGCGGGGCTACGTAGAATTACGTAGCCCGAGCGCGGGCGCGCGGTGCGCCCGAGATGGATCGACGCGCGACGCGACGCGACGTGGCGCGGCCCGGCGCGCGGCCGGCCGGGCATGGCAGGTCGCGCGCCGGGCCGCGTGGATCAGTGCTTGTCGTCGGCCTTCTTCGGCTTCGGCGGCGACGGCACCTTCGCGTACTGGAATGCCGGCGTGGCCTTCAGCGCGTCCTTCGTCGCGCCCGGCAGGTAGATGTTGCCGTTGCGCACGTCGAGCGACGCGATCGGCACCGCGACGTCATGTGCGGCCACGCCGAGGAAGCCGCCGGCCGACACGATCGCCGCCGACACCGAGCCGTCCGGCGCGACGATCAGGTCGCGCACCGTGCCGACTTTCTGGTTCTGGTCGTTGTACACGGCCTTGCCGAGCACGCTCTTTTTCACGCTCCAGCCTTCGAGCAGCGCCTGCGATTGCTCGACGGTCACGCTGAGCGGCTGCGTGCCGGCGATCTGCGCGTGCGCGCTGACGCTCGATGCGAGGACGGTTGCCGCGATGAGGGTCTTGTAGAACTTCATGTATTGCACTCCGGTTCGGTTGTTGTTGATTCCGGGAGCGAAGCGACGCGGGCGCAACGGCTGATCGGTGAGCGCCCCGCGCTTCGTCGGTCGCGTGACGGCCGGCCGCACCGCCACTGCGTGTGTGCATGACGGACCGGCGTGGCCGGACCGCAGCGTGCAACACGGCTTCATGGTAGCGGCATTCGCCGGATCGTGCGTTCGGAGTGCGACGTGACAAGTGGGCCGAGACGGATGAAGATCAATGTCCGTGCGGACAGGATGCGCGCGCGGCGGAGAAAAGCGCGCGCCGCGGCATGTCGATCAGGACAACATTGGAGACGGGCATGCGGTCGTCACCGGCGCACGGACTACGCGGCGGACGGCACCCTGCCCCCGCCACACCGCCTCACGCGTTGCGCGAATACACCCTGCGATGCCGCACCGCCTCCGCCAGCACATCGAGCACCGGCTCCGTCTGCGTCCAGCTCAGGCACGCATCGGTGATCGACACGCCGTACTGCAGCGGCACGCCCGGCTTCAGATCCTGGCGCCCGGCTTCGAGATGGCTCTCGACCATCACGCCGACGATCCGGTGCTCGCCCTGCGACAGCTGCCGCGCGAGATCCTGCGCGACCTCGATCTGCCGCTCGTGCGACTTGTTGGAATTCGCATGCGAGCAATCGACCATCACCTGCTCGCGCAACCCGCTCTTGCGCAGCACCGCGCAGCTCGCCTCGACGTGCTCGGCGTCGTAGTTCGGCCCGTTCTTGCCGCCGCGCAGGATCACGTGCGCGTCGTCGTTGCCGCGCGTCTCGAAGATCGCGGCCATGCCCATCTTCGTCATCCCCATGAACGCATGGCTCGCGCGCGCGGCGACGATCGCGTCGGATGCGACCTGCACGCCGCCGTCGGTGCCGTTCTTGAAACCGATCGGACAGCTCAGCCCCGATGCCAGCTGACGATGGCTCTGGCTCTCGGTCGTGCGCGCGCCGATCGCGCCCCACGCGATCAGGTCCGCGATGTACTGCGGGCTCAGCAGGTCGAGGAATTCGGTCGACGCAGGCAGGCCGAGCGCGTTGATGTCGAGCAGCAGTTGCCGCGCCGCGCGCAGCCCTTCGTTGATGCGAAAGCTGCCGTCGAGGCGCGGATCGTTGATGTAGCCCTTCCAGCCGACCGTCGTGCGCGGCTTCTCGAAGTACACGCGCATCGTGATCAGCAGGTCGTCCTTCAGCGCATCGGCGGCGGCCTTCAGGCGGCGGGCGTACTCGAGCGCCTGGTCGTGATCGTGGATCGAGCACGGGCCGACGACGAGCAGCAGCCGGTCGTCGCGGCCGTGCAGGATGTCGCCGATCGCGCGGCGCGTGTCCTCGACGAGCGTCTGCGTGGCGGCCGGCACCGGCAGTTCGTCCTGCAGCAGCGCGGGCGAGATCAGCGGACGCACGGCGCCGATGCGGACGTCGTCGATACGCGTGGTGTCCTGCGTCGCGTCGGCACTGCCTACCTCGCGATCGTGGGAAGGATTGTCGAGGTTCTGCATGGTGATTCTCCGGGGGACGTCTGGAATGAGTTGCAGGCTCGATTATGGCACTCGCGCAAGGCGGCAGCGAGGCGCGGCGGGGGGCATGCGATCGGCGTCAAGACGACGGACGAAAGAACGACGATCCGCAACGGATCGCCCCGGCATTCGGCGCGTTGCGCCGATGCCGCGCGTTTCGGGCGCGCGCCTGCCGACGTTTCCGCGCCTGTCGACAGGGCTTCATGGAACGGGCGTCATGCAGGCGCCGCCGGTCGCCAGCCGCAACGCGACCCGGGGCGCCGGCCGTTTGGCCGAGTGGTCGCGTGTCGCCGACGTACCGTACGATCATGCCTGTCCGCTGCCGATGACGCCTCGCCTTCGGCGCAGGCGGCACGACGCACCACCTGTCTGTGATTGATCGTTCGCAACATGACCCGACACGCCACGATGACCGTATCCGAACTGCTCAGCGCCATCCGCCAGCCCTACGTCGACCTGCTCGCACAAGCGGCAGCGCAACCGGCGGCCGTCGTCGAACCGGCCTACCGGAAAGCCGACGGCACGCTGGCCACCGAAGGCCCGCTCGCACTGCCGTGCCGCGCCGACATCGTCCACACCGAAGGCGAATCGGCCGGCCAGCCGGCGATGGTCGACTCGACCGCGCAACTGGACTTCGAGCCGTTCGCGTTCGAACTCGAAACGGCGGCCGTGACGATCCGGCCGTTCGTGTGGGACTGGGCGACGATCGAAGCCGACGGCATCGGCGAGGCTGCGGCCACCGACGCGTTCAGGACATGGTTCTTCGCGTGGTTCGACGCCGACGACGCAGGCGAGCCGGCCGAAGACGGACTGCACGGCATCGTTCACTATCTGTCGGAACCGGAACCGGCGGGTACGGAGCAAGGATGGCGCGTCAATGCGGACCTGGGCTCGGCGCCGGGCGCGGCCGTCGAGGATCTGCTGTTCCGGCTCGTCGACGCAGGTGCCACGCGAATCAGCATCGGCTGAATCGCTTCTCCGTCCGCGATTCCCATGCGCGCCGGTATCGAGTTGGCTCGGGCCGGCGATCAGCCAGCGTCGCCCGGGGTATCGACGTCGATCCCGAGTTCGGTCGCCATCCGCTGCACGAGTGCGTTCAGCCGCGCCACTTCATCCGCAAGCCGCTTCTGCTCGGCCTTGAGCGCCTCGAACTCCGACGGCGGAACGGAATCCGCGCCGCCGCCCGCATCCGCACCGGCGTAGTCGGCGACGTTCACCTCGCCGCACATCAGGTGCATCCAGCGGTTCTCGCGCGCACCGGGCGCGCGCGGCAGACGGACGACGAGCGGCTGCGCACGCGTCGCGAGTTCGTCGAGGAACGCCTCGACCGACGAGATGTCCGCGAAGCCGTGCAGGCGTGCGCTGTTCAGGCGCAGTTCGGCGGCCGTCTGCGGGCCGCGCAGCAGCAGGATCGTCAGCAGCGCGATCGCCTGGCTCGGAATTCCGAGCACGCGGTTCACGTTGTGCTCGAAACGCGGCACGCGGCTGCTGCTGCCCTCCATCACGAGGCTCAGGTGCTTGAGCCCGTCGAGCGCGGTCGTGACTTCGTCCTCGCTGACGTTCATCACCGGCGAGCGCGCGGTTTTCTGGTTGCAGCCCGCGGTCAGCGCATTCAGCGACAGCGGATAGGTGTCCGGCACCGTGTGCTGCTTCTCGACGAGCACCCCGAGAATGCGGGCCTCGAGGGGCGTGAGTTCGCGCAGGGCGCGTGGCGTGGGCATGTCCGGCGTGGTGTTCATGGATGGCGTCGCAGCGTGCAGCAGGTGAAGGGAAACGGTCGCGGCCCGTCCGGCGTCGCGAACGGGCGAGCCATATGATAGCTCGCGGCGTGGGGCCCGGCGCCAGCCGCCGCCGCCGCGCGCGCACTTGCCGCGGCCGGTTTTCGTCCAACGGTTCGGCCGTGCGGCGGCGCACGACGACGCCTCCATTCGGCCGCACGAACGCAGGCTCCACGCTCGCGCGCGGCATCGTCCCGCGTTTGCGCGCTGCGCAGGCCGGCGCTACGATACGCGTTCACCCGGACACGCGGCGCGGCGCTCGGCCGGATTCGTCCGCCAGGTCAAACCCGTGCATCGCCCGTCCCGCACGCCGTCCCGCCCGCCTGCGCGCCGCGCCTGTCGACACGCTTCAACCGTTCACTCGTTCACCGCCATGATCGCCTCCTCTCTCGCCCCGCACGTGCGCGCCATCGTCACCGGACACACGCGCGGCCTCGGCGCGTCGCTTGCCGAACAATTGCTGCAGGAAGGCATCGCCGTGCTCGGCGTGTCGCGCAGCCGTCATCCGTCGCTCGCCGCGCAGGCCGGCGACCGTTTCGCCGAAATCGAACTCGATCTGTCGGACACGTCGGCCGTCGCGGCCTGGCTCGCCGGCGACACGCTGCGCCGCTTCGTCGATGGCGCGTCGATCGTGCTGCTCTTCAACAACGCGGGCATCGTCGATCCGATCGGGCCGCTCGACGCGCAGGATCCGGCGCTCGTCGCGCGCGCGGTCGGCCTGAACGTCGCGGCGCCGCTGATGCTGTCGGCCGCGCTCGTGCAGGCGGCAGCGGCGCCGACCGAATGCCGGATCCTGCACGTGTCGAGCGGCGCCGCGCGCAACGCGTACGCGGGCTGGAGCGTCTACTGCGCGACCAAGGCCGCGCTCGATCATCACGCGCGCGCGGTCGCGCTCGATGCGAACCGCGCGCTGCGGATCTGCAGCGTCGCGCCGGGCGTCGTCGATACGGGCATGCAGGCGACGATCCGCTCGACCAGCGAAGCGAACTTCCCGATGCGCGAGAAATTCGACGAGCTGAAGGCGAGCGGCGCGCTGTCGACGCCCGAGGCGGCCGCGCGGCAGTTGATCGGCTATGCACTGAGCGACGCGTTCGGTTCAGTGCCGACGGCCGACGTTCGCGAACTGCCCGCGTCCTGATCCGGGATAGAATTTCGCGATTGCCCTTCCCCAAGGATCCCCCGATGGTCACGAAGACCACCGCACCGTTCCAGCAGATCAAGACGCTCGTTCGCCAGAACGTCGATGCGGGCGACTGGCGCCCGGGGGACCGCATTCCGTCCGAACTCGATCTCGCCGCGCAATTCGGCGTCGCGCGCATGACGGTCAACCGCGCGCTGCGCGAGCTGACCGAGGAAGGCGTGCTGAAGCGCATCGCGGGCGTCGGCACCTTCGTCGCCGAGGCGAAGCCGCAGTCGAACCTGCTGATGATCGCGCACATCCGCGACGAGATCCGCGCGCGCGGCCACGAGTACCGCTGCCGCGTGCTCAGCCAGTCGCGCGAGCCAGCGTCGTTCGACGTCGCGGCCGCGTTCGGGCTGGCGGTCAACACGCCGGTGTTTCACGTGGTGTGCGTACACGAGGAAAACGGCCGCCCGATCCAGCTCGAGGATCGCTACGTGAACCCGGCCGCCGCGCCCGAATTCATCGATCAGGATTTCCAGGCCGAGCCGCCGTCCGAATACCTGTTCAACAACGTGTCGCACTACGAACTGGAGATCGAGCACGTGGTCGACGCGTCGCTGCCGTCCGGTGAACAGGCGCGGCTGCTCGACATGCGCGCCGACGAGCCGTGCCTCACGCTCACGCGCCGCACCTGGACGAACGGGCTGCCCGTCACGTTCGTGCACTTCCTGCATCCGGGCAACCGCTACCGGCTCGGCTCGCGCTTCAAGCCGGGCGCCGGACGTCACCAGACCTGAACCTTCTTCAGCGCGAGTGAGAGACCACGCGCGGCGCGCCGCTTCGCGAAGAAACGGCCACCGCGCGCATGACGTCGCTGAATGTCACTTGACGTGGCTTGACGTCACTCGATGTCGCGTGACGTCGTCGATCCGCGCCGCTCAGATCGCCCCGACCTGCCCCGCGCCGCGCGACCATACGACCGGAAACAGCGCATGCTCGAGTGGCGCGCCGTCGGGCAGTTCGTCGGCCAGCCCCGGGAAATCGGGCGACGTCTTCCAGCGGCGCGGCGCGTGACGGATATCGTCGCCGACGAAGCGGATCGAGAACGCGCGCCGGCGGTTCTGCGTCCCGCCCGACGCATGCAGCGTCAGCATCCGGAAGCACACCATGTCGCCCGGCTCGAGCGCCCAGTGACGGATCTGGAACGCCGCGCGGTCGGCTTCGATGTCGGGCAGGTCGGCGAGGCTGCCTTCCGGGAACCACTTCGCCTCCTTGTCCATGAACGTGCGCGGCATCAGCCACGGCCCCTGGTGCGAACCTGCGACGAATTCCAGCGTCGATTCGAGCGGCACCGGATCGACCGGAATCCACATGCTGACGTTGTCGTCGCCTTCGATGTTGTAGTACGGCTGGTCCTGGTGCCACGGCGTGCGCTGCCGCGTGCCGGGCTCCTTCACGAGCAGGTGGTCGTGATGCAGCCGCACCGTCTGCGTGCCCATCAGCGCCGCGGCCACCGACGGCGCGGGCGACCGCACGATGAAGTCGCGATACGCGTCGTTGTGCTGCCAGTTGCAGAAGTCCTCGAAGAACCAGCCCGGATCGTCGGGCCGGCTCGCGACCTTCGCGCGCGCGCTCGGCTGCGCGAGGTTCGCGTCGATGCCGGCCCGCAGCGCGGCCACTTCGTCGGGCGAGAAGATGCCCTTGATGCATACCGCGCCTTCGTCGCGGAAGGCGGCGATCAGTTCGGGCGTCACGGCTTTCGCGACGCGTTCCTGGATACTCGTCATGGGTTGCCTGTCGATTGATTGAGCCACGGGGTCATGGAATGGCAGGGTCACGGGTTCACGGCGCGGAAGTCAGCTGCTGCTTCGCGCCGTAGATGTCGAAGTCGAAGTATTTCGCGGCGATCTTCTGGTACGTGCCATTCGCGCGGATCGCGACGATCGCGTCGTTCAGCCGCTTCTTCATGTCGGCGTCGCCTTTGCGCACGCCCATCGCGACGCCGTAGCCGGTGATGCGCACGTCGGTCACGTCGGGGCCCGCGAACGCGTAGCCCTTGCCGCGCGGCGTCTTCAGGAACGAATAGCCGGCCTGCGTCTTGTCCTGGAAGGTCGCGTCGAGACGGCCGTTCACCAGATCCTGATACACCTGGTCCTGGTTCTGGTACGACACGATCGTCACGCCCTTGGTCGCCCATTCGGCCTTCGCGTAGGCCTCCTGCGTCGTGCCCTGGTCGATCCCGACGCGCTTGCCCGCAAGCGACGCCGCGGTCGGCAGCAGCTTCGAGCCGGCCGGTGCGACGAGCGCGCCCGGGGACGCATACAGCTTGTTCGAGAAGTCGATCTGCTTGAGCCGCTCGTCGGTGGCCGTCATCGCGGACATGATCACGTCGAACTTGCGCGCGCGCAGCGCCGGAATCATCCCGTCGAAACCCTGCTCGACCCACACGCATTTCGCGCGCAGCTGCTCGCAGATCGCATTGCGCAGGTCGATGTCGAAGCCGGCGAGCGAGCCGTCGGGCTGCTTCGCCTCGAACGGCGGATAGGTGGGATCGATGCCCCAGCGGATCGTCGCCGTGTCCTGCGCGAACGAGACGAGCGGCGCGAACGCCAGCGCGGAAGCGACGAGCTTTGCAGTGCGGTTCATGGTGTGTCCTTTTGGTCTCGACGTGGCGGGGGAAGGCGCCGGGCGTCCATTGGGGAGCGTCGTGCCGGCTGGCCCGGCGCGGTACGCGAAAGACAGGGACTTCGATGAATCTGCGATGCAGTCTAGACCGCTTGATTTTCAAGCGCAAGCGGAAGGAATGGAGGTGCGGCCGACCAGGAGAATTGGACGGAGAGATCGCCAAAAAAGAGCGATGTAACGCGACATATGCAACAATTTACGGTAATTTTTCTGACGCTCAGGCGTTTACCCGATAATGCGCACAGTCGGCCGAGAGTAGGTTCGATTCAATATCCACAAGCCGTGGCGGTCCAAATTTCACGGTGAATCAGACCGCCACCCATCGCTGGCTGCCGAAAAGCGGCCTTCCGATCTATACCACCTCGATGCTACCGCGCTCCCGCCGCCATCAGGCCGCGCAGCGCCGCCGAGCGTGCCGACGATCGCCATCCGTTTGAAAAGCAGGTCCGCCCGCACAGCCGCGCCGAGTCCGGCGAAACCGCGATTGCCCGCGATCTCGGGCCATGTTAAAAGTCGTCGCACGCATTTGAAAATGAAATGCTCGAATCCGCAAAAGTGCAGAAATGAATAGACCTTTGTTCGACCTCGACCTGTTGCGCGCGCTCGTGATGGTCGCCGACTGCGGCAGCTTCACAACCGCGTCCGCGCGCCTGCATTCGACGCAGTCGACGGTCAGCCAGAAGGTGCGGCGGCTGGAGGAGATCGCCGGGCATCGCCTGCTCGACCGCGGCACGCGCGACGTGCGGCCGACCGACGCCGGCGTGACGGTGCTCAGCTACGCGCGGCGCATGATCGCGCTGAACGACGAGATGCTGGAAGCGCTGTCGGGCGCGACCGTCGCGCTGACGATCCGGCTCGGCGTGCCCGACGATTTCGCGGCGGGCCGCACGACCCATGCGCTCGCCGCGTTCAAGCGCGATCATCCGCAGGTGAAGCTCGAGGTGACGTGCGGGCTGAGCCGCGACATCTGCGCGGCCTACGATCGCGGCGAGCTCGATCTCGTGCTGATCAAGCAGCGGCGCGACAGCCGCGAGGCGGTGGTGCGCTGGCCGGAGAAACTGCGCTGGATCGACAGCGCGCAGCATCCGACGATCGACCTCGATCCGGTGCCGATCGTCGTGTTCCCGCCGCGCGGGCTTTATCGCGACGACATGATCAAGGCGATCGAGGAACGCGGCCGCCGCTGGCGGATCAGCTTCACGACGTCGAGCCTGAGCGGGATCCAGGCAGCCGTCGCGGACGGGCTCGGCATCAGCGTGCTGCCCGCGCGCGTGGTGACCGACGACCACGTCGTGCTGACCGACGCGCACGGCGGCTTCGCGCCGATCGAGCACATGGACATCGCGATCCTGCATCGGCCGACCGCCGATCCGATGGTCAGCGAACTGACGAAGGCGCTCGCAACGATGCTGGAGCACGAGCAGGAATGAGCGCAGCGATGCGGGCCGGCATCGACCGGGCGGCGGCGCATGTCGAGAAAACCGACGCCCGTCAGAACATCGTGTTCCCGTTCGCCGCCTGCTCCGGCACCGGCTGGTTCACGTCCCAGTGTTCGACGATCTTGCCGTGTTCGAGCCGGAAGATGTCCACGATCGCGCTGCCGCGCGTGCCGGGTTCGCGCACCGCGTGCACGTGCAGGATCACGTAGTCGCCATCGACGAACGAGCGCTTGATCTCGCTGTGCGACTGCGGATACTTGTCGCGCAGGAACGCGACGAACTTGCGGAAACCGTCGCGGCCGTCGGCCGCGTTCGGGTTGTGCTGCTCGTACCGGTCGCCGACGTACGCAAGCGCGGCATCCGCGTCCTTCTCGTTCAGGCCTTTCTCGTAGAACGCGAGCACCGTGCGGCGATTCGCTTCCTGCTGCGCGCTGTCCGCGCCGCCCGCACCATCCTGGCCGGCCGCCATTGCGTGCGCGGCCGCCGCTGCGAACGTCGCCGCGGCGATCCATCTTGCGGCCCGTGCGGCCATCGTGCGGGTGCGTCGCATCGTCATCTCCCGGAAGATCAGGCTGAAGGAAGCCCGATCATACCCGGCACGATGCGGCGCCCGGTTCAGACCAGCGCGCCGTCGCGCGCGACGATCTTCCCCGACGACACGACGAGCCGCCGCGTCGGCCGCGCGACGACGGCCTCGGCGAACGTCAGCGCATCGACCAGCACGACGTCCGCGCGCTTGCCTGCTTCCAGACCATAGTCGGCGAAGCCGCAACCGCGTGCCGCACCGTGCGTCACGCAGTCGAGCGCGACTTCGAGCGCGTCGTCGCGGCGGAAATCGTTGCGCATGCCGATCAGCATCGCGCGTTCGAGCATGTCGGGCGAGCCGTACGGCGTCCACGTGTCGCGCACGCCGTCGTTGCCGCCGATCACGGTCACGCCGGCCGCGCGGCACGCAACGACCGACGGCACCGGCACCGCGGCCGGCGCGGTCGTGACGATCGCGACGCCGAGTTCGGCCATCCGCGCGAGCAGCGCATCGCGCTCGCGCTCGGCGATGTCGCCAAGGCAGAAGCCGTGGCTGATCGTGACCTTGCCATGCATGCCGAGCGCAGCCGTGCGCTGCAGGATCAGATCGAGCGAATACGCGCCCATCGATCCGCGTTCGTGCAGATGCAGGTCGAGGCCGCGGCCATGACGCTCGGCGATTCCGAACAGCACGTCCACCGCTTCGACCGGATCGCCTTCGATCGCGCATGGGTCGAGGCCGCCGAGCAGGTCGGCGCCCGCGCCGAGCGCGTCGGACAGCAGCGCGGCCGTGCCGGGCCGCTTGAGCACGCCCGACTGCGGAAACGCGACGATCTGGATCTCCACCTGGCCGCGCAGCGTCTCGCGCGTCGCGAGCACGCCGTGCAGATGGCGCAGCCCGGCTTCGGTGTCGACGTCGACGTGCGTGCGGATGCGCGTCGTGCCGGCCGCGAGGAACGCGCGCGACAGCGCGAGCGACGCGGCGCCCGCGTCATGGCCGCTCGTCGCGCGGTAATTGCGCTCGTTCTCGATGCGGTCGACGAGGCGCGGCCCCACCGCGTTGCGATACCACGGCATCCCCCAGTGGGTCTTGTCGAGATGCGTGTGGCCTTCGACGAGGCCGGGCAGCGCGAGCGCGCCCGCGCCGTCCTCGATCGCACAGCCGGCGGGCGCGTCGAGCGACGGGCCGACGCGCGCGATGCGCTCGCCGTCGATCAGGATGTCGAGCGCTTCGTCGGCGTGCGTGCGGACGTTGCGGATCAGCAGGTTCGTCATGTCGGTTCCGGTGTGGTCGGTCAATCGGTCAGTCGGTCAGTCGGTCAGTCAGTGCGAAGCAGCCGCGATGCACGCACCGCGACGGCGGTCGGGTCGTCAGCGCGTGAAACGCAGCGCCGGCGCGAACGGCGCGCCGGTGTCGCTTTCGCCGCGCCGGAACACCCAGCGTTCGGCCGGCACGCCGGCGACGGCGGCCGCCGCATTCGGCGCGCGCACCGCGACGAAGCTCGCGTCGCAGCCGACCGCGATGCCGTAGTGCGCGAGGCCGAGCGCGCGCGCGCCGGCGTGCGTCGCCATGTCGAGCGCGATGCCGAGCGCTTCGTCGGTATGGAAGCCCGAGCGGTAGCCAACCATCATCGCGCGCTGCAGCATATCGCCGTTACCGTACGGCCACCACGCGTCGCGAATGTTGTCGTTGCCGGCGAACACGTACACGCCCGCGTCGCGCAGCTGCTGAACCGGCGGGAATGCGCAGTCGCCCGGCGCGTTGGTCAGGATCGACACGCCGGCGTCGGCGAGTGCCGCGGCCGCACGCTCGACTTCGCCATGTTCGACCTGGCCGAGCGCATACGCGTGGCTCACGTTCACGCGGCCGCCGAGGCCGGCCGCGCGCGTGCGCGCCGCGATCCGCAGCAGTTGCGCGACGCCGGTCTCGCCCGGTTCGTGCAGGTGGATGTCGATCTTCGCGCCGCGCTTCTCGGCGATGCCGAACACGATGTCGAGCTGGCCGTCCGCGTCGCCGTCGAGCGTCGTCGGGTCGATCCCGCCGACCACGTCCGCGCCTTCGCGCACGGCCGCATCGAGGATCGCGGCGGTGCCCGGGCACGTCACCACGCCGGCCTGCGGAAACGCGACCAGTTCGATGTCGACGATCCCGCGCCACTGTTCGCGCGCGGCCATTACGGCGTGCAGGTTCGACAGGCCGGTCGTCGCGTCGACGTCGACGTGGCTGCGCATCGCGATCGTGCCGAATGCGGCGGCCTGCGCGATCAGTGCATTCGCGCGCTCGACGATCGGCGGCGCGGCCGCGAGCTGGCGCTTCTCGACCACGAGCCGCTCGCGCAGCGAGTCGACCGATTGGTGCGGCACCCAGCGGTCGCCGACGAAACTCTTGTCGAGATGGATGTGGCCGTCGACGAAGCCGGGCAGCACGACGCGGCCGCCGAGGTCGATCGTCTCGGCGCCGGGCGCGGCAGTGCAAGCGGCGCCGATCGCGACGAAGCGGCCGTCATGGACGACGAGGTTGACGGGCTGGCCGCCGGCATCGACGGCGTTGGTGAAGAAACGATCGGTCATGAGTCGGGATGAGTGGGGCGGCCGCTGCGCGACGCCGACGCGGACAGGGAAAGGCATCGCAGCCGGCACGGCGCGACCGTTGGCAGGGATGTGCGGTCACGATATCGGACGGGGCGGCCAGTGGCCAATTAAATGTCGCGATGCCGCGCATTCGATTTCGCGATATGCGGGCGGGCTGCGCGTCGGGCGTGGCGCGAAGATGGGGCGTGATCACCGGGCGGGGCGCCCGCGGGTGCCGATCGTCGCGCAATCGGCGCCCTCACGCGGCTGCGAGACGGCGAACCGCATCGTCGAATCTCGGCCGCGCCGCACCGCGATTTGCGCGGCAACAGACTTTACACGTTGTTACCCGGCCGCACCGGACGCGCATCCGCCCATTCCTTATACTCACGCCGAGTTCGCCACCCGTCCCGGTATTCGTCGGCGAACACGTTGCCGATGCAGGAAACATCATGATGCGCATGCCTTCCACGAAGACCGTTCTGTTCGCCACGCTCGTCGCCGTGGCGGCGCTTCCGCTGACCGCCTGTGTCGCGCCGGGCTACTACGGCGCGCAACCGGGCTATCCGCAGCAGCAGTACGCGACGCCCGGCTACGCGCAGCCCGCGTATTCGCAACCGGGTTACGTGCAGCCGCAGCAGCCGGCCTATCCGAACCAGGCGCCGCAGTACGACCAGTACGGTAACCCGCAGCCTTACGGCGGCCAGTACGGCAACGGCTACGGCACGCAATACGGCACCGTCGCGAACATCCAGCCGATCAACGGCTCGGTCGGCACGTCGGGCGTCGCCGGCACCGTCGTCGGTGCGCTGGTCGGCGGCCTGGTGGGCAACCAGTTCGGCCGCGGCCACGGCCGCGATGCGGCCACCGTGATCGGCGCGCTCGGCGGCGCCGTCGCCGGCAACCAGATCGGTCAGCAGATGGGCGCGGCCCAACCGCCGAGCAGCTACCGGATCGACGTGCGGGTGAGCGACGGCTCGACGCGCTCGTTCGACGTGCAGTCGCCCGGCGACCTGCGCCCGGGCGATCGTGTGCAGATCAACGGGAATCAGTTGTCGCGGTATTGAGGTGGGTCGCATGCGCCTGAGTTGATCGGGTGCATCACACGTATCGCGGACACTTCACGTCGCGGACGTATTTCGCGTGTCCGGCGGCGCTTCGGCGCAACGGCGGGCACGCGCTTCACTTCATCCCCCTTCCACGAGTCGGCGCGACATGCCTGTCGCGCACGGCACTGCGTCGTCACGTTCCTCACGTCGCGCGCCACCCGCGGTCGCGTTCGCATCCAATGCAACGGCAGGTGCGTTCGCATCATCCGGCTCGTTTCCGCGTGCATGCGTTCGGCGCCGCGCGCGATTGCCTGCAGACTTCGCGAACGCGCATCGATTCTCCACGCGTCACCCCCGCCATCATTCGCGCCTCGGTACCGCGCTTCACGCCTGTCGATGCGGCGTGTCGATCGCACCAGCAAATGCGTGTGGTTCCGATTAGCATGGTCGATGCCCTGCCGCGCACCGCGCCGCAGATTCCGACCTTCCGGCACACCAACGACCACACCGACCGATGATCACGATCCGCCTGCTCGATGCCGCCGACGCGGCGCAATTCCAGTCCGTCCGCCTGCGCGCGGTCGCCACGTCGCCAACTTCGTTCCTGCCGACCCGCGACGAGGAAGCCGGCGTCCCGGTCGACGAATTCGCGACGCGCATCACGCCCACCCACGAGCGCGCCGTGTTCGGCGCATTCGACGACGCATCGCTCGTCGGCATCACGGGCGTGCGCCGCGACGCGCGCGCCAAGGTCGCGCACAAGGCGACGATCTGGGGCGTGTTCGTCGACCCCGCGTACCGCGGCCGCGGCATTGCGCAATCGCTACTCGACGGCGCGACCGCGCACGCGGCACAGGCGTGGGAATGCAGGCAACTGATGCTGTGCGTCAACGAGATCAACGGCACCGCGGAACGGCTGTACGCGTCGCAGGGGTTCGTCCGGTTCGGCACGGAACCGCGCTCGCTGTTCGTCGACGGCCGCTTCTACGACGAACACCACATGGTCAAGACGCTCGCATGACGCGTCGCGATCGCAAGCATCGGCCGTCCGCACGCGATCGCTCTCCTGCCCCGTCACGTCACCGCGTTTCGCCGATCGTCGTGTTGACCGCCTGCCCGGCGATCGACACGTTCGTCAGCGTCATCACGCTCACGTTGAACGCATGGATCGGCCCCGGCGACACGACGGTCGGCAAGCGCGCCGGTCCAGCCGATGAAGGCGCGACGCGAGCAATCGGACGGGCGAAAACGAACGGCGGCGGCTTGCGGCCGTGGGCGCTGCTCCTTCAGCGGGTCAGGTATCGATACGCCGGGCGGTATATCTCTACTCATACGTCGTCGCACTACGTCGCGAGGCTTAGATGTGGCCGCCACCACGTACATAACCGTCGTTTTCCCCGTCTTTGCCGATATATCGACCGGTATGTGTGCGCACACTCACCTCCTGATCGTTCGACATAGATATCCGTTGTCGTATGTTTATGCGCACAAACTCCATGTCCGGCGAGTACACGGTCGAGTCCGAGTCGACCACGCGCATGGAATATGACAAGCTCGCGGAGACGTCAACATTCCATTCAAACCGTCACAGGAGCCTCAATTGCAGACCCGCCACGGAGTCGACCTCATCCGCGCCCGCGCGCTGTTCGATCGCGAGCGCCGTGCATTCACCGAAGCCATGCCGATCTCCCGCGCGTTGTCTGCGGAAGCGTCCGAGCATTTGCTGTTCGGCGTGCCGCTGCACTGGATGCAGGACTGGTCGACCCCGTTCTCGCTGGTCGTGAAGGAGGCGCGCGGCGCGACCTTCACCGACGTCGACGGTCATCGCTACGCGGACTTCTGTCTCGGCGATACGGGCGCGATGTTCGGCCATGCGCCCGAGCCGGTCGCACGCGCGCTCGCCGAACAGGCGACGCGCGGCTACACGACGATGCTGCCGAGCGAGGACGCCGCCTGGGTGTCGCGCGAACTCGCGCGCCGCTTCAGGCTGCCGGTCTGGCAGTTCGCGCTGAGCGCGAGCGACGCGAATCGCTTCGTGCTGCGCTGGGCGCGCGCGGCCACCGGCCGCAACACGATCGTCGTGTTCAACGGCTGCTATCACGGCACGGTCGACGACGTGTTCGTCGATCTCGCCGACGGCCGCCCGGTGCAGCGCGACAGCCTGCTCGGGCAGTCCTACGACCTGCTCGCGAACACGCGCGTGGTCGAGTTCAACGATCTGGCCGCGCTCGAGGCGGCGCTGAAGGATGGCGACGTCGCATGCGTGCTCGCCGAGCCGGCGATGACGAACATCGGGATGGTGCTGCCCGAGCCGGGCTTCTGGGAGGCGGCGCGCGAACTCACGCGCCGCTACGGCACGCTGCTCGTGATCGACGAAACCCACACGATCAGCAGCGGCCCGGGCGGCTACGCGGCCGCGCATGGTCTCGAACCGGACGCGCTGGTGGTCGGCAAGCCGATCGCGGGCGGCGTGCCGTGCGCGGTGTACGGGTTCAGCGCCGACTTCGCGGAACGCGCGAAACAGGCGAAGCTGAGCGCGCCGCCCGGCCATTCCGGGATCGGCACGACGCTCACCGCGAACATGCTCGCGATGCATGCAATGCGCGCGACGCTCGCCGACGTCGCGACCGATGCCGCGTATGCGCATATGTTCGAACTGGCCGCGCGGCTTGCGACCGGGCTCGAACAGGCGATCGCGAAGCATCGGCTGCCGTGGTGCGTGACGCGCATCGGCGCGCGTACCGAGTTCCAGTTCACGCCGGTGCCGCCACGCAACGGCACGATCGCGGGCGAGCAGCTCGACAGCGAGCTCGAGCACATCGTGCATCTGTATCTGCTGAACCGCGGCGTGCTGATCACGCCGTTCCACAACATGATGCTCGTGTGTCCGCAGACGACGGCCGACGATGTCGACACGCTCGTCGCGCAGTTCGACGCGTGCCTGGGTGAACTGGTGTGATGTGAGACACGCGGTGCGTCCGGCTCGCCTGCATCGGGTCGACCGGACGCCTGCCCGACGCTACTTCAGCAGATCCGTCGAATCGACCGGCGTGCCCAGCGCGCCCACGGAGCACGCACTCACTTCCCGCTCCGCACGCAGCGCCCCACACGTATCGACGCGGCCACTTCAGCAAATCGGTCGAATCGACCTGCGCGCTCAGCACGCCCACGGAGCGCGCACTCACTTCCCGCTCCACACGCAGTGCCCCACACGTATCGACGCGCCTACTTTGGCAGATCGGTCGGATCGACCTGCGTGCCGGGCACGCCCGCGGTGCGCGCACTCACTTCGAGTTCGTCGCGCAGCGCCGCACGCGTATCGCCGCCGCCCTGCCCCGACACCGCGCCGCCATCGAGCGCCGGCAGGATGTAGCCGTTCACCATCCGCCGGAACAGCTTCACGTTCTCCGCGTCGCGCAGGCCACCGTCCACCGGCAGCACGCCCGTCATCACGATCACCGTATTGCGCTTCGGAAGGACCGTGATGAATTGCCCCTTGAAGCCCATCGCGTCGAATTCCGGCTCGCTGTCGACGATGTTATTGATCCACCAGTAGTAGCCGAAGTGCGGCGACACGCGCGGCGCCGTCATCTGCGCGATCCACGCCTGCGGCACCACCTGCCGCCCCTGCCAGCGCCCGCCGTCGAGCACGAGCATGCCGATCTTCGCCATGTCGACGGCACGCAGCCGCAGCCCCCAGCCGGCCGACACGAGCCCCGTGCGGTCCGCGCGCTCCCATGCGGCGCGCTTCATGTCGAGCGGGCCGAACAGGTGCGTGCGCGCATAGCGCTCGACGGGTTCGCCGGCCGCCGCGCTCAACATCGCCGACGCGAGAATCGGGTTCACGTCGGTGTACTCGAACGCGGTGCCCGGCGCGACCTTCGGCGCGGCCGACGCGGCGAGCTTCAGCCGGTCCGGCGCCGTGTAGTAGATTGGATCGTCCTTCGGGCTGAAGTCGTAATGCAGCCCGCTCGCCATCGACAGCACGTGCTTCAGCGCGATGCCGCGCTTGTCCGCGAGCGCGCCGCCGAGTTCGGGGCGCCACGCGGCGAGCCGCGCGGCCACCGTCTCGTCGACATACACGGCGCCCTGATCAACCAGGATGCCCGCGACCAGCGACGTCACGGCCTTCGTCACCGAGTACAGCTCGTACGTCGAGTCGCGCGACGCGTTCGCGCCGTAGCGCTCGAAGATCAGCTTGCCGTCCTTCACGACGAGCAGGCTGTACACGTCGAGCTTCTGCTCGCGGATCCAGCGCGACAGCGCGACGAGCCTGCGCGAATCGACGCCGACGTCTTCGGGCGCGGCCGCCGCGATGCCGGTTTCATGCAGCGGCGGCAGCGGCAACGCGTCGGCCGCGTGCGCCACGGACAGTATCGGTGCCGATGCCGACGCCAGCGCCCCGCCGCCGATCAGCAACGCGGCAACCCGCGCGAGCAGCCGGCGCATGAACGGCGCAGCGGGCCGCCGCGCATCGGAACGCCACGCGGACGAATGGTCACTGAAGTTTGCAATCCTCATCAAATCTCCGGTGCATCGTTGAACGCGGTGGCGGTACCGGGCACCCCCTTCGTCTGCCGGCTGCGCTCGAGTTCGTCGCGCAGCGCCTGCGTGGCTGCCGCGCTTTCGACCGGCGGCCGCGCGGGCGTGAGCGCCGGCAGGATGTAGTCGCCGACCATCCGCCGATAGAGGTTCAGGTAGGTCGCGTCGCGCAAGCCGCCGTCGGTCGGCAGCAGGCTCGTCATCACGACGACTGCGCGCTGCGCGGGCAGCACCGTGATGAACTGCCCCTTGAAGCCCATCGCGCCGAATTCCGGCGTGCCGTGCTCGACGACGTGGCCGATCCAGCAGTAGTAGCCGTAGTCGGCCGCGGCCGGCGATGGCGTCGTCATCTGCCGGACCCAGCCGGCCGGCACGACCTGCTTGCCGTTCCAGCGGCCGTTGTCGAGCAGCAGCATGCCGATCTTGGCCATGTCGACCGCACGCAGCCGCAGGCCCCAGCCACCCGCCACCGCGCCGGTGCCGTCGGCGCCGCTCCAGCGGTAGTGCGCGAAGCCGAGCGGCTCGAACAGCCGCTTGCGCGCGAAGTCGTCCTCGCGCTCGCCCGCGGCGATCGACACGGTCGTGCCGACCAGCACCGGATTCACGTCGATGTAGTCGAAATGCGTGCCGGGCGGCTGCGCGGCGCGGCTCGTCACCGCGACGTGCAGCCGGTCGGGCGCATCGTAGTACAGCGGGTCGGTGCCTTCGCGCGTCGTGTAGCGCAACCCGCTCGACATCGACATCAGGTGGCGCAGCTCGATGTCCTGCTTGTCCGCGAGTTCGCTCGCGAGATCGGGCCGCGCGGCCGCGATCAGCGGCGCGACCTTCGTCGACGGGCCGAGCTGGCCCTCGCCGTCGAGAATGCCGGCGAGCAGCGCGGTGATCGTCTTCGTCACCGAATACAGCTCGTAGTTGTTGTCGCGCGTGAGGCCGTCGCCGTAGCGCTCGAACACGATCTTGCCGTCCTTCACGACGACGAGACTGCGCACGTCCATTCGGTCGCGGCGCAGCCATTCGGACAGCCGCACGAGCGGCGCCGAATCGACGCCGGCCGACTCAGGCACGACGCTCGGCGGGTCCTGCGGCGCGCCGCCGGCAGCCAGCGCCGGGCCGCCGCCGCATGACCCGGCGACGATCGCCGCGGCCGCGAGGCCGCGCATTGCGAGGGAAACGCTCATCGTAGCTCCTGTTGAAACGGCGCCCGCCGCGTCGCGCGGGCGCTCACATCGCAATCGCATCGCGCGACGTCAATCGAGACACGGCTTGCCGGCCGGCAGGAACTGCCCGCGCCCCGGCTCCGCCGCGAGCAGCCGGCCGTCCTCGACGAGCAGCTCGCCGCGCGACAGGCAATGACGCGGCCAGCCCGTCACCTCGATCCCTTCATAAGGCGTGTAGTCGACCGCATGATGCAGCGACGCGTTCGCGATCCGCACGCGCTTGTCCGGATCCCACACGACGATATCCGCATCGGCGCCGACCGCGATCGTCCCCTTGCGCGGATACAACCCGTACAGCTTCGCGGGCCGCAGCGACGTCAACTCGACGAACTGGTGCAGCGACAGATTCCCCTTGCGCACGCCATCGAACAGCAGCGGCAGCCGCGTCTCGAGCCCCGGAATCCCGTTCGGGATATGGTCGAACGAGACGGCCTGCCCGCCCGGATGCTTGCCGCACGGATCGTCGTAGTTGAACGGCGCGTGATCGGACGAGAATACCGAGAACACGCCCTGCTTCAGCGCCTTCCACACCGCCTGCTGGTTCGCCGGATCGCGCGGCGGCGGGCTGCATACGCATTTCGCGCCCTCGTAGCCGTCGTGACCGTGATGACCGAGATCGGCGGCCGTCAGATACAGGTACTGCGGGCAGGTTTCGGCCAGGATCGGCAGGCCGCGCGATTGTCCCCAGCGGATCTGCTCGATCGCCTCGGCGCCCGACACGTGCACGATCAGGATCGGCACGTCCACGAGTTCCGCGAACGCGATCGCGCGATGCGTCGCCTCGCGCTCGACCACGGCCGGCCGCGCGTGCGCATGAAAATGCGGCGCGACGTGGCCGTCGCCGAGCAGCCGCTCGGTCAGCCAGCCGATGCAGTCCGAATTCTCCGCATGCACCATCACGAGCGCGCCGTGCTCGCGCGCGACCGACAGCACGTCGAGCATCTGCCGATCGTTCAGCTTCAGGTCGTCGTAGGTCATGTACACCTTGAACGACGTGTAGCCGTTCGCGATCAGCCGCGGCAGCTCCTCGGCCAGCACGTGCGGCGTCGGATCGGCGACGATCAGGTGAAAACCATAGTCGATCAGCGCGCGCCCTTCCGCGCGCCGGTGATAGTCGTCGACGGCCGCCTGCAGCGACTGCCCCTTCGCCTGCGCGGCGAACGGCACGACGGTGGTCGTGCCGCCGCACAGCGCGGAACGCGTGCCGGACAGGAAATCGTCGGCCATCTTCAGCCCGTCGGGCATCGGCTGGTCGAGGTGGCAGTGCGCATCGACGCCGCCCGGCAGCACGAGCATCCCGCTCGCGTCGAGCTCGCGCGGCGCGCGCGGCAGCCCGTGGCCGAGCATGGCCACGCGCCCCGCGCGGATGCCGATGTCGCACGAGAACCGGTCCGCCGCCGTCACGACGTCCGCGTGACGGATCACGAAATCGAGATCGTTCGACATGACGCGCGCCTCAGATCACGTCGCTGAAGAGACGCCCCCAGCCCTTCACCTGCCGCGTGTCGTAGTCGGCGAGCTGCAGCGACTTCCACACGACGGTCGAGATCGTGTCGTAGATCGGAATGCCCGTCTCTTCCTCGAGCGCCGGCACCAGGTGCGCGGCGTTCAGGTTCGTGCAGAAGATCGAGATCGCGCGCGGGCCGGCCTTCGCCACTTCGCGCACCATCCCGCCGATCTGGTCGCCCGTCACTTCGGAGAACGAGAAATTGACCTTCAGGTTCAGGTGGCGCTCGGCGATGCAGTTCAGCCCCGAGCGGCGATAGTTGTCGACGATCTTCGTCTGCACGTCGTCGAGATACGGCGTGACGAGGCCGAACTCGTGCGCGTTCGTCTTCTTCAGGATCTCGTTAAGCGCGAGCACCGACGTCGTGGCCGGAATGCCGGTCGCCGCGGTGATGCGCTGGCACAGCCGCTCGTCGGCCTCGAAGCCGAGCCAGCCGGACGACGTGCCGTTCCACGCGATCACGTCGACCTTCGCGTCGGCGAGCAGCATCGCGGCCTGGATGATCTTGTCGTCGTCGAACTGGCCGAGCGCCTGGCCCGTCAGCGAGATTTCGGTGACGGGAAAGCGCGCGAAGTGCGCGGACACGCCCGGCAGGCCGGCGACCATCGCGCTCGTCAGCGGTTCGAGCGACGTGTTGGACGAAGGGGTGAGCATGCCGAGCAGGGTACGTTTCTTCATGGTGGTTTTCTCTCTACCAGTAAATGCAGTCGATGCAGTGAAAGGGGTCGGTCAGACGGGGAGCTTGTTTTCGTAGTCGATCGCGCTGGAGCACACGAGCAGGCCGACGCCGGCCGCCGCGAACACCATCAGCGCAAGGAAGTAGGAACCGGTGAACTGCACGATCGCGCCGACGAGGATCGGCACGGTGATGCCGCCGATGTTGCCGCCGAGGTTCATGAGGCCGCCGAGGAAGCCGATCTTGTTGCGTGTGCCGAGCGACGACGGGATGCACCAGTACAGCCCGCACCAGCGCAGGAAGAACAGCGTCGTCGACAGCAGCGCGACGCACACGACCGGGCTCTTCACGTAGGCGACGGAAAAGATCGACACGGTCGCGATCACCGCGGCGATGCCGAACAGCGTGCGCATCACGACGTTCGGACGCCCGCCCGCGGCTTTCCACTTGTCGGCGATCCAGCCGCCGAGCAGCTCGCCGACGAAGCCGCAGAAAAAGATGATGAAGGTCGACCCGCCCATCTGCTTGATGTCGAAGCCGTGCACCTTGTGCAGGTAGTTCGGCATCCACGTGAGCAGCCCGTAGAACACGCTGTTGAAGCACATCCAGCCGAAGAACATGCACCACACCGAGCGGTACTTGAAGAAGTCGCGCGAGCGCCCCGATGCACCGGCCGGCTCGGCCGCGAGGTCGCTCGCGTGCGACGCCTCGATGTAGTCGGCCTCGAGATCGTTGACGCCCGGATGCTCGCGCGGCGTGTTGCGGATGTAGTACCACGCGAGGAAACCGGCCAGCACGGTGCCGACGCCGGCCACCGCGAACGCGAGCCGCCACGAGCCGAGCAGCGCGATCAGGCCGGCGATCAGCACCGCGCCCAGGGCCGCGCCGAGCGGCGCGCCGCCGTCGAGCAGCGTGGCGCCGCGGCCGCGCTCGGTCTGCGTCATCCAGATCGCGTTGAGCTTGCCGCCGGCCGGATAGATCGGCGCTTCTGATGCGCCGAGGCCGAGGCGCGTGAGCAGCAGCGACGGCGCGTTCGTGCACAGCGCGGCGATCGCCTGGAAGAAGCCCCAGAACACGGTCGCCGTCGCGATCACGATGCGCGGCTTGAACCGGTCGGCCAGCATCCCGCCCGGGATCTGCATCACCGCATAGGTCCAGAAAAATGAGCTGAGGATCAGGCCCTCCATCGCCGGCCCGATCTTGAACTCCTGCGAGATGTAAGGCATGGCGACGGACAGCGACGCGCGATCGACGTAGTTGATCGCGATGAGGCTCAGCATGACGACGAATATCTTCCAGCGGACGGCGGACTTGCCGACCGTCAGGGCAGCGACACCGGAGGTTGAAGACATGAACGGACTCCAGGGATGAACGAGGATGGTCAGGACGTCGCGCAACGTTGAGCCGAGTATAGGATTAGAAATTTATAATTACCGTTAGCGTAAACGCTTGGTTTCATTGAATTTGTTTTATCACTATCGTGGTGCAGGGTAAGCCCCGATATCGTGATAAGCTTGCGCCATCATGAGCCAGACACCCCGCAATCCCCTGCTTCTGCGCACGCGCGGCATGGCCGCGGAGATCGCCGCGCGCCTGCGCGTGATGATCGACGAGGGCGAACTGCCGCCCGGCGCGCGGATCGACGAAAAGGAACTGAGCCTCGCGTTCGACGTGTCGAAGACGCCGCTGCGCGAAGCGCTGAAGGTGCTCGTCGCGGAAGGCGCCGTCACGCATCGCCAGTACATCGGCTATCGCGTCGCGTCGATCGACATCGACGATCTCGTGTCGACGTTCGAGCTGCTGCACGGGCTCGAGGCGATGGCGGGCGAATTGCTGCGCAAGCGGATCGGCACGTCGACGCTCGCCGCGCTGCAGGCGAAGCACCGGCGGATGGTCGAGTGTCACGAGGCCGGCAAGCGGGTCGAGTATTTCCGGCTGAACCAGCAGATTCATCAGATGATCATCGACGCGGCCGGCAACCCGGTGCTGTCGGGCATTTATGCGTCGCTGATGTCGAAGGTGCACCGCGCGCGCGGCGCCGCGAACGCGGACACGCTGCGCTGGGCCGAATCGCTGCACGAGCACGAAGCGATCATGGCTGCGCTCGCCGATCCCGACCACGCGCGGCTGCCGCAGGTGCTGCGCAGCCATTCGGAGAACACCGCGCGCGAAGTGCTGGCGATCCTCGATCGCACCGGCACGGCCGACGTGTCGGCCAAGCGGGCGGCCGAAGCGTAACGGCGTGCCGGGCGAACCGAACACGTAGCGGGGGCCTGCGAACAGACCGTCGGAGGCCTGCTACGCCGCCTTCAACGCCCGTCGCGCCACCTCCGCGAAATACCGCGCGCCGACCGGCAGAATCTCGTCGTTGAAATCGTACGCCGCGTTGTGCAGCGGCACCCCGCCGCGCGCGGCCGCTTCGCCGTTGCCGATGAACACGAAGTTGCCGGGCACCGCCTGCAGGAACGCGCCGAAGTCTTCCGAGATCATCATCGGCTGCACGTCGGCGTTCACCGCGTCGGCGCCCGCGACGTGCGTCGCAGCCTCGACGGCCGTCTCGACCCATTCCCGCGAATTCACCGTCGGCGCGAACTCGTGCGTGTATTCGAACGTGCACGCCGCACCGTGCGTGCGGCAGATCCCTTCGCTGATCTCGCGCATCCGTGTTTCAAGCAGCGCCTGCACGTCGCGCGAATAGCTGCGCGTATCGCCCTTGATCGTCACCGTCGACGGCAGCACGTTGCGCAAGCCGTCAGTGATGAACTCCGTGCACGAGATCACAGCCTGCCGGCCCGGATCGAGATTGCGCGACACGATCGTCTGCAGCGCGAGCACGATCTGCGAGCCGATCACGATCGGATCGATGCCCATGTGCGGGCGCGCCGCATGCGTGCCGCGCCCGTCGATCCGGATCACGAAGTTGTCCTCGCTCGCCATGATGCCGCCCGCGCGCGTCGCGAACGTGCCGGCGCGCATGCCCGGCATGTTGTGCGCGCCGAAGATCGCGTCGACCGGGAAGCGCTCGAACAGCCCGTCGGCCATCATCGCCTTCGCGCCGCGGCCATGTTCCTCGGCCGGCTGGAAGATGAAGCGCACGGTGCCGTCGAAGTCCTTGCGCTCGGCCAGCAGTTGCGCGGCGCCGAGCACCATCGACATGTGGCCGTCGTGCCCGCACGCGTGCATCTTGCCCGGCGTGCGCGACGCATGTTCGCGGCCCGGCGCGTGCTCGGCGATGTTCAGCGCGTCCATGTCCGCGCGGATGCCGATCGCGCGCGTGCCGGTGCCGACCGTCAGGTTCGCGACGAGCCCCGTGCCGCCGATCCCGCGCTGCACGTCGAGCCCGAGTGTCGTCAGGATCCGCGCGACGTAGTCCGACGTGTTCACTTCCTCGAAACCCGTCTCCGGGTGCTGGTGCAGATGCCGGCGCCAGGTTTTCAGCCGGCCCTGCAGCGTGCTTTCCGCCATTGCGTCCATCGTGCTTGCCTCGTCGGTCGTCATGTCGTTCGGGTCGCTCAGGCTTCCGCGGCCGCGCGGGTCCGCGTCAGCCAGTCGCGCTGGCGCGCCAGCACCGCGTCGGCCGTCTCGCCGACACACCGCCGGTAGACGCTCGGCGCGGTCGCGCCTTCCGTGTTGATCGCCAGCACGCGCGCGTTCGCATCGAGCCCCGCCTGCCGCGCCAGCGCCGGATCGCGCATCAGCACGGTCAGCCCCGCGATGCCCGCCGCGCCCGACTCGCCGGACACGAACGGCACGTCGCGTTCGCTGCCGGCGGCCAGCGCGCGCATCGCCTGCATGGCGTCGTCGTCGTCGATCAGCATGAACTGATCGATGCCCGGCTCGAGAAAGTCCCATGCGAGCGGCGACGCCTCGCCGCACGCGAGCCCCGCCATCACCGAGTCGACGCTGCCGGTCGCCTTCGTCGCGCGCCCGGCGAGCGCGCTCTGGTACAGGCAATCGGCCTGGCGCGGCTCGACGACGATGAAATGCGGCCGCCGTGCGCCGGCATGCTCCCACAGATAGCTCGCGACACCGGCCGCAAGGCCGCCGACGCCGCCCTGCAGGAACACGTGCGTGAACGGCCGGTGATCGCCGCTGCCGCCGCCGTCGCCATCGCCATCGCCGAGGTTGCCCTCTCCCGCCGCCTGCGCGAGCGCCTCGGCCGCGATCACGCCGTAGCCCTGCATCACGTCGCGCGGAATCGCCTCGTAGCCGTCGTACGACGTATCCGACACCACGTGCCAGCCGTTCGCATCCGCGAGCTGCGCGGCATGCACGACCGATTCGTCGTAGTTGCCGGCGATCCGCACGATCCGCGCGCCGTGCGCGGCGATCGCATGCTCGCGCTCCGCGTCGACGTGCGCATGCAGCACGATCACGCAGCGGCAGCCGATCGCGCGCGCGGCGGCGGCCAGCGCGCGGCCGTGATTGCCGTCGGTTGCGCTGATCACCGTCAGGTCGGCCAGCGACTCCGCATAGCGGCCCGTGACGAGCCCCTGCGGATCGAGCGCCTCGTTGCGCCGCAACCGCTTCACGAGCCGCATCAGCGCGATCGGCGCGCCGAGCGCCTTGAAGCTGCCGAGCGGCGAACGGCATGCCTCGTCCTTCACGCTGACACTCGCGACGCCGAGCCGCGCGGCCAGATCAGGCAACGCGCGCAAAGGCGTTCGGGCCGCACCGACGAGCGGCCAGTGCGCGAGCCACGCGCCGCTCTCGTCGGCCGCGGCGATGTTCATGATGCGGCGCAGCGTGTCGGGATAGTCGGTGCGCGACGCGCGGGGATTGGCGATCAGCATGGCTGGAAGGGCTCCGGAAATGGGCCGCGCGGGCGGCCCGGCCGTGGATGCGGTGCGGGCGCATACGGGTTGCGTGCGCCGTCAGTCCGAAAAATAATATTGCGCGCCTCGGTCAATAAAATCGCCAAATCGGCGCTCCGGACGCAAAAATTTCTCATTCTTTCGAGGCTGCCGCACCATCATGCCCACCCCACTCGATGCGTTCGATCGCAAGCTGCTGATGGAAGTCCAGCGCGACGCGCACACGCCGCAGACCGAACTCGGCGCCCGCGTGAACCTGTCGACCGCCGCCGTGAACCGCCGCCTGCGGCGGCTCGCCGAAGACGGCGTGATCGAGCGCTACACGGCGGTCGTCGCGCCGGAGAAGGTCGATCATCCGCTGACGATCGTCGTGAACGTGGAGGTCGAGCGCGAGCAGATCGACCAGCTCGACGCGATGAAGCGGACCTTCGAGCGCTGCCCGCAGATCCAGCAGTGCTACTACGTGACCGGGGAATGGGATTTCGTGCTGATCCTCGCCGTGCGCAACATGGATCAGTACAACGCGCTCACGCGCGAGCTGTTCTTCGCGAACAACAACGTGAAGCGCTTCAAGACGCTGGTGAGCATGAGCCGCGTGAAGGTCGGGCTCGAGGTGCCGGTGGATCCCGGCGAGTGACGCTCGAACGTCAGCGCCTGTCGGCAGCCAATGAACCGAAAAACGACGCGACCTTCGCCTTGCTCGTCGTCTGCAATCGCGACATCAGCCCGTGATCGACCTGCCGCAACCCGTAAGTCTCGCCGATGTCGCGCTGCATCCGGCACCACAGATGGCTCGCGATCTCCGCGTCGACCATCGCGCGGTGGGCACGGCCCGTCTGCGGCAGGCGCAGCATGGTCGCGAGGTTCGACAGCCGGTGACTTTGCGCGTGCGGGTAGAGGCGCCGCGCGACGAGCATCGTGCATGCGAACGCATGCTCGGCCGCCATCCCGAGCATCCCGAGTTCGGCCTGCCAGAACCGCTTGTCGAAGCCGGCGTTGTGCGCGACGACGGGATGGCTGCCGACGAACGCGGCGGCTTCCTTCATGACCTTCTCCACCGGCGGCGCCGACGCGATCATGTCGTTCGTGATCCCCGTGAGCGCGACGACGTCGGACGGAATGCGGCGGCCGGCGTTCATGAGGCTCTGGTAGCGGTCGACGATCTCCCCGTCGCGGAGAAGGATCACGGCGATCTCGGTCGCCCTGTCGCCCATGTTCGGAGAAAGCCCGGTTGTTTCGAAGTCGAGTACCGCTACGGTTTGCATGGTCGAATCGGAGGAAGGATGGCTGGCGGCGCACGTCGGCCGGGACGTGTCTCGCCGACGCGAAAGCGCCACAGTGTATCCCCGGATGCCGCGTCGGGCGGCAAACTCGATCGTCATGCGCGGCGCACCGCCGTTTCCATCCGGACGGACCGGCACGCTCGCGCCATCCGCTACCGAACAGCGGCGAATGTACCGAAGCTTCCGCGCGTCGGTACATCCCCCTTCCCTACATCATCGACAACTGAAGCTCGCCGCCGAATTCACGTCGCCCGAGCCGTTGTAGCGCGCGACCTGCGGATACGGGCACAACGGCCGCGTGCGCCCCGCGCCCCACGACGTCGGCACGTCCGCGTTCGGCACCGCGTTGGTCGTGTCGCGCGCCGTGGCGACGATCGCCGCGGGCGCCTGCCCCTGCTCGACCCACGCGACGAGCGGCGTCAGCATGTCGAACTGGTCGGCCGCCGGCCCGCCCGAGCAGTGGTTCATGCCCGGCACCGGATAGAAGCGCGCGAAGCCCGACGCGTCGCCGCCGTTCGCCTGCGCGAGCCGCCCGTACCAGTCGCTCGTGTCGTTGAACGAGAACACCGGGTCGCCGGTGCCGTGATAGACGAGCAACTTCGCGCCGCGCGATTTCAGCGCGGACAGGTTGGTCTCGTCGGGCGGCGTCATGAACGACCACGACGATTGCGTGTACACGCCGTTCGTCGCGAAGATCGCCGGCGCGTCGTTGTCCATGTCGAAGCCGAGCGCGAAGCCGGCGAGGTTCGCGAGCGTCGCGGCGGTTTTCGGCGGCGTCATGAACGTGAACGCCATCGCGGCCGGGTCGAGCGTGACCGAATTCGACTGCTTCCACGCGGCCCAGCCGCCGCTGGCCATGCCGGGATCGTACGGAAAGCTCGCATAGAGCGCCATGCCCGCGCTGTTGCGCGCGCCTCCGAACACGTTCTCGAGCGCGCTCTTCTGCGCGGTCGTGAGGCACGCGCCGGTGCGCGTGCCGTTCGCGCAGGTCGGGACATCCGTCTCTACGCTGAAATGCGCCTGGCACGCGGCGACGTCCTGCACCATCCCGTCGGCCACGCCATCGAGCGCATCGCACTTGTCGAGAATCTTCGCGCCGACGAACCGGCGCTCCGCATCGGTGAAGCCGCTGCGGATGTCCGGCAGCCCGTTCGTCCCGGTCGCCGACGCGATCTTCGCGAACTGCTGCGCGCCGTACATCTCGCCGATCGCCGCCTTCGGCAGATGGAAGCCCGGATCGCCCGCGATGATCCCGTCGTAGTCGCCCGCGTTGCGCACCGCCGTGACCATCGCGTGCCGGCCGCCGTTCGAGCAGCCGCCGAAATAGCTGCGGTCGGGCGTCTTCCCGTATGCGAGCCGGATCACCTGCTTCGCCATCGGCGTGAGCGCGTCGACCGCGCCGTAGCCGTAATCGAGCCGCGCCTGCGGATCGAGGCCGAACAGCGGGTTCTGCGCGGCGCTGTGCCCGGAATCCGAGCTGATCACCGCGAAGCCCTGGTTCAGCGCATCGGTCAGCGGCCCGCCGCCGCCGACCTCGCCGGTCGCGGTCACGACGTTGCCGTCGAGCCCGCCGTTCGCCTGGTAGAAGAAGCGACCGTTCCACGCTTTCGGCAAGCGCATCTCGAAGCCGATCGCGTAGGTGTTGCCGTCCACCGCGCTCACGCGCTCGTTCATCTTCCCTTCGATCACGCAATGTTCGGCGATCGGCTTGCCAGCCACCGCCAGCGCGCCGGCGGCCGCGGTCGTCACCGACGTGAACGACGTGTTCGCATACGCGAGCTTCGCGGCGAGCGCGTCGCACGTCTGCGCCATCGCGGCCGGCGTAGCGGCGCTCAGGTGCGTCGGTGTGGCGCTGACCGAATCGTCGCCGCCGCAGCCGGCGAGCATGGCCGCCGCGGACAGCGGCGCAATACAGAGGAATGCAGATTTCTTGTTCAAGATAGCTCCCGTTCGTCAGGCTGCCGGATCAGAACATGTGCCGCACGCCGACCATCGCGCCGAGCTGCCCCATCCCTGCGCCGGGTATCGTGCCGGGCCCGCCGCCGCTGACCGCGTAGCGTGCATGCGCGCTGTTCCACAGATACGACGATTGCGCGTAGACGGCCGTGCGCTTGCTCAGCAGATAGGTCGCGCGCAGCGTGGCCATCGTCGCGCGCGTGTCGTGCGCGCTGTTGACGATCCGGTAGCCTTCGCCGTCGACGACGAAATCGGGTTTCACCGCATACGACGCGCCAAGGAAGAACAGGTCCGAATGCGCGCCGGGCGCGGCCGGCGAACCGGTCGACACGCGCCGCCCGATCCAGCCCGCGCCGATCCGCGCGCCTGCCGCCTGCGCATACGCGCTCACGTGCGTGCGCGCGTCCTTGCCGCCGCTGCTCGTGAAAGGAACGGGCGCCACGCCATCGAAGAAGTTCGCGGCCGCGCCGGTGCCGCCGCGCTGCTCCTCGTACGACGCCGCCGCGCCGAAATACGCGCTGTCGTACTTGAGCATCACCGACCAGTTGCGGCACTGGACGGCATCGCCCGGCACCTGCCCCGCGCACGTGCCCTGCCCCGGCGAGTTGCCGGTGCCCGCGCCGTCGCGGCCGAACGAATATGCGGCGCCGAGCGTCACGCCGCGATAGGTGCCGACGTAGGTCACCGCGTTGTCGGCGCGGCCGTTCGGCACGTACGCGTCGAACGAGCCGAGCCCGTAGATGTCGGGGCCGATGATGTCCGCGCCCTGCAGCGCGAGATAAGTCATCGTGTACTGGCGGCCGAACGCGAGCGTGCCGAAGCCGCTCTTCAGCCCGACGAACGCCTGCCGCCCGAACAGCCGGCCGCCCTGGCCGAGATCGCCGCCGCGCACGTTGAAGCCGCTTTCGAGCGTGAATACCGCCTGGTAGCCGCCGCCGAGATCCTCGGTGCCGCGCAGGCCCCAGCGCGACGGCAGTTCGCCCGTCACGCCCGGCATGCGCACGACGTGGTCGCCGGCCGAGTTCGCGTGCGACACGAACTCGACGCCCGTATCGATGATCCCGTACAGCGTCACGCTCGACTGCGCGTGCGCGCCCGGCGCGGCGAGCGCGCAGCACGCGCCGGCGGCCAGCAGGCCGTTCCTTGTCTTCGTCTTCATGTCGTCGTGTCTCCAGACCTTGTTGAATCGCGCGCTCTGACGGCGCGCATCGAAAAAAACGCAAGCTCAGTCGCCGGCTTGCGGGCGGCGAATCAGCACGAATGCGGCGAAGGCCGCGACGAGCGTGACGGGGATGCTCGCGCCGATCACGACGGGCGCGCTGCGGCCGGCGGCGAGCAGCGTCGCGGCCGCGAGCGGCCCGACGACGGAACCGAGCCGACCGACGGCCACCGCCGCGCCGACGCCCGTGCCGCGCATCGCGGTCGGGTAATAGATCGCCGCGAGCGCATACAGCACCGACTGCCCGCCGACCACGAACATCCCGGCCGCGAACGCGGCCGCGGCAAGCGACGCGAAGCCGGGTGCGGCCGCGAGCGCGGCGAGCGACAGCACGATCCCGACATACATGCCGCCGACCACGCGCGATGCGCGCATCCGGTCGAGCGCCGCGCCGATGCCGAGCGCGCCGAGCCCCGCGCCGACGTTGAACGCGATCTGCACGAGGCCGACGTGCGCGCGATCGAGCCCGCGCGAGGCCATCAGCGACGGCAGCCAGTTCAGCAGGAAGTAGAGGACGATCAGCGTGCAGAAGTAGCTGATCCACAGCGCGACCGTCGACGTCGTGCGGCCGTCGCCGAACAGCGTGCGCGCGACGCTCGCGCGCGCGGCCGGCGTGCCGGCGACGTCGAGATACGCGCGCGATTCCGGCAGGAACCACACCAGCAGCGGCACGAGCAGCAGCGGCCCCACGCCGCCGACGTAGAAGATGTGCCGCCATTCGGTGTCGCCGGCCAGCAGCACGCCGATCAGCGATGCGATCACGCCGCCGAAAGGGATGCCGCAGTACATCGTCGCCACCGCGCTGCTGCGCGAGCGCGGCTCGACCGCTTCGGACGACAGCGCGATCAGGTTCGGCATCGCACCGCCGAGCCCGATGCCGGTCAGCACGCGCACGACGACGAGCATCGCGAAGGTCGAGACCTGCGCGGTGGCGATCGACAGCAGCCCGAACAGCACGGCCGACGCGATCAGCACGCGCTTGCGGCCGATCCGGTCGGCGAGCCGCCCGCCGAGCATCGCGCCCGGCAGCAGCCCGAAGGTGCCCGCGCTGAACGCGATGCCCATCTGCGACACGCTCAACCCGAATTCGCGCGCCATGCGCGGCGCGGCGACGCCGACCGACTGCAGGTCGAGCCCTTCGAGAAGGGCGATCGCGAAACACAGCGCGAGCGTGGTCGCGACCGTGGGTTTTTCGGCAACGTAGGTGTTCATCGTGTCTGTCTCCAATCCCATGTCTTGTAGTCGTCGGCCCTGCAACGGCCGCCGCGCGCCGCCGCCGGCCAGTGGCGGAGCGGCGCGCGCGGTGTCGTCCGAACGGCCTCCCTTATCAGGCAGCCTGATTCGCTGGCCGCAAGAATGCCTGCCGGTATCGTGGCCGGCCGGTCGTCGTGCCTGCTTGCTTCGGTTTGCTTCGGTCTGCTTCTGCTTACGCGTAAATCACGTCGGGATCGCGTCGCGCCGGGTCGTACAGCGCGTCGATCGTCGCCGCGCGATGCTTCTGCACGGCCGCCTGGTTCAGCGAACCCTTGTCGGTCACTTCGCCGAGATCGAGCGAAGGCGGCGTGTCGATCAGCCGGATGCGCGCGACGAACGTCGAACCGCCGCTCGCATGCCGGTTCAGCACGGCAAGCCATGCCGCGAACGCCGCGCGCACGGCCGGCGCGCGGAGCACGTCGGTCACGGACGCATCGGCCGCGAGCCCCGCCAGCGCGCGGCACGCATCGACGCGCGGAAACACCAGCAGGCCGATGTCGTCGCGATCGATACCGGTGACGACCACGTCCTGCACGTACGGCGCACCGCTCGACACCGCGTTCGCGCGCAACGGCCCGACGCTGACGAAGGTGCCGCTGCTCAGCTTGAAATCCTCGGTGAGCCGGCCGTCGAACAGCAGCCCGAGTTCCGGCCGCTGCGGATCGGCGAAGACCCCCGCATCGCCGCTGCGGTAATAGCCTTCGTCGTCGAACACGTCGCGCGGATCGACGTCCGCGTGCCAGTAGCCGCGCATCACGTTCGGCCCCTTGAAACGCAGCTCGAGCTTGTCGCCGCACGGCACGAGCTTCGCGTCGCAGCCGGGCGCGGGCAGGCCGATATAGCCGGCGCGCATCAGCGGCCCCGTCGTGAACAGGCACGACGGCGACGCCTCCGTCATCCCGAGGCCGGCCATGATCCGGATGCGTTCGCCGCAATGCGCTTCGGTCACGCGGTCGAGCCGGTCCCACGCGGCCTGCGACAGCCCCGCGCCGCCGAAGAAATACAGCTTCACGCGCGAGAAGAACGTGTCGCGCAACGCCGCGTCGCGTTCGAGCGCGGCGGTCAGCTCTTCCCAGCCCTTCGGCACGTTGAAGTAGATGGTCGGCGCGATCTCGCGCAGGTTGCGCACGGTTTCGTCGAAGCGGCCCGGCACCGGGCGGCCGTCGTCGATGTACAGCGAGCCGCCGTTGTACAGCGCGATGCCGAGGTTGTGACTGCCGCCGAACGTGTGATTCCACGGCAGCCAGTCGACCAGCACCGGCGGCTCGCGCGTCAGCTCGGGCATCGTCTGGCGCAGCATCTGCTGGTTGCTGCACAGCATCCGGTGCGTGGTCGGCACGGCCTTCGGCTGCTTCGTCGAACCCGACGTGAACAGGATCTTCGCGAGATGGTCGGGGCCGAGCGCCGAATGGATCGCGTCGATCGTGCGCGGGACGGTCGCGAGCAGGCGCGACAGCGGCACCATGCGGCCCGCCGCGTCGCCGTCGGTATCCGCATCGGCATCGTGCGCGACGATCAGCGCCGCATCGGCCGGCAACGTCGCGTCGAGCGCACGCGCGAACGGCGCGCGTTCCGCGACGAATACCGCGCCCGGCCGCAGCACGCCGAGCGTGTGACGCAGCTTGCCGTAGTCGGTCGACACCAGCGAATACGCGGGCGAGATCGGCGAGTACGGCACGCCGGCCAGCATCGCCGCGAACATCAGCTGCAGATGCTCGAGATCGTTGCCGGACAGCACCGCGAGCGGACGCTCGACCGACAGCCCGAGATCGACGAGGCCCTGTCCAATCGCGCGGGCGCGTTCGAGCATCTGCGCATAGGTGAGCGCGATCCAGCGGCCGTCGGCACCGCGGCGTGCCGCCAGTACGCGGTCGGGGTGCGCTTGCGCGCCGCGCACGAGGCAGTCGGTCACGCGCGTCGGGTAGTCGCCGAGCGGTTCGCGCGAGCGCAGGTACCACGCGCCGTTGTCCGCGCGGCGAATCTCGGCCGCGCCGACCGCGACGGCCGCCGCGCGATAACGCACGCCGCCCGTTTCATTTACCTGCCCGCTGGCGGGCGTCGCAACATTCATCGTCGGCTCGCTCATATCGGGTAATGACGCGGCGTGGTCTGCACGGTGATCCAGCGCAGCTCGGTGAATTCGGCGATCGACGCGCGGCTGCCGAAGCGACCGTAGCCGCTCGCCTTCGTGCCGCCGAACGGCATCTGCGCCTCGTCGTGCACGGTCGGCCCGTTGATGTGGCAGATCCCCGATTCGATCCGGCGCGCGACCGTCATCGCCCGCGCGATGTCGCGGCTGAACACGCTCGCCGACAGCCCGAACTCGCTGTCGTTCGCGAGCGCGACCGCTTCGTCGTCGCTGTCCGCGCGCATGATTGCGACCACCGGCGCGAACGATTCCTCGCGATAGAGCCGCATGTCGTGCGTGACGCCGTCGACGATCGCGGGCTGCATCGTCGCGCCCTCGATCCGGCAACCGAGCGGCAGGCGCGCGCCGTGCGCACGCGCATCCTCGACGAGCGACGCGGCACGCGCGGCGGCCGCCGCATCGACCATCGTGCCGAGCGCATGGCCCGCCAGCGGATCGCCGGCGACGAGCGTGCGCGCCTTCGCGGCGAGGCGTTCGACGAGCGCATCGGCGATCGGCCGCGCGGCGATCACGCGCTCGGTCGACATGCAGATCTGCCCCTGGTTGAAGAATGCGCCGAATGCGATCGCGTCGACGGCCGCATCGAGATCGGCATCGTCGAGCACGAGCACCGGCGCCTTGCCGCCGAGTTCGAGCAGCACGGGTTTCAGGTGCGCGGCCGCATGGCGCGCGATGATGCGCCCGACGTGCGTGGACCCGGTGAAGTTGATCCGCTTCACGTGCGGATGCGCGATCATCCGCTCGACGATTGCGGGTGCATCGGCCGCCGCGTGCGTGATCACGTTGACCACGCCCGCGCCGAGCCCCGCTTCATCCAGCACCGCGCCGATCAGCGCGTGCACGCCCGGGCACGCCTCGGACGCCTTCAGCACGACGGTGTTGCCGCACGCGAGCGGCATCGCCAGCGCGCGCGTGCCGAGGATCACCGGCGCGTTCCACGGCGCGATGCCGAGCACGACGCCGCACGGCACGCGCATCGCGAGCGCCAGATTGCCGGGCACGTCGGACGGGATCACGTCGCCGTCGATCTGCGTCGTCATCGACGCGGCCTCGCGCAGCATGTTCGCCGCGAGCGTCACGTTGAAGCCGAGCCAGCCGGGCGTCGCGCCGGTTTCGGCGACGCCGGTCGCGATGATCTCGTCGATGCGCGCGTCCATCAGGTCGGCCGCCTTCAGCAGCCGGCGGCGCCGTTCGGTCGGCGCGAGCGCCGCCCACGCGGGGAATGCGCGGTGCGCGGCGTCGATCGCCGCGTCGGCGTCGGCCACGCCGGCCGCCGGCGCGCGCGACGCCAGCGCGCCCGTCGCGGGGTTGAATCGGTCGAAGGTTCGGCCGTCGCGGGCGGTGCACCACTCGCCCGCGATCAGCATCCGTCTGTCGGTCATGTCGTCTCCTGCCTTGCCTGTCTCTTGCGGCTGCGTTGGCGGTTGCTTCGGCGCCCGTATCAGCGCTTGTATGCCTGCAGGCCCGGCTTGATCGTCTTGTCGTCGAGGAACTGCTTCAGCCCCTGCTCGCGGCCGCGCTCCGGATCGCGCAGCTGCGCCTGGTCGAGCTTCGCATACAGGTAATCCTCGCACTGCTCCCACGTGAGTTCGCGCGAGCGCTTGAAGCCGTGCTTCGCGGCACGCAGCACGACCGGGTTCTTGTCCATCAGCCGCGCGGCGAGCGCGATCGTCGCGTCGCGCAGGCCGGAGAGCGGCACGCTGCTGTTCACGAGGCCCATTTCGGCCGCTTCCACGCCGGTGAACGTGTCGCCGGTCATGATGTAGTGCAGCGCGCGGCGATGCCCGACCGTGTCGGCCATCGCCTTGCTGACGAGGTTGCCCGGCGGGATGCCCCAGTTGATCTCCGACAGCCCGAACACCGCTTCGTCCGCCGCGATCGCGAGGTCGCACGCGACGAGCGGCGAGAACCCGCCGCCGAAGCACCAGCCGTTCACCATCGCGATCGTCGGCTTGTTGTACATCCGCAGGCGGCGCCACTGCCATTCCGACGCGTCGCGCCGCACCTTTTCCTGCAGCGCGTCGGAGCCGCCGTCGATCTCGCGGAAATATTCCTTCAGATCCATGCCGGCCGTCCACGCGGCGCCCGCGCCGGTCAGCACCAGCACCTTCGCCTCGTCGTCGAACTCGACCGCGTCGAGGACCTCCAGCATCTCCCGGTTCAGCGTCGGGCTCATCGCATTGCGCTTCTCGGGGCGGTTCAGCGTGACCCACGCGATGCCGGCCTCCACGTTCACTTTCACGGTCTGCCAGCGGTTGTCGTACTTGCTCATGTCTGTTCCTGTCGTTCGTTCCTGTCGTTCGTTCCTGTGCGATTCGGTGCGCAGCATTCCTGCTGCGGACGGCTTCATTTAATATCAGGCTACCTGATATTGCAAGCGGCATGAGCGCCGGTGTAAACCCGGAGCGGAAAGCGGTGGTGACGAGGGAATCGGGGCGCGGTCGGGCGACCGGCGACGGCGCGTGCGCGGCCAACGCGGGCCGCACGGGCCCGCGTCGTCAGGTTCGGAAAGGGATCAGCCGCGCAGGTTGCGCGAGAACAGTTCGAGCGCGCGCTGCACGTGCGCGGCGTCGTCGGCGGAGATGTCGCCGAGCATGCGCGCCTCGAGCGGGCGCAGCACGGCTTCGCATTCACGCAGCATCGCCGCGCCCGCGTCGGTCAGCGTCAGCAGGATGATGCGGCCGTGCGACGGGTCGGCCTCGCGCGTGACGAAACCGCGCGCGGCCATCACGCTCATCACCTCGTTCGCCGATTGCGGCGTGATCCACGAGCGCTCGGCCAGCTGCGCGTTCGACGAGGCGCCGCGCGCCTCGAGCACCGACAGCGCCGTGTATTGCGCGAGCGTGATGCCGAGCGGCGCGAGCGCGTCGGTCATGTGACGGCGCAGCAGCCGGTCGAGGCCGCCGATCACGTAGGTCAGGCGCTGTTGCACGCGCGCCTTCGGCTTGTCGCCCGTCGCGCGGGCGGCGCTTTTCCCGGCGGCGGCCGTGGCGCTCGTCGCGGCGTTTTTCGGTTTCGCGGGCTTGGTCGGAGTGGAACTCATGGCGCGTGCTGGATGGAATTGCGGGCCATCTTACCAGCAGGTGGGGGGACGAACGCATAGTCGCGACATCACGCTCAGCGTTCCTCCATGTTGTCAATTGCCTCGTATAAGTACGAAATCATCGATCGGCACACTAATTAAATTACCAAAAACAATCGATTCTCATCTTGAAAATGGTTCGCCACTTCGCGATGGGGTAAAAGAACAGCTTCATTCCAATCTTCACATGGCGGAGTGACTGCGATACCGGAATCAACAAGGGTTAGCATGAGACGAGAATTTTGTTAATTACCAAATATTCCGAAACAGGCAATTATTCTATTGGCGAAATCTATTTATGGCTGACGTAAAAAAGGCGCGCCAAGCATCATAGGGGCGGGGACTTTATGATATATTCAAAACCCGTCTATCTGAAGTTGAAGAAACCTGTCGAAATAAAACTTGGCGAAATATGCAGATTAGCGCCCTCCGAATCACTGGGCTAGCCACTCTTGTGCTTTTAGTGATTGGCCTTTCCATTCATATGACCAGGCCAAATTATGGTCGGTGTGATTTTTTTGAAAAAGAACTGAATGGAGGGAAGAAAGAATTTGGAGGTGTGGAATATTACGCAAAGTTGTGCGGAGCGAATGTTCGGAATGGGCATGAAGTGAGGCTTCAGCTTTTTGACGGAACTGGGGAATTGCGCGCTCAACGCTATTTTTCATACTACGTAAATTCGGCAACTGAGCGAGAACTGGTAGATGGTGTCGGCGGAATCGTATATTACGATAGCTCAAGCAGCGATGTGATGCAGTTACTTGCGATTCCGCCTACCAAATGGGATTGGATTCGCGCCCGACTACCTTTATTTTAATTGTGGTGAGTGTGTGCAAAAGAAAAGCCCCCGAACCTTCACAAGCCGGGGGCTTTCGTCATTCTGTGCAACTTCGGGTTGCCAGCCGATAGCACTCGCCATTCATCCAGTACGCGTCCCCGCGAACCGCGCGGTCGCCAACCCCGTATGCCGCGTTTGCGCGACGAACACACCGCCCGCGTGCGCATCGCTCGCCAGTGCATCATCGCTCAGCCCAACCCGCGCACTCGTCACATACAGCCGACCGTCACCGTCGAGCGCAACGCAACTCGGCTGCGCGGTCGGCACTTCAACGCGATTCGTCTCGATCCCGTCCGGCCCATAACGCACCACCCGCCGCCCGCCCCACTGCGCGTTCCACAGCCCGCCGTCACGATCGACGATCGAGCCGTCCGGGTCGCCGTCCGCATCGGTGAGCCGCACGAACGGCCGCACGTCGGCCACGTCGCCGCCCGCGCGGTAATCGCAGACGAGAATCTCGCGCACCATCGAATCGCAAAAATACATCTTCGCCCCATCCGGCGAGAACCCGATGCTGTTCGCGATCGCGGCCGCCGGCAATGCAAGCCGTTCGAGCGTGAGGTCCGGATTGAGCCGGTAGAAGCCGCCGACCGCGCGCGGCGGATCGCCGCCTTCGTCCTTCATCCCGAACACGAACGCGCCGAACGGATCGCAGCGGCCGTCGTTCAGTCGCGTCGGCAGGTCGGGCTCGACGTCGACGATCCGCGTGAATTCGCCGCTGCGCAGATCGAAGAACGCGAGATGCGTCGCAAGCCCGACCAGCAGCACGTCGGGATCATGCGTGAGCGCGAAGCACGCGAGCCGTTCAGGCATCGGCCACTGCGCAAGGTCCGAGCCGTCCGCGCGGCAGCGCCACAGCCGCGCGCCTTCGATGTCCGTCCAGTACAGCGCGAGCGTCGCGTCGCACCACGTCGCGCCTTCGCCGAGCGTGTTGCGGCTGTCGACCAGCAGCGCTGCCGCCGTGCCCGGATGAGTCTGTTGCATGCCGTCTCCCGATATCGTTCTCATTCGCAGGCGGCCGCGCGTGCGTCAGGTCAGATCTTCATCGCGCGCCGCTGGTTGCGACGATACTGGTCGAACAGCACCGCGAGCAACAGAATTCCGCCGCGTATCAGATATTGGTAAAAGGTCGGCACGTTCAAGAGGCTCATCGCATCCTGCACGGAGCCCATGATCAGCACGCCGACCAGCACGCCGGAAATCGTCGCGACGCCGCCCGTCAGCGACACGCCGCCGAGCACGCACGCGGAGATCACGCCGAGTTCGAGACCGACCGACGTCTTCGGGTCGCCGAGGCTCATCCGCGACGCGAGCATCACGCCGGCGAAGCCGGTCACGAGGCCCTGCAGCACGAACACCGCGATCTTGATGCGCATCACCGGCAGCCCCGCGAGCAGCGCGGCCTCGCCGTTGCCGCCGACCGCCAGCACGTTCTTGCCGAACACGGTCTTGCGCAACAGGAAGCCGAACACGACGAAGCCGACGATGTTGCTCCAGATCGGATACGAGATGCCGAGGAACGACCCGCCGCCGAGATCGAAGAAGCGCTCCTCGGAGATCATCACCGCATCGCCGTTCGACGTGATGAACGCGAGCCCGCGCACGACTTCCATCATCGCGAGCGTGACGATCAGCGAATTGATCCGCCAGCGCGCGATCAGCACGCCGTTCACGAGCCCGACCGCGCCGCCCGCGAGCACGCCGGCGGCGATGCCGAGCACGACGCTGTGCGTCGCGGTGATCAGCGTCGACGCGACGACGCCCGAGAACGCGACGATCGACGCGACCGACAGGTCGACTTCGCCGAGCGCCAGCACGAACATCATCGTCACTGCGATCGAGCCGATCAGCGTGACCGACAGCAGCAGGCCCTGGATGTTGCGCGGCGTGAGGAAGTCCGGCACGGTCAGCGACAGCGTCGCGAACAGCACGAGAAACACCATCACGATGCCGGAGCGGTTGATCAGTTGCCACACGCCGCCGCGCGCTCGCGCGGGCGCGGCTGCGGCATCGGGGGACGGGGAAGTGCGTTGGGGTTGCATTGCCTGGCTCATAACGTTTGCTTTCCGGTTGACTGCAGGCCGCTAGCGCGGCAGCGCGAGCTTGATCAGCGCGTCGGGCGTCGCCTGCGCCTTCGCGACCTCGCCCGCGATCCGTCCTTCCTTCATCACGATGATGCGGTCCGCCACGCCGATCACCTCGGCCAGATCGCTCGACACGATGATCACCGTGCGGCCCGCTTCCGCGAGTTCGTAGAACAGGTTGTAGATTTCCGCGCGCGCGCCGACGTCGATGCCGCGCGTCGGCTCGTCCATCAGGAACACGTCGATGCGCTCGGCCAGCCAGCGCGCGAGCACGACCTTCTGCTGGTTGCCGCCCGACAGCGCGCCGATCGGCGTCTCGCCGTCGCGGGTCTTGATCGCGAGCCGCTCGATGTATTGCTGCGCGAGCTCGCGTTCGCGCCGCGCGTCGAGCAGCACGCGCGCCGGGCTGAAATGACGACGCGCGCTGATGTTCAGGTTGTCGGCCACCGACGCGATCGCGACGATGCCTTCCTGCTTGCGGTCCTCGGGGCACAGCGCGATGCCGGCGCGCACCGCGTGCCGCGGGCTCGCGAACGCCACGCGCTTGCCGCCCAGCTCGACATGCCCGCCCGTGGGCCGCGCCGCCCCGTACAGCAGCTTCATCAGCTCCGAACGGCCCGCGCCGACGAGCCCGAAGAAGCCGACGATCTCGCCGCGCCGCGCGGCGAACGACACCGGCTCGGACAGGCCGGGCCCGACGAGCCCCTTCGCCTCGATCAGCACGTCGCCGGCCGTGCGCGGCCGGTAGCCGTACACGTCCTCGATCGAGCGGCCGACCATGCAGCCGATCAGCCGGTCGCGGTCGAGCTCGGCGACCGATTCGAACGTCTCGATCCGGCGGCCGTCGCGGAACACCGTCACGCGATCGCACAGCGCGTCGACTTCCTCCATCCGGTGCGTGACGTAGATGATCGCGCGGCCCTCGGCGCGCAGCGAACGGATGATGCGGAACAGCTGCGTCGTCTCGCGCGCGGACAGCGAGCTCGTCGGTTCGTCGAACGCGATCACGCGCGCGTCGCGCATCAGCGCCTTGCCGATCTCGATCATCTGGCGCTGACCGATCGACAGGTATTTCACCGGGATGTCCGGATCGATGTGCTCGCCGAGCCGCTCCAGCGCATCGAGCGCGCGCACGGCAAGCGCGCGCTCGTCGACCACGCCGAGCCGGCTCGGCAGCTGGCCGAGCATCAGGTTCTCGGCGACCGTCAGCTCCGGGACCAGATGCAGCTCCTGGTAGATGATCGCGATGCCGGCCTCGAGCGCGGCGCGCGTCGACGCGAAGCGCTGCACCGTGCCGTTCAGCGTCAGCGTGCCGGCCTGTGGCTGGTTCACGCCGGACAGCACCTTCAGCAGCGTCGACTTGCCTGCGCCGTTCTCGCCCATCAGCCCGTGCACCTCGCCCGCGCGCACCGACAGCGACACGCCGTCGAGCGCGCGCACGCCCGGGAACGTCACCGTGATGCCGTCGAGCGCGAGCAGCGCGCCGCCGGGCGGCGGCGCGGTGCCGGGCGTGGCCACGTCGTCGTGGCGCGAACTGGCCGTCATCATCTGCATCGTCATCGCGTCGTCGCCCCGCACGTTCAGATGCCGAGTTCGGCGCGCACGGCCTGCCAGTTCGCGCGCGTCATCAGCTTGCCGCTCGTCTGCGTGTCGGCCGGCGGCGTCTTGCCGTTGCGGATCCAGTCGACGAGGTTCTGCGTGCTGTCCTTGCCGTGATTCGTCGAGCTGACCGCGATCGTCCCGTAGAAGCCGGTCGGCTCCTTCTTCTGGAACTCGGCGAACGCCTCGCCCGCGCCGTTGATGCCGACGCCGATCACGTCCGCGGCCGGGATGTGCAGCTGTTCGGTCGCGCGTACCGCGCCGAGCACGGTTTCCTCGTTCAGCGCGTAGACCACCCACTTCTTGATGTTCGGATGGCGCGCGAGCACGGGCGCTGCCGCGCTGAAGCCGCCTTCGTCGTCGGTCGTCTTCTGCGGCGCGTCGAAGATGTTTTCCTTGCGGAAGCCGTTCGCGAGCAGCGCCTGCGTCGCGCCGTCGGTGCGCAGCTTCGCGGTCGGCAGCTCGTAGTTGGTGACGCGCAGCGCGCCGACTTCCTCCGGCTTCCAGCCGCGCCGCTTCATCTCGTCGGCGATCGCCTGGCCGACCTGGTTGCCGATCTTGGTCGCCGACATCCCGAGGTGCGGCACGTTCGGCAGCGGCTTGCCGGTCGAGTCGACGAGCTGGTCGTCGACCGTCACGAACTTCATGTTGTAGCGCTTCGCGCGCGACGCGATCGCCGGCCCGAGGCGCACGTCGGGTGCGCAGATCACGAAGCCCTGCGCGCCTTGCGAGCCGAGGTTGTCGATCGCGGCGAGCACCTTCTCGCCGTCCGGCGTGCCGATCTTCACCACCGAGAAGTTCTCCTTCTGGCCGAGCGCGGACGCCGCGTTCTGCTCGTTGATGAACCATGCCTGCTCGGGCATCTTCACCAGGAAGCCGATCTTCAGCGGCGCGTCGGCGTGCGCGGCGCCCTGCATTCCGAGCGGCGCGAGGCAAAGCGCGGCCAGCAGCGCGCGCAGCGTGTGACGGCGGATCGTGTGGGTCGTGCGGTTCATGCGGTGTCTCCTTGTCTGTTGGCTTGGGTCTTCAACTCGCGTCGTGCGCGGTCGCGCTCGCGTGGCGCGCGCCGGCATGGTATCAGCGGCCGAACGCGTCGGTCCCGACGCGCCGCCCGAACAGGAACGCATCGGCGACGAGCCGCAGCGGCCGCACGTCGACGTCGCTTGCGCCGCGCGCGATCAGCGCGCGGAATTGCGCATACAGCGCCGGGTACTCGCGCTGCGGCCCGAGCTCGACGGGCTCGCCCGCAATCGACAATTGCGCGCCGCCGCGGCTGATCGCGAGCACGCCGTCCGACGTGTCGACCGCGATCTCCCATTGCTCGACCGGGCCGTGCCGCCAGTCGAATTCCGCGCGCACGGGCACGCCGTGCGTATCGGCGCATTCGAGGTCGGCCGCAATCGGCATCTGCGCGTCGCTCGGCACGTAGAGCGTCGCCTCGCGCAGCACGAGCTCGCGCGGCAGGATCCGCGTGACGATCGACAGCGCGTTGATGCCGGGATCGAACACGCCGAGGCCGCCGGGCTCCCAGATCCACTGCTGGCCCGGATGCCAGCGCCGCACGTCCTCCTTCCAGCGCACCTGGACCGCACGGATCGTGCGCGTCGCGAGCCACGCGCGCGCCGGTTCCACCGCGCTCGCGCAGCGCGAATGCCAGGTTGCGAACAGCGTGAGGCCGCGTTCGCGCGCGAGCGCGTCCAGCGCGGCCACTTCACCGAGCGTCGCGCCCGGCGGCTTCTCGAGCATCACGTGCTTGCCGGCCTCGAGCGCGGCACGTGCCTGCGCGTAGCGCACCTGCGGCGGCGCGCACAGCGACACGGCGTCAAGCTCGGGCTCGGCGGCCAGCAGCGCGCCCAGGTCCTGGTAGTTGCGCACGCCGTCGACTTCCGCATGACGGCTCGCGCACGCGGTCAGCACGAAACCCGGTTCGGCGGCGATCGCCGGCAAATGCTGGTCGCGCGCGATCTTGCCGATCCCGATCACGCCCAGTGAAATAACGTCGCTCATCTGCGTTTCTCCTTCGCCACTTGCTCAGTGCGCCCAGCGCAGCACGAGCGGATCGAGCCGGCGCGCGATCGCGAGCAGCTCCGCGCGCGTGTCCGGGTGCAGTTCCGGCATCGGGTGCCGCGGCCGCTCGCACGCGATCACGCCGCCGGCGCGCATCAGCGCCTTCGCGGTGAGGATCCCGGACTGGCGGTTCTCGTGATTGATCAGCGGCAGCCACGTCTGATAGCGCGCGAACGCCTCGTCGTGCCGCCCTTCGCGGAATGCTTCGAGGATCGGCCGGATGCCGTCCGGAAAGCCGCCGCCCGTCATCGCACCGGTCGCGCCGGCATGCAGGTCGGCGAGCAGCGTGATCGCCTCCTCGCCGTCCCACGGCCCTTCGATCGCGTCGCCGCCGAGCCGGATCAGCTCGCGCAGCTTGTTCGCCGCACCCGGCGTCTCGATCTTGAAGTACGCGACCTGCTCGATCTCGCGCGCCATGCGCGCGAGGAACGGCGCGGACAGCGCGGTGCCGCTCGCGGGCGCATCCTGGATCATGATCGGGATGTCGATCGCGTCCGACACGCGTGCGAAGAACTCGAAGATCTGCGCTTCCGGCACGCGGAACGTCGCGCCGTGATACGGCGGCATCGCCATCACCATCGCCGCGCCGAGCTGCTGCGCGCGCAGGCTGCGCGCCGCGCACACCTGCGTGCCGTAGTGCGACGTCGTGACGATCACCGGCACGCGGCCGGCGACGTGTTCGAGGATCGTGCGCGTGAGCACGTCGCGTTCGTCGTCGGTGATCGCGAACTGCTCGGAGAAGTTCGCGAGGATGCACAGCCCGTCCGAGCCCGCGTCGATCATGAAGTCGACCGCGCGCTTCTGGCTTGCGAGGTCGAGCTCGCCGGTCTCGGAAAACGTCGTCGGGACGACGGGGAAGATGCCGCGATAGCGCGGCGTGCTGCTCGATGTCATGGTTCGGTCCTGCGTCGGTCGAAGCGGCGTTCAGCCGGAAAACACGGGGTTCAGGATTCGCCGGCGAATGTGCCCGCGGCCGGCTCGGGCGCGCGCAGCGCGGCGCGCACCACGAACGTCATCAGCACCGCGAACAGCAACGTCGCTGCGAGGAAGTACAGGCCGGCCGCGAGGCTGCCGGTCGACGCCTTGATCAGGCCGATGCCGTACGGCCCCAGGTAGCCGCCGAGATTCGCGAGCGAATTGATCGCGGCGATGCCGACCGCCGCGCTCGTGCCGGTGAGGAATTCGCCGGGCAGCGCCCATACGACGGCCTGGATCGAATACAGCGAGAACGCGGTCAGGCAGATGAACAGGAACTGCAGCGCCGGTTCGCGCACCCACGCGCTCGCGGCCATCGTCACGGCGGCGGCCGCCGACACGACGACGATGTGCCAGTAACGCTCGCGCTTGCGATCCGAATGACGCGGCACGACGAGCAGGCCGACCACCGCGAACAGGTACGGCACCGCGGACAGCAGCCCCGTCGCCGCATCGCCGGTGCCGAACGCGTGGATGATCGTCGGCAGCCACAGCGACAGCCCGTAGATGCACAGCGGAAACGGCAGGAACAGCGCGGCGAGCAGCAGTACGCGGCGGTCACGTAATGCGGCGAGCGGATTGCCGTGCGAATCGGGGCGATACGTGTCGCGATCGGCGGCGAGCTGCCGCGCGATCCAGCGGCGCTCGTCGTCGTTCAGCCAGCGCGCATGCGCGGGCGATTCGGGCAGCAGCCGCAGCGTGGGCCACGCGAGCAGCACGGCCGGCAGGCCGCTGACGACGAACAGCGTCTGCCAGTCCGACAGGCCGAACAGCCCGTGCGTCGACAGCAGCCAACCGGCGAGCGGGCCCGTCACGATGCCGGCGAGCGGCTGCGCAAGGACGAGCAGGCCGATCACGCGGGCACGGTCGCGCATCGGGAACCATTGCGTGAGGAAGTACAGGATGCCGGGATAGAGGCCGGCTTCCGCCGCGCCGAGCAGGAAGCGCAGCACGTAGAAGCTGGCCGGCCCCTGTACCAGCGCCATCGCCATCGTGATCACGCCCCACGTCGCGAGGATGCGTGCGAACCAGACGCGCGCGCCGAAGCGTCCGAGCGCGAGGTTGCTCGGCACCTCGCACAGGAAGTAGCCGATGAAGAACAGTCCGGCGCCGAGTCCGTATGCGGCATCGCCGAGGCCGATCGCCGCGTTCATGTGCAGCTTCGCGAAGCCGACGACGGTACGGTCGACGTAGGCGACCACGTAGATCAGCGCGAGGAACGGCACGAGCTTGCGCGTGAGCAGGCGGGTCAGTTGCCGTTCGTCGACGGCTGCCGGCGAATCGGACTGGTCCGCCACGGCGTGCGCGGGGGGGTACTGCGTCGTCATCTTGTCTCCTGTCGGCGTACGTTGGCGCTTTAGCGCTTACGTACGCCCCATGCTTTGCGGTCGGCCACCGTTGGCGCTTTAGCGCTTACGGGGGCCCCATGCTTCGCGGTCGGCGTACGTTGGCGCTTTAGCGCTTGCGTACGCCCCAAGCTTTACGGTCGGCCCGCATTAGCGCTTTAGTGCTTGCGTGCCCCCATGCTTCGCGCTCGACCAAGGCCGGCGCGTCAAAACTCGTTTCCCTCAGGCCCCGCCGCGGTCCGCGTCCCTGCGCGGCTATGCGCCGCTCAATGCGAATGGCTCGGCACGTCCGCGCCGCGCGTGCCGACCAGGAAGTCGAGGTCGCACCCTTCGTCGGCCTGCAGCACGTGATCGATATACAGCCGCGCATAGCCGCCCTTGCCGAGTTGCCCGGCCACGCCTGGCGCCGCGGTCGGATCGACGTCCGACAGGCGCCGCTGCAGTTCGTCATCCGAAATGTCCAGATGCAGCGTGCCGGCCTCGCAGTCGAGCTCGATCCAGTCGCCGTTGCGCACGGCGGCAAGCGGGCCACCCGCGGCCGCTTCCGGCGCGACGTGCAGCACGACCGTGCCGTATGCGGTGCCGCTCATCCGCGCATCCGAGATCCGCACCATGTCCTTCACCCCTTGGCGCAGCAGCTTCGGCGGCAGCCCCATGTTGCCGACCTCGGCCATCCCCGGATAACCGCGCGGCCCGCAGTTCTTCAGCACCAGCACCGAGTTCGCGTCGACGTCGAGCGCTTCGTCGTTGATCGTCGCCTTGTAGTGATCGAGGTTCTCGAACACCACCGCGCGGCCGCGATGCTTCAGCAGCTCGGGGCTCGCCGCCGACGGCTTCAGCACCGCGCCGCGCGGCGCGAGATTGCCGCGCAGGATGCAGATCCCGCCGTCGGCGATCAGCGGCCGGTCGAGCGGGCGGATCACCTCGTCGTCGTAGTTCGGCGCTTCGCGCACGTTGTCCCACAGCGACTTGCCGTTGACCGTCAGCGCGTCCGGGTGCGGCAGCAGCCCGCCTTCGCCGAGCCGGCGCAGCACGGCCGGCAGCCCGCCCGCGTAATAGAACTCCTCCATCAGGAAGCGCCCCGACGGCATCAGGTCGACGATCGTCGGCGTGTCGCGGCCGATGCGCATCCAGTCCTCGAGTTCGAGCGGCACGCCGATGCGGCCCGCGATCGCCTTCAGGTGGATTACCGCGTTGGTCGAGCCGCCGATCGCCGCGTTCGCGCGGATCGCGTTCTCGAATGCGGCGCGCGTCAGGACCTTCGACAGCACGAGCCCTTCGAGCGCCATCTCGACGATGCGGATGCCCGACATGTGCGCGAGCACATAGCGGCGCGAATCGACCGCCGGAATCGCCGCGTTGTGCGGCAGCGCGACGCCGAGCGCCTCGGCCATGCACGCCATCGTCGACGCGGTGCCCATCGTGTTGCAGGTGCCGGCCGAGCGCGACATGCCGGCCTCGGCCGACAGGAAGTGGTGCAGGTCGATCTCGCCCGCCTTCAGCGCTTCATGCAGCTGCCACACTGCCGTGCCCGAGCCGATGTTCTTGCCTTCGAGCTTGCCGTTCAGCATCGGCCCGCCCGACACGACGATCGCCGGCACGTCGCAGCTCGCCGCGCCCATCAGCAGCGCGGGGGTCGTCTTGTCGCAGCCGGCGAGCAGCACGACCGCATCGATCGGGTTGCCGCGGATCGCTTCCTCGACGTCCATCGACGCCAGGTTGCGCGTGAGCATCGCCGACGGCCGCAGGTTCGATTCGCCGTTCGAGAACACCGGGAACTCGACCGGGAACCCGCCCGCTTCGGAGATCCCGCGCTTCACGTGCTCCGCGAGCTTGCGGAAGTGCGCGTTGCATGGCGTCAGTTCGGACCACGTGTTGCAGATGCCGATGATCGGCCGGCCGTCGAACTCGTGATCGGGGATGCCCTGGTTCTTCATCCAGCTCCGGTACATGAAGCCGTTCTTGTCGTTGGTGCCGAACCATTGGGTGGAGCGCAGCCTGGGTTTCGTTGCCGACATCGTCAGTCCTGTGGTGACGGGATACCGGCGCAGTCTAGGCAGAATTTTGATAACTGGCTAATGACGTTTTAGGCGATTACGATATCGATTCCGATATCGATATAAACCCGTACGATGCCTGAAGCCAGCCCGTGGGGAAACCGCAGCCGCCTGAAGACCCGCCAGCTCCTGCTGGTCGTCGCGCTCGCCGACGAAGGCAGCATCCACCGCGCGGCGGCCGCGCTGAGCATGACGCAGCCGGCCGCGTCGAAGCTGCTGCGCGAGCTCGAGGAATCGATCGGCGCGGTGCTGTTCGAGCGGCTGCCGCGCGGGATGCGGCCGACGCTGTACGGCGACGCGCTGATCCGCCACGCGCGCGCGGCGCTCGGCAGCCTCGACCAGGCGCGCGAGGAGCTGGCCGCGCTGAAGGCCGGCCATCTCGGGCACGTGGCGGTGGGCGCGATCACGTCGCCGGGGTTGCGGCTCGTGCCGCCGGCCGTCGCGGCCGTCAAGGGGACGCATGCGAACGTGCGCGTGTCGGTGACGATCGACACGAGCAACGTGCTGCTCGAACACCTCGCGCAGGACAAGCTCGACATCGTGCTCGGCCGGCTGTCCGCCGAACACGACAAGCTGCACCTGCGCTACGAGCCGCTGACCGGCGAGCCGGTCGCCGCGGTCGTGCGGCCGGGCCATCCGCTGCTCGCGCAGGCGCCGCTGTCGCTCGCCGACGTGCAGCGCGCCGCGTGGGTCATGCCGCCGGCCGGCAGCGTGCTGCGTCACCGCTTCGAGCTGGTGTTCCAGCGCGCGAGCCTCGCGCCGCCCGCGAACGTGGTCGAGACGGCCGCGCTGCTGTTCATCACGCAGCTGATCGAGCAGAGCGACATGATCGCGGTGCTCGCGGAGGACGTCGCGCAGTACTATGCGCGCCACGGAATCGTCACGGTGCTGCCGCTGGAGATGGATTGCCGGATGGATGATTTCGGGATCATCACGCGCACGGACCGGCTGCCGTCGCCGGCTGTCGAGGTGATGGCCGATGCGATTCGGGCGGCGGCGCGGGAGGTGTACGGGGTTGTGTTGTAACGCGACGCGGCCCGGTTTCGTCGAGCCTGCTCGCCTGTCGAAAGACACGCGTGCGCTCGCGTCCCGCGTTTCGGTTACGCCCGGTACGCGGCGAACCCCGCCCGTTCCCCGGCATGCATCACGCTTCCGCGACCTCGATCACCGGCTCGCACCGGATCGGGAAGTTCACGGAGTTCGCCACATAGCACTTCGCATGCGCGTCGTGATGCAGCCGCTCGGCGAGCGCACGATCGTCGCCCGCCTGGATCGTCACGCGCGGGTGCAGCACGATTTCGGTGAAGCGCCCCGGCCCGGGGCTGTCGAGCATCGTCCCTTCCGCATCGTCCACATACGCCAGCACGCGGATTCCCGCATCGGAACACAGATGCAGATACCAGAGCTTGTGACACGCCGAGGCCGACGCGAGCAGCAAGTCTTCCGGATTCCAGCGCGCCGCATCGCCGCGGAACGCCGCGTCCGACGAGCCCGGAATGTCCGGCTTCGAACCCGCGCGGATCACATGATCGCGGCCATATTCGCGATACCCCGACGTGCCGGTTCCCCGGTTGCCGGTCCACTCCACTGCCACGCGGTACTTGTGTTCGCCATGCGCCATCTCGCTCTCCTTCGATATCGGAACGTGAGGTCATCATTGTGGCACCGGAATGCGGTTTGGTATACCATTATTCCAAAATGAGGAGCGCAGGAACATGGAAGCCAGACTCGATTCGACGGCGGACGCGGTGGCTGCATCGTTGCGGGAGATGATCATCAACGGCGAGTTGCAGGCAGGCGAGCGGCTCGTCGAGCGCGACCTCGCCGAACGCTTCGGCATCAGCCGGATTCCGATGCGCGAGGCGATCCAGCGCCTCGAACGCGAAGGATTACTGGATATATTCAGGAATCGCGGCGCGGTCGTGCGGATGCTGAGCGCATCCGACGTGCAGGAGATCTACGACATGCGCACGCTGCTCGAAGGCGACGCGATCTACCGCAGCGTGAAGCGGCTCGACGACGAAACACTCGCGCGCGCCGAACTCGTGCACAGGCTGCTCGGCGAATCGAACGTGCCGCGCCGGCAAGGCGAGCTGAACCGCGAATTCCATGCGCTGCTGTATTCATGCTGCGGCAACGAGCGGCAGTTGAAGGCGATCGCGGAGCTGCGCAGCCAGGTCGAGCGCTACGAGCGACTTCAGACAACGTTGCTCGCGGATACGCCGTCATTCCAGGTCGAGCATGAAGAAATCCTGCAAGCGTGCCGCGAACGCAACGCACGTGGCGCGCGCGCGATGACGGTCGCGCATCTCGATTCGGCCCGGCGCATCGTGATGCGGCTCGTCGAGGACGATCTGCGCCTTGGGGCGTGATCGAGCCACTCTTGCGATTCCATCTACCGGCCCGCGGCCGGCCTCTACTCGGGCTTAGCCCGTCGGCTTCGGCTTCGGCTTCGGCTTCGGCTTCGGCTTCGGCAAGCATGACACTACGCGACGCGCCCCGCGTGGCCGCCTTCTCCCGCTAAGCCATCGCGCACCGCCCCCGCACCGCCCCCGTCGTCCCGCGCACCACCAGCCTCGGCACCGACGCCGTCCGCACGCGCGATGCATCGTCGACCTGACCGCCCGCCTCGCGCAACGCGTTGAGCAGTTCGACCGCGAGCCCCGCGGCCTCGGCGGTCGGAATCGCGACGGTCGTCAACGTAGGACGCGTATCGCTCGCCAGATGAATATCGGTGATGCCGACGATCGACAGATCGTCGGGCACACGCCGGCCGCGATCGGCGGCCGCGTGCAGCGCGCCGATCGCGGGCAGGTCGTTGGTCGCGACCAGCGCGGTCAGCCCGGGATGCGCGTCGAGCAGCCGGCCCGCCGCACGCACACCGCCTTCGATCGAATCGGGCTCGGCCGCGACGATCGACGCGTCGAGCCCCGCTTCGCGCATCACGTCGACGAAGCCGTCGTAGCGCGCCGCCTGCACGCCGCTCGCCGAGCCGCCGACGATCACGCCGATCGTCTTGTGCCCGAGTTCGACCAGATGCCGCGTCGCAATCCGCCCCGCCTCGCGGAAATCCACCGCGACGCACGGCAATCCTTCGGGCGGCGCATCGGGCCGCTCCCACAGACACAGCACGACCGGCACGCCGCGCCGCGCGACGTCGACCAGATCCGGCAGGTGCAGGTTCGCGTTGGTCACGAGAATCCCCTCGGAAATCGTGCCGGCGATCTGGTCGAGATACGCGCGCCCCTGCAACGGATCTTCGTTCGTATTGCAGACGATCAGGAATTGCCCGTTGCGCCGCACCGCGCGCTCGACCGCGAGCGCGAACTCCGGATAGAACGGGTTCGCGATGCTCGACACCATCAGCGCGACCGTCGGCGCGCGCCCTTCCGCCAGCGCCCGCGCGGCCAGATGCGGCCGGTAGCCGAGCGCCTGCACCGCTTCGAGCACCCGCGCGCGGGTGGCTTCGCCGACCCGGCCGCGGTTGCGCAGCACGTTCGAGACCGTCGCGGCCGTCACGCCGGCGCGGCGGGCCACTTCATCGAGTGTCGCCATGCAATGTCCACTATATGAGACGTCGATCCAGTATTTGCTTCGCTCACCGAAGCGGCGCACTATCGCCGCACACCCTGCCGCCCGACCGACGGGCGCGGCTCGGCCGCGATCGCGATCGGCTCTTTTTTGATCGCGTTGCTTAAGCGCTTAAGCATCAACGAAGGCGCATTAGAACATGGAGCGGAGACAATGGCGAGCATCTCGATGCGACGCGTGCAGAAAGCCTATGGCGAGCACGCGCCGGTCATTCGCGACGTCGATCTGGAGATCGGCGCGCACGAGTTCTGCGTGTTCCTCGGCCCGTCCGGCTGCGGCAAGTCGACCCTGCTGCGGATGATCGCGGGCCTCGAGGACCTGAGCGACGGCGAGCTGTCGATCGACGGCCGCCGCGTCGACGACGTGCCGGCCGCCGAGCGCGGCGTCGCGATGGTGTTCCAGAGCTACGCGCTGTTTCCGCACATGACGGTCTACGAGAACATGGCGTTCGGGCTGAAGCTCGCGCGCGTGCCGAAGGCCGAGATCGACCGGAAGGTGCGCGACGCCGCGCGGATCCTGCAGCTCGACACGCTGCTCGAGCGCAAGCCGAAGGCGCTGTCCGGCGGCCAGCGGCAGCGCGTCGCGATCGGCCGCGCGATCGTGCGCGAGCCCGGCGTGTTCCTGTTCGACGAGCCGCTGTCGAACCTCGACGCGGCGCTGCGCGGCCAGACTCGCATCGAGATCGCGAAACTGCACCGGCAGTTCGAGCGCGCGAGCGTCGTCTACGTGACGCACGACCAGACCGAAGCGATGACGCTCGCCGACAAGATCGTGCTGCTGCACGCCGGCGCGGACACCGCGCGGCACGGCAGCATCGCGCAGGTCGGCGCGCCGCTCGACCTCTATCACCATCCGGCGAGCCGCTTCGTCGCCGGCTTCATCGGCTCGCCGCGGATGAACTTCCTGCCGGCCGTCGTCACCGCCTGCGACGCGCGGCGCACGATCGTCACCGTCGTGCTATCCGGCGAAACCTTCACGCTGCCGCGCGACGGTTCCGCGCTCGCGGTCGGCGCGGCCGTCACGCTCGGCATCCGCCCCGAACACCTGACGCTCGGCACCGAGCACAACGCGACGACGCTCGCGCGCGACGTCGCGCTCGTCGAACGCCTCGGCGAGCAGACCTACGTGCACCTCGACCAGCCCGGCGGCACGCCGCTGATCGCGAAGGTGCCCGGCGACGCCCCGCTGCGCCGCGGCGAACGCGTGCACGCGCATGCGACGGCCGCCGCCTGCCACCTCTTCACCGAAGACGGCCGCGCGGTGCCCGCGTGCGCCGGCCTTCCCGTCCACCACTACGCATAGGGATCGGGCATGCGCCTCGGAGTCTGTTACTACCCGGAACACTGGCCGGAATCGATGTGGGCCGACGACGCCCGCCGGATGAAGGCACTCGGCATCGCGCAGGTGCGGATCGCCGAATTCGCATGGAGCCGCATCGAGCCGTCGCCGGGCGAATACGACTGGGGCTGGCTCGACCGCGCGATCGACGTGCTCGGCACGGCCGGCCTCGAGATCGTGATGTGCACGCCGACCGCGACACCGCCGAAATGGCTCGTCGACCGTCACCCCGACATCCTCGCGATCGGCGCGGACGGCCGGCCGCGCAAGTTCGGCTCGCGCCGCCACTACGACTTCTCGTCGCCGACCTATCTCGAAGCGTCGCGCCGCATCTGCACCGCGGTCGCCGAACGCTACGGCCGCCACCCGGCCGTGCGCTACTGGCAGACCGACAACGAGCTCGGCTGCCATCAGACGGTGGTCAGCTACTCGCCCGCCGCGCTCGTGCGTTTTCGCGGATGGCTGCAGGCGCGCCACGGCACGATCGACGCGCTGAACCGTGCGTGGGGCACCGTGTTCTGGAGCATGGAGTACCGGCATTTCGACGAAGTCGATGCGCCGGTCGGCACCGTGACCGAAGCGCATCCGTCGCACCGCCTCGACTACCGGCGCTTCGCGTCGGATGAAGTCGCGCGCTATCACCGGATGCAGGTCGACGTGATCCGCGCGCATTCGCCGGGCCGCCCCGTCGCGCACAACTTCATGCAGCTTTTCACCGAGTTCGATCATTACGAAGTGGCGCGCGACCTCGACGTCGCGACGTGGGACAGCTACCCGCTCGGCGCGCTCGAGGAGCAATGGTTCGCGCCCGACGTGAAGGCGCGCTGGCTGCGCACCGGCCATCCGGATTTCGCGTCGTTCAATCACGACCTCTATCGCGGCATGTCGAAGCTGCCGTTCTGGGTGATGGAGCAGCAGCCGGGGCCCGTGAACTGGGCGCAGTGGAACCCCGCGCCGCTGCCGGGCATGGTGCGGCTGTGGAGCTGGGAAGCGTTCGCGCACGGCGCCGGCTGCGTGTCGTACTTCCGCTGGCGGCAGGCGCCGTTCGCGCAGGAGCAGATGCATGCGGGCCTGCACACGCCCGACGACCGGCTCGACGAAGGCGGCCGCGAAGCGCAGCGCGTCGCGCAGGAGATCGCCGCCGTGCTCGACGCAGGTGCCGATGCCGACGCGAACGGCGCGGTGCGTGCGCCCGTCGCGCTCGTGTTCGACTATGAAGCGAAGTGGCTGTTCGAAGTGCAGCCGCAAGGCGCCGATTTCCACTACCCGCGCTTCGCGTTCGAGTACTACTCGGCGCTGCGTTCGCTCGGCCTCGACGTCGACATCGTTTCCGCGCACGCGCCGCTCGACGGCTACCGGCTCGTCGTCGTGCCGCCGCTGCCGGTCGTGCCGGACGACTTCGCGGCACGGCTCGCCGCCTCCGGCGCGCATGCGGTGTTCGGTCCGCGCACCGGCTCGAAGACCGCCGACCTGCGGATTCCGCCGACGCTGCCGCCCGGCCCGCTCGCGTCGATCCTGCCGGTGCGCGTGTGGCGCGTCGAATCGCTGCGGCCGAACGTGACCGAGCGGATCGACGGCACGCTGCGCGACGGCGCGCCGCTCACCGGCGACGCGCGTCACTGGCGCGACCTCGTCGAACTGCGCGACGACGACGCGCGCAGCGTCGTGCGCGCGCGCTTCGCCGACGGTCATCCGGCCTGTGTGTCGCACGGCACGCTGCACTACTGGGCCGCGCTGTTCGACGACGCGACCACCGCGCGCCTGTTCGCCGACGTCGCGGCCGAAGCCGGCCTGACACCGTCGCCGCTCGGCGACGGCGTGCGCGTAAGCCGGCGCGGCGGCCTGACCTACGTATTCAACTACGGCAGCACGCCGCACACGATCGATGCGGTGCCGCCGTCCGCGTTCGTGGTCGGCGCCGCGCAGGTCGAGCCGCAAGGCGTCGCCGTGTATCGAAGCCGTTCGTAGCAACCGCCCCCGGCGCCGCGATGCGCCGGTCACGCACAACGACAGAAAGGAATGGAGACACCCATGACACATCGCCCCCTTCGCGTCGCCGCCCGGCTTGCGACCGCCGCCGCCATCGCGTTCGCTTCGTTCGGCGCCGCGGCGCCGGCCGACGCGGGCACGCTGACGATCAACATCGCGTTCAAGGGCGCCAGCCAGCGCGCGGTCTGGCAGTCGACGATCGAAGCGTTCCACAAGGCCCATCCCGACATCGACGTGAAGCCCACCTTCGTCGACGAGGAAGCGTACAAGGTGCAGCTCCCGGCGTGGCTCACGACCGTCGCGCCCGACGTCGTGAACTGGCACGCGGGCGAGCGCATGGCGTACTACGCGAAGCGCGGGCTGTTCGAGGACCTGAGCGGCGACTGGAAGAAGAACGGCTGGGACGCGATGTACGCGTCGACGCGCAGCGCATCGTCGTACAACGGCAAGCAGTATGCGGCGCCGACCGTCTATTACTCGTGGGGGCTGTTCTACCGCAAGGACCTGTTCAGCAAGGTCGGCATCGCCGACGAGCCGAAGACCTGGGACCAGTTTCTCGATGCATGCAGGAAGCTGAGGGCGGCCGGCATCACGCCGATCGCGATCGGCGGCCGCGACGCGTGGACGCTCGCGGGCTGGTTCGACTATCTCGACCTGCGCCTGAACGGCAACGCGTTCCACCAGCAGCTGATGGCCGGCGACGTGCCGTACACCGATCCACGCGTGAAGAAGGTCTACACGACGTGGAAATCGCTGATCGACTCGGGCTACTTCATCGACAACGCGCTGTCCTACGATCTCGACGGCGCGCAGCCGTTCCTGTTCCAGGGCAAGGCCGCGATGATGCTGATGGGCACCTTCATCGCCGCCGGCTTTCCGCCAAACGTGAAGCAGGAAATGGGCTATTACCGCTTCCCCGTCATCGACCCGAAGGTGCCGACCGCCGAGGACGGCCCGGTCGAATCGCTGCACATCCCGACCAAGGCGAAGAACAAGGCCGACGCGCATACCTTCCTCGCGTTCGTCGAAACGCCCGAGATGGGCGCGAAGCTCGCCGAAGGGCTCGGTTCGCTGTCGGCCAATGGCAAGTCGCCGGAGCCGGCCGATCCGGTCTCACGCATCGGCTTCCGGATCCTCGCCGACACCCGGGGCGGCGTCGCGCAGTTCTACGACCGCGACATGACGAAGGAAATGGCCGACGAAGGGATGAAGGGGATGCAGCAGTTCGTCGCGAATCCCGCGCAGCTCGACACCGTGCTCGCGCAACTCGAACAGACCCGCAAGCGGATCTACAAGAAGTAACCGCGTGACCCCAGCGGCGGCCGAGCGCCGCCGCGTCCGCCCAGGAGGCTTGCCGTGTCCAGTCCGATCACGTCCAGACCCGTCGCAACGCAGGCTGCCCCGGCCGCACCGGCCGCCGCGCCGCCGGCCCGCAGCTCGCCTGCCGCGCTGCGCGCGCGCCGGCCGTCGCCGGCCGTGCGGCGACAACGGCGCGCCGCGTGGCTCTTTCTCGCGCCCGCGTGCGCAATGGTTGCCGTCTATGTGATCTGGCCGATCCTGTCGACGCTGTGGCTGAGCCTCTGCAACTGGGACGGGATGACCGAGCGCACGTTCGTCGGGCTCGCGAACTACGCGGAGCTGCTGCAAGCGCCGACGTTCTACACCGCGCTGCGCAACAACGTGATCTGGCTCGGGCTGTTCATGCTCGCGCCGCCGCTCGGCCTCGCGCTCGCGCTGTACCTGAACCAGGCAGTCGCCGGCATCCGGCTCGTGAAGTCGCTGTTCTTCGCGCCGTTCGTGCTGTCCGGCGTGGTCGTCGGCCTGATCTTCTCGTGGTTCTACGATCCGACCTTCGGGCTGCTCGCACTGATCGCCGGGCACGGGATCCCGGTGCTCGGCGATGCGCGCTATGCGACCTTCGGCATCGTGTTCGCCGCGCTGTGGCCGCAGACCGCGTACTGCATGATCCTGTACCTGACCGGCCTCACGTCGGTGAACCCGGAGCAGATCGAAGCGGCACGGATGGAAGGCGCGCGCGGCTTCGCGCTGCTGTGGCACGTCGTGCTGCCGCAATTGCGGCCGACCACGTTCATGGCGATCGTCGTCACGGTGATCGGCGCGCTGCGCAGCTTCGACCTGATTTCGGTGATGACGGGCGGCGGCCCGTTCGAGAGCTCGACCGTGCTCGCGTATTACATGTACGACCAGGCGATCAAGTACTACCGGCTCGGCTATTCCGCGTCGATCGCGGTCGTGCTGTTCGCGATCATGCTCGTCTACATCGTGTTCCAGTTGCGCCGCATGTTGCGCAACGAGCAGTGACCTGACCTTCAGGGGATCCGTTCATCATGTTTCCGACACCCGTTGCCCACTGGAAGCCGGTATCGCGCCGGCTGTACAAGCTGTCGCTGCCCGTCGCGCTCGTGATCTGGCTGCTGCCGATGATCGCGGTGTTCGTCACGTCGGTGCGCTCAACCGAGGAGCTGGTCGAAGGTCACTACTGGGGCTGGCCGCGGCACTTCTCGATGATCGAGAACTATCGCGACGCGCTGACCACGTCGCCGATGCTGCATTACTTCTGGAACAGCGTGCAGATCACGGTGCCGTCGGTGCTCGGGTCGATCGCGCTCGCGGCGATGGCCGGATTCGCGCTGGCGACTTACCGGTTTCGCGGGAATGCCGCGCTGTTCGGGACCTTCGTCGCGGGGAATTTCGTGCCGGTGCAGGTGCTGATGATTCCGGTTCGCGACCTGTCGCTCAGGCTCGGGGTGTTCAATACGGTCGAGGCGCTGATTCTCTTTCACGTCGCGTTTCAGACGGGGTTCTGTACGCTGTTTCTGCGGAATTTCATCAAGCAGCTGCCGTTCGAGCTGATCGAGGCGGCGCGGATCGAAGGCGCGGGCGAGTGGACGGTGTTCTGGCGGATCGTGTTGCCGTTGATCCGGCCGGCGCTGGCCGCGCTCGCGATTCTCGTGTTTACGTTCGTGTGGAACGATTACTTCTGGGCGCTGTGTCTCACGCAAGGTGACGAGGCCGCGCCGATTACCGCGGGTGTGGCGGCGCTGAAGGGGCAATGGACGACTTCCTGGAACCTTGTTTCGGCCGGGTCGATTCTCGCTGCGTTGCCGTCGGTCGCGATGTTCTTCGCGATGCAGAAGCATTTCGTCGCGGGGCTCACGTTTGGGGCGACGAAAGGTTGAGCCGACGCTGAGCGCTGATCGCGGCTGTCTGCTCGCGGATTCGCATCTCCCCCTCTTCATCGAGAGGATTGCCCGCTTCGGCGGGCTTTTTTTATTTTTTCGAGGTTGGATGGATGTCGCTTGACGCCGCGATGCAAACTTTCGCCATAGACCAAATTCAACGATCACAATGTGCAAGCCTACCGCGTCGGATAAGCGCTCAACCACAACGCCCTAAGCCATCGGTTGCAATCCACGACCTTGTAACTGGCCCCCAGATCAACCGCAAGACTATGTTTCGAATCCGCCTACTGTGCACCACACAAGACGTTCAATAAACGGCCTTCTGCGTCGATTTCATTGCGCTCCCCGGGGAAAGGGATCAACCAAATCCTTTGAGCGCAACCAGCCAAACGTGATACGACCATCAAACTTCGGCCCTGTATTGACGTAGCGGACATATGAGAACTCACCACGCACTTTTAGAACAACGACGGCATCGCCACTTATGAGGTAAGAATTTTTGACTATAAATTTGCCGCCTTTTATATCATGCAAGTTGGATTTTTTCGCGACCAAACGAATACCTAATGCCGGAATTTCACTTGAAGTGAAAAATTCCTTCGCCGAAATATCCGGCGGGTCAGCAGAGAAGATGCCTTGCGCGCTGCTACAACCAGCCTGTGGACTCACTGTTCTAAGAGCCCATCCGTCATATTTTTTGTATAAATAGCCATCGATGTCGTAATCTTTGTTCCGGCCCTCAAAATCGAGATATCTATCTCCACTAAGAAAAGTACTGATCCTAAAGGTAGAGCAATCCGCTTTGTCAGGATATTTTTTATCAAACGCACCATAAAATAAAAAATAGCAAGATCCAGTTTCACCAATTCTTGAACAAACGCCGGTTACATGACTGGAACTAACAAACACAATCAAGTATGGCTGCTGAAATAGAACAACACTTCCAGCAAATACCGAGCCAGACATTGTCAACGCCGCCGCAAACAACAGCCTCTTACCCAAAAGATCCATAAAATTTCACAATATTATCCTGACCAGTTGAGACTTTATAGAACGGTTTCCTGATTCGCCCAGGTTTTCCGGGTCAAAGCCCGAGCGATTTTTCCGGTATTTTGATCAACCTGATACATCGCAGCGGTATTTTCGGCCCCACTCGACCCGACAATGCCGCTCGCGCCCTAGTGCGCAAAATCGCGACCACCCCATTTATCAAGCAGCATCGGTCAACGCAGAACCTGATGCCTCGATAAATAATTATTAATATATTATTTCCGAGGAAACGGATTCACCAAATCCCTTGTACGCACCCACCCAAAAGTAACGCGCCCCTCGAACTTCGGCCCAGCACCTACGTAACGAATGTATGAAAAATCACCTTGATTTTTCATTACAATCACACCATCTCCCTCTACAAGATAGGATTTTCGCGCCACAAATTTTCCGTCGCGATTGTCATAAAAAGCCGCTTTACCCTTCACAATACGAATTCCGATGGCCGGGACCTCTCGAATTACATGATAAGTGACCGATCTAAAATCTTTTGGCCCAAACGCGAATACTCCTGTTGCATTTTCACACCCAGCCTGACCAACCTCAGTCTGTATAACCCACTCACTGTCGCGTCGATACAAAATCCCTTTGATGTCGAATACTTTATTCCTATTCTGAAACTCCGGGGACAACTCACCCAAAACGAAAGTAAGTAACGGTGTATCAACATAACCCTCAACACTCACACTACTTGACCTATCACCGCCCTCTACAAACAAGAAGCTGCAAGAAAATTTTTCATTCTCCGAATCATAAAAACCCGATATAGCCCTCCCATCGCGAAATCCGATTAAACTTGGATCATTGAACAGAATCGCCTCGCCAGCAAAGGACAAACGCGAAATCGACGCAACAAATAAAAACACAATGAATTTACTTGAACTGCTCATAGAATTTTTTGAGATTTTCAGCGTAGTGAGGATTCTTCGTGCGCCAGTGCCTACCATTGTATGAAGTCGCAACCTGCTCCCATTTGCGCTCTCTCAATCCGTCAACACCAGCACGCTTCTCTTTTTTCATAAATGCAATAAATATTTCCATCTGCCCATCCGTTCCAGATATGAATTTATTGGCAAATTCCGCCGGCGTCGAACACCCACACGATGAATAGTATTCCCCCAGAATTTGAAAACCTCCCCAAGAGCATGATTGTATGGCGATATCAAAATCAAGAGCCGCAGCACGAACCAGCTTTTCATATTGATTCAAGCCGCCTCCGCCATATTGATCTCCGGTTGGGAAGCAGAGATCGGGAAATTTTGGATAAGGATTTTCGGGGAAATCTTTTCTTTTGGACGAATGCACGTTCTTCTTGGCAGCGCCAGTCGCTTTTGCGCTCTTCGATTCTGCCGCTTCCTTTTCCGCCCCCCTTTCCCTCTCCTCTGCCTCCTTGTCGCGCTTCTTTACGGATAGATCAAAGAAGTGCCGTCGTTCATACAGTATGGGAGGGAGTCCATTTTCCAGAAATGGATGGCCTTGAGATTCCTGTTGAACCAGCGCCTTAATGGCGGCGACTTCTACGTTAAGTTCGCTAGCCATGCGCTGATACTGCACATCCGAAAAAAACTCTGGCTTGGGGTAACTCAGCCTCGAACCAAAAATGCTGAATGCTACGGTGCGCGGCTCACCAGTGTTCACCACCTTATAGTGGTGCTCAATTGTAATCTTGGTTTTCTTCTTGTGCGTTTTTTGATCGACAGTGACTTCCTTGTTCTTCTTGGGAAAATATTTTTTTACCCGGCCTTGCTCGGTGACTTTTTGCGTCCATGCAATGTATTGGCCAAATTCCTTGACCAATCTCTCGATCGTCATAACTTCGCCCTCTTTCACAACCGGAAGATTTAGATTCTGCTCAAACTCGTCCTTTGGGGTGGGTTGTGTAGTGGACTCCAAGTGATATTCGGGACTGACGATGGTGAACGCGCTGATATCCTTCTTGGGGACAATTTGGGCTTTCCAGGCAAACTCCCCACGACGATTCTTGACGAACACATCTATCGGTTGATTGCGCGCCGCATTCGTGATCGTCACCGCAAAGCCATCCTTGTCGGTGGTCGCCTCCGTCTTGTTGTCCAAAATGGGCGACGAGCGCGGAGCGGTCGGTTCGGCTTTGCTATTCGGTGGCGTTTTTGCAGGCGCCGCCGCCGAGCTGGATACCGCTTCAGGTAAGGCCGCGGCACCGGAAGCGGGTGTCGCAGCTGACGCATTGCTCTGTGTTGGCGAATGCTCTTGGATGATCGTTGGATCGGGGCCGGTTTCCCACGCGGGGGCCGGCGGTGCGTTTTTGCCAGACGTCAACTGGACGGCCAGGCCTTCGATAGGCTTTTTCAACACGTCGCGAAAAAGCACGGTTACCACCACGAATGCAGCTGGTTGAGCCTTATCCTTCGTTGCCGGTGCGTCGGCGGATTGTGCGTTCGACACTTGCTCTCCCTATCGATTTCGCGGATATCAGAAGTTGAATCGGTCAAGTTTCCTGCTGCTCATCGACCGGGTCTTCGCTCGCGTCGTCGACTGCTTCGTCATGGTCGTAAGCATCTTCAATCGCTAGCCAGTCGCCGCCACCGATCTCACACTTCACGTTCATTGGTGTAGGTGTGTGAACGGCTGCCGTTTCGCCGTCGAGTAGCCCGCCCTGCTGCTGAAGTGTTCCGTCCGGCAAATAAATGCGATATGTCTGTGCTTGCAGCGCTTCCCCGACACCAAGATTCGCGATGACCGAAGATACGTCGAAAGTCTGCGTATATTCATGGGTCAGGTTTTGCTGCAACGTGCTGACAGGAAGCGGCGGGATGGAATAGCGCATACTGCTCGGCCCACTAAACGCATGCTGCGCTCCCTTGAACTCGACGGTCCCGGGTGCATGCCCGCGGATATTGCCGCCTTCAAGGGTGATTGATGCGCCGCCCGCGGTGAGCACCAGCTTTCCACCCGCTGCGATCTCGATGTCGCCTTGTGCCAGCAGTTTGAGGACTGCTTTAGCGATCACCTCGACATTCGCGTCATGCGACTGGATCTGCACGGGTCCCTTGGTGAACAGCCTGATCGCCGTCTGCGAGAACATCCCGATGGCTTTGGCGGCATTTACGATAAATGCTCCTGCTGATCCGATATGCGTGTTCAGGCCGCTGACCACATTGATATGGCGATCTGCCGTCATGTGCAGCGAGTCTTGCGTAGACGTGCCGATGCCGAACGGGCTAGCGAGTAGCAGAATCGCCTTCTTGAACGCGTTCGCACTGCCAGTCCCGCCCCCTGCAGTACGACCGCCGCCGGCTTCCAGCGTTTCCGGCTGCTGGGTGGCGTCCGTGAACTGCTTGAGCGAAGCATGGCTCTCTTTCAAGCTGTCCGCGTGGTGCTGCACGCCGACGTTCGACAGCGCCTCAACGAGGCTTTCGGCACTAATCAATTGACCCAGCGCTTCCTTGACGTCAAGCTGATCATCGTTGTGCGCCTTCGCGTGCGTTCCGATATATGCACCACGATTCGCCCGCATACCGAGATAATCATCCGTATGCAGCAAAGCCCCTTTTCCGAGGTATCGGCCCCGCGCGTTGTTATTGCCCGCATGGTCAATCAGAACCCCTTGGTGGTACAGGCTGTAGCTGTTCCCGACCCTGCCCGTGTAGGTGGTCAGTCGTGTAGCCCCTTGATGTGTCGCATCGTCGTGTACGAACGCGTTGTAAGCACCACTCTTACCGAAGCCATTCGACATGAGGCCCGAGAGGAGCACGTTGGTATGCCATTGTGGGGGTGTCGTTTGGGATGGCAGGCGCCCGAGCACATACGGCCGGTCACAATCACCCTGGAAGTAGTCGACGAGGACCCATTCGTCTTTGCGCGGCACATGAACGCCACCATAGCCATATCCGGTGTCGGCCTGCATCACCAGCAGTGGCGGTGACGTTTGCGTCCGGTTCGTTCCGTCGCGCTCGTCCCACGGGTAGATCACGTAAATGCGATTGCGCTCGTCGGCCCATGCTTCCTCATTATCCGGGCCATTCACGAGCGCGTGCTCGGCATACATCAGCGGCTTTCCATGCTCGAATGGACTGCGATACTCGATGTTGGTCCGCTGCGCTTCTACTTTGACCAAGTAGATGCCGCCCAGGCCATCGATGGGATTGGCTCGCGAGCTAAACTGCGTGCCATAGTCCTGGCGCAAGTCGGACAATGCGCTCTGCAAACTCAGTGGATAGGTCGCAGCGTGATTAGATAGCGGCACATTGTTCTCAATGAGCCACTCAACCTCGACGACCATGAACTCCCGAAGGTTCGAATCGAACGTCATATGCCGCGTGTGATGCTCGAGCGTGAAACGCGATCCGGCGTCGAGCCATCGCACACCGCCGAGACCAATGTATCGCCGGGCGGCGGAAGTCCAAGCCTGGGTTCTATTGGATGCACGTCGTCGCCCCTCGTCCGAGTTCGGGTAGGCATACGACAGGGCTTCACGAATAATCATGGGCGCATACGGAACGCTGCGCCTCACGTGCTGACGTCGCTCTTCGGTCACATAGGTGCTTGCGCTGTCACCCAAGTCACTGCGCACCGAATAATTCTGTTGCGGATTCTTGTAATTGAAGGAGGTTGTCGCGTAGGCAAGACTTTGTGCAGTCTGAGTCACCGCCCATTGCGTGAAGCCATCTACCTCGTCGCTAATTGCACCGTTGAAAAATTCGATCGGTTTCGCATCAGGCAAGGCAGAAAGCCGATCGACTATGACGAGTGTTGACACGCGTGGATCGTCTTCATACTGGACTGGCGCATGCTCGAAATAAAAGTACCATCCTTCGTCTTCGAGAATTCTATGGAAAAAGTTCAGATCTGTTTCGCTCTGCCGCGTGTACGATCGCGCACGTGGCTCGTCCCACAGGACGAAACGTACTCGCCCGGCAAGTTGCGGGTAGGCTCCCAGCAACTCAGAGAGAATTTCCCGTGCGCTTTTATTGAACCAATGATCGTTCTTGCTCGCCTTGCCGAGAAAGAAAAGCGCCGACTCGAACTCAATCTGGTAGACGGTCAGATTTCCGTCTTGCCCGAGCGTGTGGAATTTGTGAACGAAACCGTGAATCGGGCGATAGACTGATTCAACAAATGGCTTGGAGGTTTGCTGAATAAACAGCGTGACAGGCTGATGCTCGAGTTCCAGGTTATCGATATCGTCACGTAACGAAACGACGTCGACCACCCAGCGATAGCCTCGCCCGACTCTGGACCATCCCTTTGCGCGCACTGGAATGAGCGTTTGCGCCCGCAGCGGGGAGCGGAACATGAGCAGTCGCTCGTGCTGCATCAAGCCCCGATGTATCGACTCGTAAAGCGTAGCCGCCCGCAATCTTGCGGGATCGACGGGTGGAAAAACCATTTCCTTTCCTTGTCTCTCAGGTTCAACCGCCAAGGAAGCGACGCGGGTGACGGTCGGCCATTGCGACGATGAGTCGCTCGCTCGATTCTATTCAGGATTGAGCAGAACTATATATGTGACCAAGTACTTGAAAATGGTTTATCTCTGAAAATGGAGATCCCCGTGCGCTCAACTCATAATCTCAAATATTTTCGAAAGATTAGCGCAACAACCCCGTTTCCGGGCCGGGAGTATCTCAAATTAGCAGCCGTTCCCTTCCTGCACGGAAATTGGATGGCAACCGTTAAATTTCACAGAATGTGGCAAAACGATATATATGCCACGCTTTCTGCTAACGCACATTGGCAGCCATCGTCGCACCGATGATCGTACCGGCACCGGCTGGCGTGCCGCGCACCGGATACATCACATTAAGATGTAATAGTCGATCAAACCGCATCGTCAATGCACTTCGTTTGATTGACGTCATCGTACGAACGCGCCGGTGCTTTCTCAAGTCCACCCTTCGAGCCGCAACGTCGAGCGCACGAGCCGCTGCTCCTCCTCTTCGATCTCGCGCAGATACTCGACGCACTGCCGGATATGCTCGCTCGCCGCCTTGCGGGCCTGGTCGGGCAACCGCCCCGTCACCGCGTTGTAGAGCCGCGCGTGCTGGCGGTCGATCTGCTTCTTCAGCGGCTCGCGATGATAGAGGTTGTTCACCGACGCGAACACGGAGCTGAGCAGCAGGTCGGTCAGCGACTGCAGCGTGTTGACCAGCACCGGATTGTGCGACGCCTCGCAGATCGCGAGATGGAACGCATGGTCGAGCTTCGCGCGCGCGGCCGAATCGAGATCCTGCGCATCGGCCGCCGTCATCTCCTCGTAGCGGCGCTTGATCAGGATGAAGTCGGCGGGTGTGCCGCGCAGCGCGGCGAGCCGCGCGGCTTCGGTCTCGAGCATGCCGCGCACCTCGAACAGGTCGTACAGCGTGCGCGGCTGCGAGCCGAGCAGATGCATCATCGGCGAGACTTCGCGCTGCGGGGTCAGGCTCGCGACGAACGAGCCCTTGCCGTGCGTCGTGTCGATGATCCCGCGCGCGCGCAGCAGCTTCATCCCTTCGCGCACGGCCGTGCGCGACACGCCGAGCTTCTCGGTCAGCCGCCGCTCGGACGGCAGCGCCTGCCCGGCCTTCAACACGCCGTCGACGATCAGCTGCTCGATCCGCTCGGCGACGACATCGGCGACATTGCGCGCCGGCGCTTGTCGATTCTGGATTTCCATACTGGTATGACCACTTCGGACGGACCTCGCCGATTTTCGCACAAACCCTTGTGCTGATTGCGTTTTACGTCAGATCCAGCCGCCCCTCAAAGGCACTCTAACAAAAACTGGTATGACCACATCAACGGCATCTGGACACGCCCCCGCCGCCCGCCAAGAATGCCGTCCATCGGCGTGCCGCGCGTCCCGCGGCCGCCTGCACGATGAAGATGGTGGAGACGGAGACACACGATGAGTTTCACCTACGACGAACGGATCGACGGCCCGTTGGCGACCGTCGACCGCGACACGCTCGTCGCCGCGCTCAGCGCGGCGGCGCCCGGCCTCGACGTGCTGCACGAGCGCGAGGCGCTGAAGCCGTTCGAATGCGACGGCCTCGCCGCGTACCGCACGGTGCCGCTCGCGGTCGTGCTGCCCGACACGGTCGAGCAGGTGCGCGCGGTGCTGCGCGTCGCGGCCGCGCACGGCGTGCCGGTCGTCGCGCGCGGCGCGGGCACCGGGCTGTCGGGCGGCGCGATGCCGCTCGAAAAAGGCATCCTGCTCGTGATGTCGAAGTTCAACCGGATCGTGGAAATCGACGCCGACGCCGGCATCGCGCGCGTGCAGCCGGGCGTGCGCAACCTCGCGATCTCGCAGGCCGCGGCACCCTACGGCCTCTACTACGCGCCCGATCCGTCGTCGCAGATCGCCTGCTCGATCGGCGGCAACGTCGCCGAAAACGCGGGCGGCGTGCACTGCCTCAAATACGGGCTGACGGTGCACAACATCCTGAAGGTCGAGATCCTGACGATCGACGGCGACACGCTGACGCTCGGCGCCGACGCGCTCGATGCCCCCGGCTTCGACCTGCTCGCGCTGTTTACCGGCTCCGAGGGGATGCTCGGCATCGTCACCGAGGTGACGGTGAAGCTGCTGCCGAAACCGTCGAGCGTGAAGGTGCTGATGGCGAGCTTCGACGACGTCGCCGAAGCCGGCGCGGCGGTCGCGCGGATCATCGGCGCGGGCGTGATCCCCGGCGGGCTCGAGATGATGGACAACCTCGCGATCCGCGCGGCCGAGGACTTCATCCACGCCGGCTACCCGGTCGACGCGCAGGCGATCCTGCTGTGCGAACTCGACGGCGCCGCGACCGATGTCGACGAAGACGCCGAACGCGTGGCCGCGCTGCTGCGCGACGCCGGCGCGTCGGAGATCCGCGTCGCGCGCGATGAAGCGGAGCGGCAACGCTTCTGGGCCGGCCGCAAGAACGCGTTCCCGGCGGTCGGCCGCATGTCGCCCGACTACTACTGCATGGACGGCACGATCCCGCGCCGCGAGCTGCCGCGCGTGCTCGAAGGAATCGCCGCGCTGTCCGCGCAATACGCGCTGCCGGTCGCGAACGTGTTCCATGCGGGCGACGGCAACATGCATCCGCTGATCCTGTTCGACGCGAACCGTCCCGGCGAGCTCGACCGCGCGGAAGCGCTCGGCGGCAAGATCCTCGAACTGTGCGTCGCGGCAGGCGGCAGCATCACCGGCGAACACGGCGTCGGGCGCGAGAAGATCAACCAGATGTGCGTGCAGTTCAACGCCGACGAAATCACGTTCTTCCATGCGGTGAAGGCCGCGTTCGATCCGCAGCGCCTGCTCAACCCCGGCAAGAACATCCCGACGCTGCACCGCTGCGCCGAGTTCGGCGCGATGCACGTCCATCACGGCAAGCTGCCGTTTCCCGAACTGGAGCGCTTCTGATGCGACACGAACGAGAAATCGAATCGATCGACGACAGCGCGGCGCTCGTCGCGCAGGTCGACGCCGCGATCCGCGCGGGCCAGCCGCTGCACATCCGCGGCGCGGGCACGAAGGCGTTCGTCGGCCGCGCGGTCGAAGGCCGCACGCTCGACGTGCGCACGCACCGCGGCATCGTCGCGTACGACCCGACCGAACTCGTCATCACCGCACGCGCGGGCACGCCGCTCGCCGAACTGGAAGCGATGCTCGACGCGGCCGGCCAGATGCTGCCGTGCGAGCCGCCCACGTTCGGCGGCACGGCAACGGTCGGCGGCATGTTCGCGGCGGCGCTGTCGGGGCCGCGCCGCCCGTGGGCCGGCGCGGTGCGCGACTTCGTGCTCGGCTGTCGCGTGATCACCGGCCATGCGAAACACCTGCGCTTCGGCGGCGAGGTGATGAAGAACGTGGCGGGCTACGACGTGTCGCGGCTGCTCGCGGGCAGCTTCGGCTGCCTCGGCGTCGTGACGGAGGTATCGCTGAAGGTGCTGCCGAAGCCGCGCGCGACCGGCGATCTCGCGTTGGCGCTCGGTGCCGGCGAAGCGGTGCAGCGCGTCGCGGCATGGCGTCGCGCGGGGCTGCCGCTCGCGGGTGCGTGCCACGCGGACGGCGTGCTGCGCGTGCGGCTCGAAGGCGGCGAGGGCTCGGTGAAGGCCGCGCGCGACACGATCGGCGGCGAGCGGATGGACGATCGCGACGACGGGTTCTGGGCGCGGCTGCGCGACCTGTCGCTGCCGTTCTTCGACGATCCGCGCCCGCTGTGGCGCGTATCGGTGCCGGCGGCCGCGCCGCTCGATGCGCTGCCCGGCGCGCTGCTCGTCGACTGGGGCGGCGCGCAGCGCTGGCTGAAAAGCGACGCCGCGCCGGCCGACGTGCAGCACTTCGCCGCGCAGTGGGGCGGCCACGCGAGCTGCTTCACGCCCGGCACGACGCCCGAGCCGTTCCAGCCGCTGCCGCCCGCGCTGCTGCGCGTGCATCGGCAACTGAAGGCGCAGCTCGATCCGCATGCGATCTTCAATCCCGGCCGCCTGTACGCGAACGTCTGACGCCAACCCGACTTCGAACCGCCGATATGCAAACCAATCTCAGCGAAGCCAGCAAGGCCCTCGACCGGGCCGACGAAGCGGAAGCGATCCTGCGCGCGTGCGTGCACTGCGGCTTCTGCAATGCGACCTGCCCGACCTATCAAGTGCTCGGCAACGAGCTCGACGGGCCGCGCGGACGCATCTACCTGATCAAGCAGATGCTCGAAGGCGAGCCGTGCGGCGAGCGCACGCAGCAGCATCTCGACCGCTGCCTGACGTGCCGCAACTGCGAGACGACCTGCCCGTCCGGCGTGCGCTATCACACGCTGCTCGACATCGGCCGCACGGAAGCCGAGAAGCGCGCGCGGCGGCCTGCGCGCGAGCGCCTGCTGCGCGCGGGCCTGCGTCACGTGGTGCCGCGGCCGGCAACCTTCGCCGCGCTGCTGAAGGCCGGCCGCGCGCTGCGCCCGCTGCTGCCCGGCACGCTGCAGGACAAGATTCCGGCCGCCGTGCCCGCCGCCATGCCGCGCCCGCCGGTACGCCATGCGCGGCGCGTGCTGATGCTGGAAGGCTGCGTGCAACCTTCGCTGTCGCCGAACACGAACGCGGCCGCCGCGCGCGTGCTCGACCGGCTCGGCATCAGCGTGACGCCCGCGCGCGAAGCCGGCTGCTGCGGCGCGACCGAATATCACCTGAACGCGCAGGATGCCGGGCTCGCGCGCGCACGCCGCAACATCGACGCGTGGTGGCCCGCGATCGAAGCAGGCGCGGAGGCGATCGTGCTGACGGCGAGCGGCTGCGGCGCGTTCGTGAAGGAATACGGCGACCTGCTGCGCTCCGACCCCGTCTATGCGGACAAGGCGCGGCGCGTCAGCGCACTCGCGCGCGACCTCGCGGAAGTGATCGCGGCCGAGCCGCTCGACGCGCTGGCCGAATCGATGCGACGCCGCGTCGCGGTCCACTGCCCGTGCACGCTGCAGCACGCGCAGCGGCTCGGCGGCGCGGTGGAAAGCATCCTGACGCGGCTCGGCTTCGATCTGACGAATGTCGCCGACGGCCATCTCTGCTGCGGCTCGGCCGGCACCTATGCGCTGACGCAGCCCGAACTCGCGGCCAGGCTGCGCGACAACAAGCTCGACGCGCTCGAAGCCGCGCGGCCGGACCTGATTGTCACGGCCAACATCGGCTGCCAGACTCACCTGAACGGCGCGGGCCGCACGCGCGTGCGCCACTGGATCGAGCTCGTCGACGACCGACGGATCGACTGATTCCACCGACCGCTGATTCCGGAGGAACATGATGCAAACCAAACCCGAACTCCAGCTCGCCGACGCCGAACGCATGCTCGCGGCCGCCCGCGTGGAAGCCGCACGGCACGGCTGGGCCGTATCGATCGCCATCGTCGACGACGGCGGCCACCTGCTCGCGTTCGCGCGCCTGGACGGCGCGTCGCCGGCCAGCGCCGTCATCGCGCAGGACAAGGCGCGTGCGGCGGCGCTCGGCCGGCGCGAGACGAAAGCGTATGAGGATATGATCAACGGTGGCCGCACCGCGTTTCTCAGCGTGCCGCTGACGGGCTTGCTCGAAGGCGGCGTGCCGGTAGCGTTCGACGGCCGGATTGCGGGCGCGATCGGCGTGTCTGGCGTAAAGTCCGAGCAGGACGCGCTGATCGCCCGCGCCGGCGTACAAAGCGTCGCGACATGAGTCAGCCAAGCCGCGCGCGAATTTTTTCCCCGGGAGGAATCACGATGATCGACCAAGCAGGACTGCAAGTCGCGCCAGCGCTGAGCCAGTTCATTGAAAACGAAGCACTGCCGGGCACCGGTATCGACAAGGCCGCGTTCTGGAGCGGTTTCTCGGCCCTCGTGCACGACCTCGCGCCGCGCAACCGCGAGCTGCTCGCGGAACGCGACCGCCTGCAGCAGGAACTCGACACGTGGCATCGCGCGCACCCCGGCCCGGTGCGCGACCATGCCGCATTTCGCGCATTCCTCGAACAGATCGGCTACCTCGTGCCGGTCCCGTCGAACGTCGCGGCAGCCACCGCGAACGTCGACAGCGAGATCGCGACGCAGGCCGGCCCGCAGCTCGTCGTGCCGCTGTCGAACGCGCGCTATGCGCTGAACGCCGCGAACGCACGCTGGGGCAGCCTGTACGACGCGCTGTACGGCACCGATGCGCTGCCCGAGGACGGCGGCGCCGAGCGCACCACGGCGTACAACCCGACGCGCGGCCAGCGCGTGATCGACTACGCGCGCGGCGTGCTCGACAACGCGGCGCCGCTCGCAAGCGGCTCGCACCGCGACGCGCTGCGCTATCGCGTGGAAGACGGCCAGCTCGCCGTCGAAACCGGCAAGGGCGTCGTGCACCTCGCGCAGCCGGCGCAGTTCGTCGGCTACCAGGGCGCGGCCGGCGCGCCGTCCGCGATCCTGCTGAAGCACAACGGCCTGCACCTCGAGATCCAGATCGACGCGTCGACCCCCATCGGCCGCGCCGATCTCGCGAACGTGAAGGACGTCGTGCTCGAAGCCGCGGTCAGCACGATCATCGACTGCGAGGATTCGGTCGCGGCGGTCGACGCCGACGACAAGGTCCAGCTCTACCGCAACTGGCTCGGCCTGATGCAGGGCACGCTGGTCGAGGAGGTCGCGAAGGGCGGCAAGACCTTCACGCGCCGCCTGAACGCCGATCGCGAGTACACTACGCCGGCCGGCGGCACGCTGGTGCTGCACGGCCGCTCGCTGCTGTTCGTGCGCAACGTCGGTCACCTGATGACCAACGGCGCGGTGCTGGACCGCGACGGCAACGAGATTCCGGAAGGCATCCTCGACGGTGTCGTCACGACGCTGTGCGCGCTGCACGACCTGAAGGCCAAGCGCAACTCGCGCACCGGCTCGATCTACATCGTGAAGCCGAAGATGCACGGCCCGGTCGAAGTCGCGTTCGCCGACACGCTGTTCGCGCGCATCGAGGATCTGTACGGCCTGCCGCGCAACACGCTGAAGATGGGCATCATGGACGAGGAGCGCCGCACCAGCGTGAACCTCGCCGCCTGTATCGCGGCGGCGGCCGCGCGCGTCGCGTTCATCAACACCGGCTTCCTCGACCGCACCGGCGACGAGATGCACACCGCGATGGAAGCGGGCCCGATGATCCGCAAGGGCGACATGAAGTCGTCGGCGTGGATCCAGGCGTACGAGCGCAACAACGTGCTCGCGGGCCTGTCGGCCGGCCTGCGCGGCCGCGCGCAGATCGGCAAGGGCATGTGGGCGATGCCGGACCTGATGCACGCGATGCTCGAGCAGAAGATCGCGCATCCGCGCGCCGGCGCGAACACCGCGTGGGTGCCGTCGCCGACCGCCGCGACGCTGCACGCGCTGCACTACCATCTCGTCGACGTGCAGGCCATCCAGCAGGAACTCGAGAAGACGCCGTACGCAAGCGAGCGCGACACGCTGCTCGAAGGGCTGCTGACCGTGCCGGTCGTCGAGCGCGCCGCGTGGAGCGAGAGCGAAATCCTGAGCGAGGTCGAGAACAACGCGCAGGGCATTCTCGGCTACGTCGTTCGCTGGGTCGAACAGGGTGTCGGCTGCTCGAAGGTGCCGGACATCCACGACGTCGGCCTGATGGAAGACCGCGCGACGCTGCGCATCTCCAGCCAGCACATCGCGAACTGGCTGCGCCACGGCGTGATCACCGAGGCCTTCGTGCTCGACGTGTTCAAGCGGATGGCGCGCGTCGTCGACCAGCAGAACGCCGGCGACCCGAACTATCGCCCGATGGCGCCCGGCTACGACCAGTCGACCGCGTTCAAGGCCGCATGCGCACTGGCGCTGCAGGGCACGTCGCAGCCGAGCGGTTATACCGAGCCGCTGCTGCATCGGTTCCGACTCGCGTACAAGGCGCAACAGCACGGCGCGTAAGCCTTCGCATGCGGGCTTTCCCGCATGCGGTTTTCACGAAGCGGGCAGCCATTACGGCTGCCCGTTTTCAAATGCGAATTCATGCAAACGCTGAAAACGGATAATCGATCCGTAGCGCGCGACTTCAGATTCCGGGTGCGCCTGCCCTTAAAGCAGGTAAATCGGCGACGGCGGAATGCGCGCCGCCCCCTCCTGGCGCACAGCCTTGCGCTGCAACGTTCCGCACGCGATTGGCAAGTCTTTGCCAGGACGATAATTTGATCCGGATCAACGGTCCGCAACATTTTCCGCGTGCACGAATGCGCGCGTTATACTCGGACCAATCCGCGCCGCCCGATTCGTCGGATCGTCGAATCGCGGCAATTCTTGCCGGTGAGCAGGTGATTCCGCGGTTTATCCGGCCGCCATCACCGATCATCGGCACCGTGTTCCAGGTCGGTCGGGCGGAATGCGCACCGGGGGGTGCATTCCGGATCATCGCCGGCAAATCATACGAACAATCGCATCGGCCCGCCGCCCGGCGACGATGCCCATCGATCCACGGACCATGGCAGAAACCAACTACGCAATGCCCAGCGAATCCGGCCTGACAAGCCGCGTCGCCGCCCAATTGCGCCGGTTCCTGCTGACGCACCTGATCTTCTATTCAGGGCTGCTGATCGCACTGATCCTGTTGTTGCTGTGCGGCGTCCTGCTGTACGAAGGCCGGATCGACGCACGCGATCGCGCGCGCACCACCCAGCAGAACATCGCGCTGATGGCGTCGTGGGACATCGAGCGCAACATCGAGTTCTATGCGCTGTCGCTGCAGGCGGTCGTCGAAGGCGAGAACGATCCCGCGGTCCTCGCGCTGCCGATGCCGCTGCGCCGCCAGGTGCTGTTCGATCGCGCGACGACGGCCAAGTATCTCGGCGGCATCTACGTGCTCGACTCGAACGGCGACATCGCGGTCGACGGCAAGAGCGACGTGCCGCGCAAGGCCAACTTCGGCAACGAATCGTACTTCACGGTGCACCGCGACAACCCGGACGTCGGCCTGTACGTCAGCGACCCGTACCACTCGCGATTGCGCGGCGGCTCGCCGAGCATCGCGCTCAGCCGGCGAATCACGCGGCCCGACGGGTCGTTCGGCGGCGTCGCCGTGATGTCGATCCGGCTCGAATATTTCCAGGACCTGTTCTCGCGCCTCTCGCTCGGCGATCGCGGGTCGATGGCGCTGATCAATACGAAGGGCCTGATGCTCGCGCGCCAGCCTTACGATCCGGCGATCGTCGGCCGCAACATCAGCAAGGCCAGCACGTTCCGCCGGTTCATGACCGCCAACGAAGGGAGCTTCGCCGATACCGCGTCGATCGACGGCGTGCGGCGCCTGTACGTATTCCGGCACCTCGACCACCTGCCGCTGATCATCATGGTCGCGCGCTCGGAGGCGGACACCTACGCCGCGTGGTACGACCGCGCGATCCCGATCGGCTCGGCGATGGCCTTGCTCGCGCTCGGCTTCGTCGGCCTGTCGATGCTGCTCGACATCCAGCTGCGCAAGCGTCACCGCGCGGAAACCGAGCTGGAAGCGCTCGCGCGCACCGACGGCCTCACGGGCCTCGACAACCGCCGGATGCTCGACGTCACGCTCGCGCGCGAATGGCGCCGCGCGGCGCGCTCGCAGCACGCGCTGTCGCTGCTGTTCGTCGACGTCGATCACTTCAAGCGCTACAACGACACGCAAGGCCACCAGGCGGGCGACGACGCGCTCGCCGCGGTCGGCCGCTGCATCGCCGGATGCCTGCGCCGCCCGGCCGACTATGCAGCGCGCTACGGCGGCGAGGAGTTCGTCGTGGTGCTGCCGGACGTCGACACGCCCGGCGCCGTGGCGATCGCCGAGTCGATCCGCACCGGCATCCTCGATCTCGGCATCCTGCACGACACGGACGCGTCCGACCGCCTGACCGCGAGCATCGGCGTGACGACCTGCTATCCGGAGCGCGACGACAGCATCCAGGCCGCACTGAAGCTCGCCGACGACGCGCTGTACCGCGCGAAGGAAGGCGGGCGCAACCAGGTCGTCGTGCAGACGGCCCCGTCCGCCGAGCGCTCGCTGCGGCGCGCCTGAGCCACGGCTGGCCGCCCGGCCGCCGCAACGCCGGCCGCGGGCGAAATCGCCGACAATGTCGGCTCGCCCCGCCGCCGCGCGACACGCGCGCCCGCCGGCCCGCGCCCGCTTCACACCACCATGAGACTCAAGGCAAAGATTTTCCTTCTGGCCATCGTGCCGTTCCTGCTCGCGATCGCCGGCATCGGCTTCGGCGTGCGCCAGCAGGCGACGTCGCTCGCGCGCACGCAGCATGCGACGATCCAGGCCGCCTACCTGTCGAGCAAGGAAGTCGAGCTGAAGCATTACGTCGAGCTCGCGACGAGCGCGATCATGCCGCTGTACGATGCGAGCGGCCGCAATGCGCGCGACGACGGACTGCTGCGCACGCAGGCGCTCGCGATGCTGCAGAAGATGGATTTCGGCCCCGACGGCTATTTCTTCGTGTACGACCTGCACGGCAATGCGCTGATGCATCCGCGCGAGCCCGAGCGCGTCGGCCACAACTACTGGTCGATGCGCGACCCGCAGGGTGCGCTGACGATCCAGCAGCTGATCGGCGCCGCGTCGCACGGCGGCGGCTACGTGCGCTACACGTGGCAGCGGCCGTCGACGGGCAAGCCCGCGCCGAAGCTCGGCTACGTCGTCGCGCTCGAACGCTGGGGCTGGATGGTCGGCACCGGCATCTATCTCGACGACGTCGACACCGCGCTGCAGCGCATCGACGCGCGCGCGTCCGCGAACATCGAGCGCACGATGAGCTGGCTCACCGCGATCGCGCTGACCGGCGCGGCGGCGATCGCCGTCTGTGCGCTGGTGCTGAACGTCAGCGAGTCGCGCAGCGCCGACGCGAAGCTCAAGCAGCTCGCGCAGCGCGTCGTCGAATCGCAGGAGCAGGAGCGCGAGCGACTGTCGCGCGAGCTGCATGACGGGATCAGCCAGATGATGGTGTCCGCGAAGCTGATGCTCGAATCCGCGCTCGCGCGCTTCGAGCGCGGCACCGCGCGCATGCCCGAGGCCGAGCAGGCGCTCGCGTCGGGCGTCGGGCGGCTCGGCGACACGCTGCGCGAAGTGCGGCGCATCTCGCACGCGTTGCGCCCGGCGATGCTCGACGATCTCGGCCTCGCCGCCGCGCTCGAACAGCTCGTGCGCGAGCTCGGCGCGGAAAGCGGCATCGACATCGGCTATACGCAGGTCGCGCACAGCGGCGCGCGACCGCTGCCCGCGCCGGTCAACACGGCGCTGTTCCGGATCGCGCAGGAGGCGCTCAGCAACATCGTGCATCATGCGCAGGCGTCGCGCGCGGCCGTCACGCTCGACGTCGGAGCGCATGCCGTCACGCTGACCATCGCCGACAACGGCTGCGGCTTCGACGCCGAGCGTACGCAGACCGACGCGCGCCGCGGCATCGGGCTGCGCAACATGCGCGAGCGGCTCGACGCGCTCGGCGGCATGCTGACGATCACGTCGCAGGTCGGCCATACCGTCGTGGCCGCGCGCGTGCCGCTGCGCGCCGCCTGAACACGATCCCCATCACCGGAGACCCTTGCCCATGAGCGCCCCCGACACCGCCCGGCCCGCTGCCCGACTGCTGCTGGTCGACGATCATCCGCTGGTGCGCGACGGCCTGCGGATGCGGCTCGAGGCGGCCGACCTGTCGGTGGTCGGCGAAGCCGGCAACGCGGACGAGGCGCTTGCACTCGCCGCGTCGCTCGAGCCCGATCTCGCGCTGATGGACGTCGGCATGAACGGGATGAACGGCATCACGCTCGCGGGCGTGTTCCACGAGCGCTTTCCGGGGATTCGCGTGCTCATGCTGTCGATGCACGACAACATCGAATACGTGACGCAGGCCGTGCGCGCCGGCGCGAGCGGCTACCTGCTGAAGGATTCGCCCGCGAGCGAGATCGTGCGCGCGATCGGCTCGGTGCTGGCCGGGCAGACGTTCTTCAGCGAAGGGCTCGCCGCGCGGATGATCCAGGCAAGCGCGACCGCGTCGCCGCTCGACCGGTTGACGCCGCGCGAGCGCGACATCCTCGATGCGCTGGCCGAGGGGCTGTCGAGCAAGCAGATCGCGCAGCAGACGGGGCTGTCGGTCCGCACGGTGGAAACGCACCGGCTCAACCTGAAGCGCAAGCTCGAGATCGAAGGGCAGGCGGAGCTGATCAAGTTCGCGGTCGAGCATCGGCGGCGGTAGGGCGGCGACGTGCGGCGCCGCAAAGGCACTGTGCGCCTCGGTCACATTGATTAGCCCTACGGTGCTGTTTTTTCTCGCTTCGCATGTGATTCGCCGAGTCGGCATCGCGCAGTGGCAATCGCCGCTCAACCGCTCGACTGACCACGAACGAAAAAGGCGCCCGAAGGCGCCTTTCACTCATCCAGACTGCGCGCAGCGACGCTCAATTCGTCCGCGAATTGTGCTTCTGCAGATACGCGATCAGGCCGTCGATCCCGCCCGACGCGAGCTGGCTCTTGAACTGGCCCTGGTAGACCTGGATCAGCCACGCACCCGACATGTCGATGTCGTAGATCTTCCAGTCGCTGCCGACCTTGCCGAGCCGGTAGCCGACCGACTGGCTGTCGCCCGGCGTCGTGACCGTCGACTGCACCAGCGCATCGGCACCCGACGCGCCGCCGGCCTTGAACGAGAACTTCGCGTCCTGGTTGCCGAGCTGCGCGAGCGACGCGGCATAGGTGCGCGTCATCAGCAGCTTGAACTGCTTGTACAACTCCTGCTGCTGTTGCGGCGTCGCCTGCTTCCAGGCATCGCCGACCGCGATGCGGGTCGTGCGCTCGAAGTTCGTCGCGGGCAGGAAGCGCTGCTCGACGACTTGCGTGACTTTCGCCATGTCGCCGCCGCGCGCACCCGGATCGGCCTTCATCGCGTTGACGGTGCCTTCGACCGCATTGCGGACGATGTCGACCGGCGCGCTCTGCGCGAAAGCGGAAACCGACACGGCGGCCGCCGCGACGAAAGCAAACAGATGACGTTTCATACGGATATTCGCACTCGGTGAAAAAAACGGACGGCGGATTGCGTCGATCGCATCGGCCGGTGGGTCGAAGTATAGCGGCCCGGCGGCCCGCCTGCCGCGCGGTGACCGACTGTTACCTTTCAGCCCCTTTTGTCACAGGGTGCCGGCCGCAGCGCGATCGGCGCCGATTATGTCAATTTCCGTCGCCCATTCGTCCGACCATTCGCAACGATTCCCTCCCGGCGAAGCAAATATCCTTCCCGCCCCTTTACGCACCAACGTGGCGACCGACGCCACGTGGCGCCGGTATACTCTTTGCCTTGTCCTTGCCAGCCCCTCCCCACCGCCACATGGTGACTTCTCTCATCGTCCGACTCGTCGCATTGTCGGTACGCCGCCCCGTCTGGGTCGTCGTGCTGTCGCTCGTCATCGCCGTCTTCAGCGGCGTCTACGTCGCGCAGCACTTCAAGATCAACACGGACATCAGCAAGCTCGTCGACGCGGAACCGCAGTGGGCCGCGCTCGGCCAGGCCGTCGACAAGGCCTTCCCGCAACGCAACGGCACGATCCTCGCGGTGGTCGAGGCACCGGCCCCCGAATTCGCGACGGCCGCCGCGCACGCGCTCACCGAAGCCCTGCGCAAGCAGGCCGACGCCGGCCGCATCGGCCAGGTCGCCGAACCCGGCGGCGGCCCGTTCTTCGAGCACAACGGGCTGCTGTTCCTGTCGCCGCAGGAAGTGTCGAATACGACGTCGCAGCTCGCAAGCGCGCGGCCGCTCGTCAACGAACTCGCGAAGAACCCGAGCCTGACCGGGCTCGCGACCACGCTGTCCACCACGCTCGGCCAGCCGCTCCTGACCGGCCAGGTGAAGCTGCCCGCGATGGCGAAGCTGCTCGCGCGCAGCGCCGCGACGGTCGACGACGTGCTGGCCGGCAGGCCCGCCGCGTTCTCGTGGCGCGGGCTGGTCGACAGCGATGCCGCACGCCAGCCGGCACGCGCGTTCGTCACGGTGCAGCCGGTCGTCGACTATGGCGCGCTGAAGGCCGGTGCCGAAACGACCCGGGTGATCCGCGACACGGCGAATGCGCTCGGTCTCGAGCAACGCTACGGCGCGGTCGTGCGCCTGACCGGCGAACAGCCGCTCGCCGACGACGAATTCGCGTCGGTGCAAGACGGCGCCGCGCTCAACGGCGTGCTCACGCTGCTGGCGGTGCTCGTGATCCTGTGGCTCGCGCTGCGCTCGAAGCGGATGATCGGCTCGGTGCTCGTCACGCTGTTCGTCGGCCTCGTCGTGACGGCCGCGCTCGGCCTCGCGATGGTCGGTTCGCTGAACATGATCTCGGTCGCGTTCATGGTGCTGTTCGTCGGCCTCGGCGTCGACTTCTCGATCCAGTACGGCGTGAAGTACCGCGAGGAACGCTTCCGCGATCCGCGCATCGATCACGCGCTGATCGGCGCCGCGCACTCGATGGGCATGCCGCTCGCGCTCGCCACCGCGGCGGTTGCGGCGAGCTTCTTCTCGTTCATCCCCACGGCCTATCGCGGCGTGTCCGAGCTCGGCCTGATCGCGGGCGTCGGGATGTTCGTCGCGCTGCTGACCACGCTCACGCTGCTGCCCGCGCTGCTGCGCCTGTTCGCGCCGCCGGGCGAATCGAAGACGCCGGGCTTTCCGTGGCTCGCCCCCGTCGACGACTTCCTCGATCGCCATCGCAAGCCGATCCTGATCGGCACGCTCGCGGTCGTGATCGGCGCGCTGCCGCTGCTCGCGTTCCTGCACTTCGATTTCAACCCGCTGCACCTGAAGGATCCGAACAGCGAATCGATGGCGACGCTGCTCGCGCTGAAGGATTCGCCCGAAGCGGCCGTCAACGACGTCACGCTGCTCGCGCCGTCGCTCGCCGAGGCCGACGCGGCCGCGAAGCGCCTCGACGCGCTGCCGGAAGTCGGCCGCACGACGACGCTCACGACCTTCGTGCCGGCCGACCAGCCGGCCAAGCGCGCGGCGATCGCCGCGGCCGCGAGCGAGCTGCTGCCCGCGCTGACGCAGCCGGCCGCGCCGGCCGCGACCGATGCGCAGCGCGTCGCCGCGCTCAAGCGCGTGTCCGATTTGCTGAGCTACGCGGCGGAAGATCACCCGGGCCCGGGTGCCGCCGCCGCGCAGCATCTGTCGGCGTCGCTCGCGAAGCTGGCCGCCGCCGACAGCGCGGCGCGCGACCGCGCCGAACGCGCGTTCTCCGACACGCTGCGCATCGCGCTCAACCAGCTCGCGGCGCTGCTGCAGCCGCAGGACATCACGCGCGAATCGCTGCCGCCGCAGATCGTGCGCGACTGGGTCGCGCCGGACGGCCACGCGCTCGTGCAGATTTCGCCGAAGGTGCCGAAGGGCGTCGATCCGAACGACGACACGATGCTGCGCCGCTTCGCGAAGACGGTGAAGGCGGCGGAACCCGGCGCGACCGGCGGGCCGATCTCGATCCTGCATTCGGCCGACACGATCATCAACGCGTTCCTGCACGCGGCGCTGTGGTCGATCCTCTCGATCACGATCCTGCTGTGGATCACGCTGCGCCGCTTCGGCGACGTGCTGCGCACGCTGGTGCCGCTGCTCGTGTCGGGGCTCGTCACGCTCGAGATGTGCGTCGTGCTCGGCATGTCGCTGAACTTCGCGAACATCATCGCGCTGCCGCTGATGCTCGGCGTCGGCGTCGCGTTCAAGGTGTACTTCGTGATGGCGTGGCGCGCGGGCCAGACGGGCCTGCTGCATTCGAGCCTCACGCACGCGGTGCTGTTCAGCGCCGCGACGACCGCAACCGCCTTCGGCAGCCTGTGGCTGTCGCATCATCCGGGCACGTCGAGCATGGGCAAGCTGCTCGCGCTGGCGTTGACCTGCACCCTGATCGGCGCCGTGGTGTTTCAGCCCGTCCTGATGGGCAAACCGCGCGTCAAACGCGCCAAGAACCAATTGCAAGGAAACAATGAATAAGGTGCGAATCATTGCGGCGACCGTCGCTGCCAGCGCAGTGCTGAGCGGCTGTGCGACGGGCCCGAACCGCAACCCCAACGACCCGCTCGAGCCGATGAACCGGGCGATGTACAAGTTCAACGACACGGTCGACACGAACATCGCCGTGCCGATCGCGAAGGGTTACCAGAAGATCACGCCGACGCCCGTGCGTACCGCGATCAGCAACTTCTTCTCGAACCTCGGCGATCTCGGCAACATGGCGAACAACCTGTTGCAGCTGCGCATCACCGATGCGACGCAGGACCTGATGCGCGTGGCGATGAACTCGGTGTTCGGCGTCGCCGGCCTGATCGACATCGCGACGCCGGCCGGGCTGCCGAAGCATCACCAGGATTTCGGGCTGACGATGGCGCGCTGGGGCATGCCGTCCGGCCCGTACCTCGTGCTGCCCGTGTTCGGGCCCAGCACGATCCGCGACGGCGTCGGCCGCGCGGTGGACGTCCGCTTCAACCTGCTCAACTACATCGAGCCGGCCGTGCGCAATCCGATGTACATCGCGCAGTTCATCAGCGCGCGTTCGGACCTGCTCGGCGCGACCGATCTGCTGAAGCAGGCGGCACTCGATCCGTACTCGTTCGTCCGCGATGCGTATCTGCAGCAGCGCAAGTCGCTGACGTATCACGGCCAGTCGGCGTCGGCCGCGCCGCCGAACTACACGGAGCCGGGTGAAGCGGGAGCGGTGCCGGCGGCCACGCCGGCCGTGCCGGGCTTGCCGAACTACGAGGATCCGGGCGAGTCAGGCGGCGCGCCGAACAACGCGCCGGCGGCGCCGGGCTTGCCGCAGTACGACGATCCGGGTGCGGACGGCGCGATGCCCGCGAGCGCGCCTGCCGCGGCCTCGGCCGCTGCGCCCGTGACGGCGCCGAGCAGGGCGACGACGGCACCGGCCTCCAACGGCGCGCCGATCGCGCCAGCGATGCCGACCCTGCCCGCGAGCGCACCGGCCGCGCAGTAACGCGGCACGGAACCCGCCGACAAGCCGAAGCGCGCTGCATCACGCAGCGCGCTTTTTTTGTGCGTCAGGAAAACGGGAACGGAAGGGGGAGAGGAGAAGCGGCGAACGCCGCTCAGACGATCCGCATCGCGCCCGCACGCTCGAATGCGTGCCGCGCCTGGATCAGCGTCGTGCGTGCCGCGCGCGCGTCGCCCGCGACCTGCAGCAGCGGGCCGAGCTGCGACGGCTGCTTCAGCAGTTCGCGCAGGATCGGCAGGATCGCCGTGCTGCCGTCGTCGCGCAGGCCGGCCGTCGCCGCGCGCGGCAGCGTGCGCCACGCCGGGTCGACGATCGCGCGGCACACCGCGAACGGTACGCCGCGCGACGCCGCGAAGGCCGCGGCGATATGGGATTCCATGTCGACGGCGAGCGCGCCCTTCGCGCGATGCAGCGACGTCTTTTCCTGTTCGCTGACGACCGGCGCGCCGACCGCCGCCATTGTGCCGCGCGTGACGCGCGCCCATACCGGCGTGTCGTGCAGCGCGGCGACGAGCCGCGCGCTCCAGCCCGGATCGGTCTGAACGCGGCCGAACGGCCCGTCGATCGCGTCCGCGATCACGAGCGCGCCGGGCGCGAGATCGGGCGCGAGCCCGCCTGCCGTGCCGAAGCTCACGATGCCCGCGCAACCGCGCGCGGTCGCCTCGGCCAGCGCGCGCTCGAGCCGGTCGGCCCGCGCGGCGAACACGGCCTCGACGCCCTGACCGCGCGCGATGCGCGCCTCGAACGCCATCCCCGTGACGGCGATGACGGGCAACGTGCCGTTGTGCTGCGTCGGCGCCACGCGTTACATCCCGACCGTCACGCGCGTCGCGTTGGCGCGCTTCAGGTTGCGATAGCGCGCGAGCGCCCACAGCGGGAAGAACTTGCGATAGCCGTGATAGCGCAGATAGAACACGCGCGGGAAGCCGGTCGCCGTGAAGCGCGTTTCGTCCCACAGGCCTTCTTCGTTCTGCTGAGCGATCAGGTAGTCGACGCCGCGTGCAACGGCCGGGTTGTTCACCTCGCCGGCCGCCATCAGGCCGAGCAGCGCCCAGGCCGTCTGCGACGCGGTGCTCGGCGCCTGCTCGAAACCGCGGTAATTCAGCTTGTAGCTGTCGCCGTCCTCGCCCCAGCCGCCGTCCTTGTTCTGGATCGACAGCAGCCACTGCGCGCCGCGCTTCATGCGCGGATCGTCCGGCGTCAGGCCGGCCGCGTTCAGCGAGCACAGGGCCGTCCACGTGCCGTACACGTAGTTCATCCCCCAGCGGCCGTACCAGCTGCCGTCCGGCTCCTGCTCCTTCAGCATGTAGTCGAGCGCGCGACGGGCCGGCTCGCTGTTCAGCGGCGTCTCGCCGAGCTGCGACAGCATCGACAGGCAGCGGCCCGACACGTCGGCGGTCGGCGGATCGAGCAGCGCGCCGTGATCGGAGAACGGGATGTTGTTCAGGTAGTACTGCGTGTTTTCCGGTTCGAACGCGCCCCAGCCGCCGTCGCTGCTCTGCATGCCGACGACCCATTCACGCGCGCGCGCCATCGAGTCACGATACGTGTCCGTCTGCCTGAGCTTCTGCGCGCGGTCCATCGCCATCACGACCACGGCCGTGTCGTCGACGTCAGGGTAGTGCGCGTTCGCGTACTGGAACGCCCAGCCGCCGGGACGCACGTGCGGGCGGCGCGAGATCCAGTCGCCGCGCACGTCGAGGATCTGCAGTGGGCGCAGCCAGTCGAGGCCGCGCAGCACGGCTTCCTCGGCACGCGCGTCGCCGGTCTCGAGCAGCGCATGCGCGGCGAGCGACGTGTCCCACACCGGCGACAGGCACGGCTGACAATACGCTTCGTCCTCGTGCACGACGAGCAGCTTCTCGAGCGCCTTGCGCGCGATCGCGCGGTTCGGATGATCTTCCGCATAGCCGAGCACGTCGTACATCATCACCGCGTTGGCCATCGCCGGATAGATCGCGCCGAGACCGTCCTCGCCGTTCAGGCGCTCGTCGACGAACGACACGGCCTGGCGGATCGCGCGTTCGCGCGTGTAGTTCGGGAACAGGCCGTCGACCGCGCGCAGCGCATGATCGACCACGCGGAAGAACGCGAACCAGCCGGGGCTCTGGTGGCCCTGGCGCGGCAGCAGGCCGGCGTTGACGGGCGGGTCGATGAACAGCTCGTCGATGCGCACGCCGCGCGGGTTCTTCGCGATCGGACGCTTCGCGTTCAGCACCAGCAGCGGCACGATCACGGTCCGCGCCCAGTACGACACCTTCGACAGGTGGAACGGGAACCACTGCGGCAGCAGCATGATCTCGACCGGCATCATCGGCACCGCGCGCCACGGAATCGCACCGTACAGCGCGAGCTGGATGCGCGTGAACACGTTCGACATCTCGGCGCCGCCCATCGCGTGGATCGCACGGCGCGCACGCTGCATGTGCTCGGCGTTCTCGTCGTCGCCGATCACCTTCAGCGCGAAATACGCCTTCACGCTCGCGCTGATGTTCGGCGCGCCGTCGGTGAACAGCGGCCAGCCGCCGTCGGCCTGCTGGATGCGGCGCAGATACTTGCCGATCTTCCGTTCGAGCTCGAGGTTCGGCGTCTCGCCGAGATAGTGGACGAGCAGCACGTATTCGGCGGGAATCGTCGAATCGGCCTCGAGTTCGTAGACCCAGTGTCCGTCCGCGTTCTGCGCGGCCAGCAGCGCGTCGGTCGCGCCGGCGACGGCCGCGTCGAGCCCGGCCGGCACGGTGCCGGCGGACAGGGTGGCCATTTCGGTGAGATCGTTCATCGGTCCCTCTGTTGCTTACTGTGTCTGGAGCACGTCCGCGGCCAGCTGGCCGGAACGGATCGCGCCCTCGATCGTGGCGGGCAAGCCGGTGGCAATCCAGTCGCCCGCCAGCACGAGATTGGTCCAGCGCGTACGCACGGCCGGACGTTTCATTTCCTGCGACGGCACCGCCGCAAACCCCGCGCGCGGCTCGACCACGAGCTGCCACGCGGGAATGGTTTCCGGGTTCGCGCCGGTCACGCGCGCGACGTCTTCCCAGATGCGCCGCGCGAGCGCATCGCGCGGCATGTCGAGCCAGCGGCCCGCGTCGCGGATGGTCGCCGCGAGCGGACCGCCGCCGGTGCGCACCGCGTCGACGACGCCGTTGACGACGGTCGTCTGCAGCGGGCCGTCGGCCGGTGCATCGACCGCGAAATACGCGGTCACGACCGCACTGAACGTGTCGGGCGCGGTGAGATCCGGGACGAGCGGCTGCGCGACCTCGGGCGGCACGGCCAGCACGACCGCGTCGCCCGGTGCGAGATCGACGCGCTCGCCGCCGATCGCGACCGCATCGACCGCATTGCCGTGCGCGCCGAATTCGAACGCATCGAGCCGCGAGTTCAGCCGGATCTGCGCGCCGCCGTGCTGCAGCATCCGCAGCGCCGGTTCGACGAATGCGCTGCCGAGCCCGTGGCGCGCGACGAGCGGGCGCCATCCGGGGCCGCCCGCGGCAAACGTGCCGCACAGCGCCGCGCGCGCGAGCTCGGCGCTCGCATGGCGCGGCTCGACGTTCAGCACGCCGATGAAATACGGCCGCAGCCAACGATCCCACAGCATGCCGTCGCAGCGCATCGTCTGTGCGAGCGAGCGGCCGGTGCGCGCGAACGCGAGCGAGGCCAGCGCAAGATAATCGAGCGGCGTGGTGCCCGGCGCGCGCGACGCGGCGTCGAACAGCCACGACGGCCAGCGCCCGTTGCCGAAACGCAGCGTCCAGCGCTGCTGCGACGCGACGTCGACCACCGGACATTCAGGCAGCGCGGGCCCCGTGAGCCGATCGGCCGCGCCGATCGCGCGGAGGTAGCGCTGGGTCGCGGATTGCCCCGCGAAAACCTGATGCAGCCCGCTGTCGAGCGTCGTGTTCAGCACGCCGTCGAACCACGAGCGGCAGCGGCCGCCCGCATGCGCATGCGCGTCGTGCAGCACGATGCGCCGCCCGCGGCGTTGCAGCTCGACGGCGGCCGACAGGCCCGCGAGTCCTGCACCGATCACGTGGACGGTTCTGGGCATCGGCTCAGAACAGCGCGTAGCGCGCGGCGATCATCAGCATGCGCGCCTTCGGCTTGCGCAGCGGCGCGCGCGGGGCGGCGAAGCCGCGCGCGATCGCGGCTTCGAGGATGCAGCGATACGCGCCCGACATGATGCGCGGCGCCTTCACCTGCGCACGCGTGCACGTATCCATCACGGCATCCGCTTCGCGGAAGTGCTCGAGCGCGCGCTCGACGAGCGTCGCGCACACGCGCGGCAGCGCCGGGTCGCGCACGATCGTCGCCGGATCGGTGATCGCGATGCCTTCGCGCGCGAGCAGCTCGCGCGGCAGGTAGCAGCGGTTGATTGCCGCGTCGTCGTCGATGTCGCGCAGGATGTTCGTCAGTTGCAGCGCGCGGCCGAGGTGGTGCGACAGCTTGATGCCTGCCGCCTCCGGGATCCCGAAAATCCTCACCGACAGACGGCCGGCCGCGCTCGCCACGCGATCGCAGAACAGGTCGAGCGTCGGTTCGTCCGGCGCGCAGATGTCCTCGGCGGCGTCCATCGCCATCCCGTCGATCATCGCGTGGAAGTCCTCGCGCTTCAGGTCGAACGCGCGAATCTCGCGCTCGAGCGCGACCAGATGGCGCGGCGGCTGGCCGGCGAAGCACGCGTCGATGTCCGCGCGCCAGCGATCGAGGCCTGCGTTGCGCTCGGCGCGCGGCAGGTCGCTGTCGGCGATGTCGTCGACGGCACGGCAGAATGCGTAGACCTGGAACATCGCATCGCGCTGCACCGCCGGCAGGATGCGCATCGCCAGATAGAAAGAACTGCCCGATGTGACGGCAGCGGCGTCGGTTTCTTGTTCGTCCACGACGAGATTGGAAACGGCCAAGACGAGCTCCACGGAGACACCCACGCGGGGCGATTGAAGAAGCCATGCCCGGCTGGGTTGGTCAGGGCGTCAAATGCGTGCGAGATATGCGAACGATCGACGCAGACAGGCACAAATTACCGGCCGGAAGCCGGAATTGGGCGAAAGTATAGCAATCTTTGAAGTTCGATGGCGGACACGCGCCGCGCCCGGCGGCCCGCGCGGGGCCTGGCGGGCCGGCCGCGGCGGGGAACGGCGCCGCGCCGCCCGTCAGCCGTAGACGATGTCGCGCTGCAGGTCGAGCGCGATGAGCCCCATTTCGCGGGTCAGCTGAAGCATCGAGCGGCGTTCGAGCCGCGAGCCCATGAAGCTCGTCACGCGCCCGTCGGGCTCCGCCGTGAACTGGAACGACGGGCCGCCGGTGCCGAACCACGCGCCCGGCACGTCGGGCGATTCCCGCCAGTCGATCTGCTCGAACACGCGCGTGATTCCCGCGCGCACCATGTCGCTCGGGCCGATCGGCGGCGCGGTCTCGCCCAGGTCGTCGAGGGAATAGGGGCCGGGTTTGTCCGGCCGCCGGTAGAAGAGGTAATCGACGTTCATGGGGCGCAATCGGGAGCAAAGCGTCAAATTAGCGCGCTTCGGCGCAAATTCAAATCAGATCGAGACGAAATGTGGCCTGTACGAGACAAAAGCGCCGCATCCCGACAGCCGGTGCGCGCCCGCGCACGCTCGGGCCGTGCGTTCATGCCGGTGCGCGCAGCTTCGTCGACGCGGCTTCGTCTAAGATGAACATCTTTCTCAAAAAAACACGGACACCATGGAGACGAACGTAACCGCCACCGCGCCATCCGACCATCCCGTTTTCGTGCTGGTGCACGGCGCGTGGCACGGTGCGTGGTGCTACGCGCACGTCGCGGCCGCGCTGGCCGAGCGCGGCTACCTGTCGATCGCGCGCGACCTGCCCGCGCACGGCATCAACGCCCGCTTTCCCGCGTCCTATCTCGAACGGCCGCTCGACAAGGACGCCTTCGGCGCCGAGCCGTCGCCGGTCGCGAACACCACGCTCGACGATTACGCGACGCAGGTAATGCAGGCCGTCGACGACGCGTACGCGCTCGGCCGCGGCAAGGTCGTGCTCGTCGGGCACAGCATGGGCGGCCTCGCGATCACGGCCGCGGCGGAGCGTGCGCCGGAGAAGATCGCGAAGATCGTCTATCTCGCGGCGTTCATGCCCGCGTCGGGCGTGCCGGGCCTCGACTACGTGCGCGCACCCGAGAACAAGGGCGAAATGCTGGGCCCGCTGATGCTCGCGAGCCCGCGCGTCGCGGGCGCGCTGCGGATCGATCCGCACAGCGGCGATGCCGCGTATCGCGGGCTCGTGAAGCGCGCACTGTATGACGACGTGCCGCAGGCCGACTTCGAGGCGGTGGCGAACCTGATGACCTGCGACGTGCCGGCCGCGCCGTTCGCGACCGCGATCCCGACGACCGCCGCGCGTTGGGGCGCGATCGACCGTCACTACATCAAGTGCCTGGCGGATCGCGTGATCCTGCCCGCGCTGCAGCAGCGCTTCATCGACGAAGCCGACGCGTTCGTGCCCGGCAATCCGACGCACGTGCACCAGCTCGACAGCAGCCATTCGCCGTTCGTGTCGCAGCCGGCCGTGCTGGCCGGCGTGCTGGCGGATATCGCGAAAAGCTGACGGGGGCGCGGCACGCGCGGTGTGCGGTGTGCGGTGTGCGGTGTGCGGTGTGCGGTGTGCGGTGTGCGGTGTGCGGTGTGCGGTGTGCGGTGTGCGGTGTGCGGTGTGCGGTGTGCGGTGTGCGGTACGCCGCAGGTAACCGCGCTGCGGCCGCGCCGCGCTTACGCGTATGCGATCGACCGGTCGCGCCCGAGCCGCTTCGCGCGATAGAGCGCGGTATCGGCCTCGTTGACGAGCACGTCGCACGCCAGCGCGCCGGCCGTCGCGCACGCGCCGCCGACGCTCGCCGTCACCGGCACGCTGACGCCTTCCGCGTCGACCGGCGTGCTGCCGATCGCGTGGCGCACCTTGTCCGCTACCCGCATCGCTTCGTCGAGATTCGTGCACGGCAGCAGCAGCGCGAATTCCTCGCCGCCGAAGCGGCCGAACGTATCCTGCGCGCGCACGATCGACGCGACGCGGCGCGCCGTCTCGCGCAATACCGCATCGCCGGCCGCATGCCCGAACCGGTCGTTGATCGTCTTGAAGTGGTCGAGGTCGAACAGCAGCACCGACAGGTCGCCGCCGTAGCGCTGCCAGCGCGCGAACTCGTCACTGAGCCGCGCCTCGAAGAAGCGCCGGTTCGCGATGCCGGTGAGGCCGTCGAGATTCGCATGCTCGCGCAGCTTCGCGACCGCCTCCTCGCGCTCGCGCTGCATCACGCTCACGTGCGTGACGTCCGAGATCGTCACGCACACGGCCTCGACTTCACGGCCGCGCGTGAGCGGCATGAACGTGCAATCCTGCTGCATGTAGTCGACGCCGCCCGTGATCGGCCGGTCGTGCTCGAAGCGAAACAGGTAGGGCCGCTGCTCCCATGAGCTGAACGCGAAGCTGCCGAGCTGGAACACGCTCTCGAGCTTGCGTTCGAGCCACGCGCGCGGCAGCGCCGGAAAGCAGTCGAACAGGTTGCGGCCGATCACGTCGGCGGCCGGGATGCCGCTGTGGTCCTGCATGAAGCGATTCCACATCAGCACGGTCATCGCGCGGTCGAGCACGAACAGGCCGAAGCCGACCCGTTCGATCACGAGGTCGCTCAGCGACACGGCGGTGGCGGTGGCGGCGGGGATCGCGTTCATAGCGCGGACAGCAACGCGTCGAGCGCGTCGCCCATCAGCCGGATCGAGTCCTCGGCCATCAGCATCACGAAATGTGCGCGGAACGCGTGATCCTCGAGGCCGAAGTTCACTTCGAGCAGCAGCGCGACGCTCCAGGCCAGCGCGGTCGGCTGGAACACGTCGTCGAACGACACGTTCGCGCCGAGCAGCCCCGGCGGGAAAAACACGGGCTTGCGGCCGAGTTCGTCGAGGATCGACGCGACGCATGCGCTCATCAGCACGTTCGAGACATCGAACACGAGTTCGTCCTGCGTGGCCATGCCGGCATACACGCCGTCGCCGAACGTGCGCTCCATCAGCGACATGAGCCGCGCGACGCCCGCGCTGCGGCACAGCACGATCGCCTCGCCCTTGATGTCGGAACGGAATCCCTGGCGCACGGCCGTCACGTTATCGTGGATGCCCGTCATCTCGCGCAGCGCGTCGCCCGCATCGGCGGCCTTCACGACGCGCACGCGCGGTACCGACAGCTCGATGAAGTGCCCGAGCAGCAGCGCGAGCCGTGCGGCGGCACGGCCCATCGCGAGGTTGGCGATTTCCTGCAACGCGTCGCGTTGCTCCGCCGTGAACACCGATTCAGGCATACAACCCATACTCCTTGAGAATGGGCAGCAACGCCTCCGACGTCACGGGCTTGGCAACGAATGCGATCGCGCCCAACTCGCGCACGCGTGCTTGCGCCTGCGGCTGGATATCGGCGGATACCACGATCACGAACGTGTTCAGATCTTCGTGGCGCAGTGTCTCGAGCACCTGATAGCCGTTCATGTCGGGCATCGTCAGGTCCAGAAACATCACGGAAGCCTTGCCGTCACGATAGAGCGCCAGGGCCTCACGACCATTCGCCGCATACGTGACGTCGACGTCCCAGTCCCCCGGGAGTGCCTTTGTCAGAAGTTTGCGAGCGAGCAAGGAGTCGTCGGCGATCACGATCGGCAAAGGCATGGCGGCGAAGCGGTATACGGAATGGTCTCTCTCGCGTTAACGACCGCGCGGCGCGCTTCTTTAGGCGCCATGCGATCAAGCGCGGCCACCGCCGTGCGGCCGCGCGCGGGCGCCGCGGCGCGAGGCACGCGACACACCGCGCCGCAAACGCCGGCGGGCGCATATATCTGTCATGGGGAAAGCAAGGCGCGATTCTCTGAGTAAACCGAAGGCGGTGCAACTCGCCATTTTCACCATTTCGAACAAAATCGATTCATTCGCCCTGCATTCTGAAAACAGCCGCGACCATTTTCGAGATAAGCACGCAAAATTTTTCTTTGTGTACGTTTGCGCTGCCGGATTCATAGCGTTTTCAAACTTTCACCGTGCCCCTGTCGGAATCACCAGGTTGCACATCGGTGCGGCGGTACGGCGCACGTGCGCAACTCGTTTATGATGGAACACCTCCGCTTCACCCGCTTTCTTCGATGACGTCCGAACGTCCCGCCGACTCCCGCACGCACACCGCACCGCCCGCCGATGACTGGCAGGACGACGGCAACTATGCGTCCGGCGCGCCCGAGCACGATTTCGCGGTCCGGCGCGTGACGCTGATCGTGCTGCTGGTCGCGGCGATCGTGCTGCCGTGCATCTACGTGTCGGTCATGGCGTACAACGACCTGAAGGCCCGCGAAGCCGCGGCGAGCGACGTGACGATGCGCACCGTGCGCGTCGCCGAGGAACATGCGCTCAAGGTGTTCGACCTGAGCGAGACGCTCGATGCGCGCATCGTCGACCTCGTGCAGGACATGGACGACGCCACCGTGCGCCGCCACGAATCCGACATCCACGAAGCGCTGAACACGATCGGCGGCGGCTATCCGCAGGTGGCCGCGGTGTCGATCTTCGGTGCGAGCGGGATGCTGCTCGCCAACAGCCTCTACTATCCGGCGCCCTATGCGTCGATCGCGAACCGCGACGACTTCGCCGGCATCCGGGACGGCCGGGTGATCGAACACATCTCGAAGCTGATGATGGGGCCGCTCAAGCTCGAGAACATCCCCGTGTTCAACACGGGCGTCGCGCGACGCCATAGCGACGGTTCGTTCGCCGGCATGGTGTCGATCGCGCTGAAGTCGTCGTATTTCAATGCGTTCTACCGCGACCTGCTCGGCGGTGCGGCCACTCCGATGACGATGGCGCTCGCGCGCTCCGACGGCGCGGTGATCGCGTCGTATCCGCCGCCGCCGTCGCTCGCGCACACCGATCTCACGGCCACCTTCGGCAACGCGCAAAGCGATCCGCGCGCGGGCGTCGTGCGGGTGCGCCACGACGGCGCCAGCAGCGAGATCGTCGCGTACCGCCAGGTCGGCAGCTACCCCGTGTACGTGACCTGTGCGTACCGCACGTCGGCGATCTGGCGTGAATGGTACGAACACCTGAGCGTGCTGTTCATCTCGATGTTCGCGCCGTCGATCGCGCTGTGGTCGGTGATCTGGCTGTCGCTGAAGCGGCTGAAGGCGGAAGAGGAGGCCTGGGACCGCTGGCAGGCCGAAGCGTCGATGCGGCGCTCGATCGAATCGGCGTACCGGCAGTCGCGCAAGATGCAGGCGCTCGGCAACCTGGTCGGCAGCGTCGCGCACGACTTCAACAACCTGCTGATGATCATCTCGAGCAACGTGCAGATCGCGCGGCGACGCGGCGTCCAGCATCTCGACAAGGAACTCGGCGCGATCGAACGCGCGCTGAAGAACGGCCAGTCGCTCACGCGCCAGCTGCTCGGCGTCGCGCGCAAGCAGCCGCTGCACAGCGAGACGATCGACGTCGGTCAATGGCTCGGCACGTGCCGCGAACTGCTGAAGACGTCGCTCGGTTCGAAATCGCTGCTGGTCGTCGCGATCGAGCCCGGCGTATGGCCGATCCGGGTCGATGTCGCGGAGCTCGAGCTCGCGGTGATCAATCTCGCCGTCAACGCGCGCGATGCGATGACGGTCGGCGGCCGCTTCACGGTCGGCGCGCGCAACGTGACGCTGCGCCGCGAGGACGGCTTTCCGCTGACCGGCGACTTCGTGCAGATCTCGCTCGACGATACGGGCTCGGGCATGCCGCCCGACGTGCTCGCGCGCGCGTTCGAGCCGCTCTTCACGACGAAGGCGCAGGGGATGGGAACGGGGCTCGGGCTGCCGCAGGTGTTCGCGTTCTGCGAGCGCTCGGGCGGACTCGCGACGATCGACAGCGCGGTCGGCGCCGGGACCTCGGTGCGCCTCTACCTGCCGCGCGCACGCGTCGAGGACATCGTCGCGCGACCGCAGGCCGCCGCGCAGGAAGCGGGCGGGCTTGCGGGCCTGCACGTGCTGCTGGTCGAGGACAACAGCGAAGTCGCGGCCGGCACCGAGGCGCTGCTCACGCTGCTCGGGCACCGCGTCACCTATGCGCCCACCGCCGACGACGCACTGCGCCTGATCGAAGGCGCGGCCGCGAACGACGCATTCGACCTGGTGATCTCGGATATCCACATGCCGGGCCGTCTGAACGGCATCGATCTCGCCGAAGCGATCGACAAGCGGCCGGGGAAGCTGCCCGTGATCCTGGTCACGGGTTACGCGGAGGAACTCGACCGCACGCGTACCGTCGACGTGCGCGTGCTGTCGAAGCCGTTCGACATCGCGCTGCTCGACGAGATCCTGCTCGGCATCCGCGAAGCGCGCGATGCACGGCACGCCGGCGCCTGACCCGCGGCATGCGGGCCGGTGCCGGCGGCGGCAAGGAAACGGCGATCAGGCCGCCTTCAGCACGCGCACCCAGTCGACGTAGCGGTCGACGAAGCCCTGCAGGAACTTGCGGGTGTCTTCGCTGACGATCTGGCCCTCGTCGTCGATACGCGCCGGGTCGTGCTTGATGAACATTTCCGGCTGGCCGAGCGTCTTCACGTCGAGATACGCAAGCACGTTGCGCAGGTGCTGCTGCGCGAGCGCGGTACCGGTCGCACCCGGCGACGTGCCGAGCACCGCACCCGGCTTGCCGGACCACGAATTGTGCCCCCACGGGCGCGAGCCCCAGTCGAGCGCGTTCTTCAGCACGCCCGGGATCGAGCGGTTGTACTCGGGCGTCACGAACAGCAGCGCGTCGGCCGCCTCGATCGACTGCTTGAAGCGCTTCGCGACGTCCGGAAAGTCCGCGTCGTAGTCCTGGCTGTAGAGCGGCAGTTCGCCGATCTCGACGAATTCGAACGAGAAATCGGCGGGGGCGAGCGAGATCACGGCATGCGCGAGCGCGCGGTTCCAGGAACCGCGACGCAGGCTGCCGACGACGACTGCAACACGATAGGACATGGCTTTCTCCTTCCGGTGAGTAAGGAATCGGGTCGATTGATTCTGGACAGGCGACAAAGGTCTGTTTATAGGCAAGCCAGCCCGCGAGCCGTCCCACGGGGCCGACCGGCCGACTTTCCACAAGGTTTTCCACAGAAATTGTGGATAACTTGACCGTTATGGTCTGATGTTACAGACCGCCCGCGTCGCGATTTCGCGGCGCGCGACGCCAGGCTTCGGCAAGCATAGCGCAGCGCGCCAGCCGGCTTCGTGAATTCGCGACGGAACATGCGTTGCAGCGCAGCGTCTCGCCCAGTAAGCTGCTCGCACACCGCGATGCGCCCGCCGCCGGTGGCGCGCAAGCGAGCGCTTTCGCTTCGTAAGGCTCCCGACCTGCCATGCTGTCCGCGTACGACGACCCTGCCTATCTCGCGCAACTGCGGCGCGACCTGCTGCGCTTCGCGCGACTCCAGCTCCGCGACGCCGATGCGGCCGAGGATGCCGTGCAGGAAGCGCTGACCGCCGCGTGGTCGCATGCGGGCGAGTTCGCGGGACGGTCTGCCCACAAGACCTGGGTGTTCGGCATCCTGCGCAACAAGCTGATCGACATCCTGCGCGCGCGGCAGCGGACGGTGAGCCTGTCCGCGCTCGATGCGGAACTCGACGGCGAATCCGCGCTCGATCGCGAACTCTTCAAGGAAAACGGGCATTGGGCGCCGCACACGAAGCCGCGGCCGTGGCCGCGCCCCGAAACGCTATTGCAGCAACAGCAGTTCTGGATGCTGTTCCAGGTGTGCCTCGACCACTTGCCGGAACACATCGGACGCGTGTTCATGATGCGCGAATTCCTCGACGTCGAGATTGCCGACATCTGCAGCGAACTGACGTTGACGACGAATCATTGCAGCGTGCTGCTGTATCGGGCGCGCACGCGCCTGCGCACCTGCCTCAGCGAAAAAGGAATGACGACCGAAGATGCTGCCGGGGAAATGTAGGGACGTGACGCGACTGCTGTCGGATGCGCTCGACCGGTCCTTGACGCTTCATGAGCGCATGCAGGTGCATGTGCATCTGCCGACTTGCAGCGGATGCCGGGTGTATCGCGGGCAGATCGCGCTGCTGCGGACGGCAGCGCATGCGGCGGCGGGGCGGGGGACGGGGGATGAAGCGGGTGGCGATCGGGATGAGTCGTCGGGCAGCGGGCAGGGGTGAGTTGCTGATGTCGTTGTGAGGTTACGGGTCGCAGCGGGCGATGTCGTTGTTGACGTCGAAGGGGGCGCTGGACGTGGCTCGCGGGTGTCGAATGCGAGTTGCTCGCTGCGTGACGTCGGGGGGCGGCGTTGGCGGTGTGTGAATTCGGTTGGCGATCCGGCGTGCTTTGTGATCGCTGCTACGAGTGGTTCGTTTGATGACGGCTGGCAACGTAGTCACGGTGGACGGGTGCGGCCCACGAATTCAACCCGCTTATTCCCGGCGCGCTCGCGCCGGGATGATGCGATAAGAAAAATACGCCGAACAACAATTATTCGAACAGCGCGCGCACCGACTCGGGCGGACGGCCGATGGCCGCCTTGCCTCGATACACGACGATCGGACGCTGCAGCAGAATCGGATGAGCCGCAATCGCTTCGTAGGCCTCCGCGTCGGTCAGGCTCGCACGGGCCAGATCCAGCGTCTTGTACGGCTCTTCGCCGTCGCGAAGCATGTCGCGCACCGGGCGCCCGAGCTGACGATGCAACGCTTCCAGTTCCTCGACCGTCGGCGGCGTCTTCAGATACTCGACGACATTCACCTGCGTGCCGGCAGTGTTCAACGTCTCGACCAGTGCGAGCGTCTCGCGGGACTTTGAGCAGCGGGGGTTGTGGTAGATCGTGATCATCATTCGGACCTGGATAGGAAAGGCACGTATTGTAGCCAGTCTGGTTGCGTGCGTTTCGGCGGGGACCGGCGCGCGGGCGAAAGGGGAGTTGGAGTCTCGGTGCGGCGTGCGGGGAGAATCGGTCGCGCCGACGAGCGCGCGGTGCGCGTGATGCCTTTATGCGCATAAAGTGCGTTGCATGGACAATCGCCAAGGCCGTTTGCGGTGGCGAGCGCAGGTGAACAACGACGCATCGCTCTGGCGTGTTGCAGGTTCCGACGCTAGGGCCACCGCACGGTTTATCCGTCGCAGGGTTTATGCGCATAAAGCTGTCGCTTCCCGAGGAGGGGAGGTCCACTGATATTGCGACTGGCTCGGACTCTACGATGCCTCGATCGATCAGCGGGGCGATACGCGATCGCGTCCGTCCGGGGTATTGTCGCGGGGCGTATTGATGCGCTTACCGACGTGGGGCCGTCGATCGCTACCGAGTCTCTCGATGGTTTATGCGCATAAACACTTGGGGCGGCCAGCGCTTCGTCTCTGCACACGGCACACGGCGCGTAGCGCGAGTATCGCGCCGGCCTGAGCCGCGCCGCGTTCGTCATCCAGGCCCGTGCTCAAGCGAGGACGCCGACCCGTAGATACTCTCCTGCACCGCCGAAGTTTATGCGCACAAACTCCTCCGTCACCAAGGCCCCGTGCGTTCGGCTATCGAGAGGGCAGGCGCCAACACATTGCGCCGATCAGCTTCTCGAACGACGCGCAGAAACGCCTGTCGTCACGACGATCCATCCGCTCATCATCCACCGCAGCAATCTCGCCGCCATCCGCTGCAGTCAGCCAGCGTCCCCATTCGTTTATGCGCATAAACCGATAGCCCGAATGGCTAACGCGTAGTTGGCAAACGACAATTTCATTGAAATATAAATATCGTCCTGTAGAATTCCAACGACCAAAAACAGGAGTGAAAATTGGCCGCGGAAATCATTGCAGTCACTCAACAAAAAGGTGGCGTCGGCAAAAGCACGATTGCCATGCACCTCGGCGCGGCATTCCATGAGAAAGGGAAGCGCGTCCTCGTCATCGACGCAGACGGTCAAAACACACTGGTTCACTGGTCGAGCGCATCCGGTGACAGCGACGCCGGCATCCCGTTCCCGGTCGTCAATCTCGCCGAAGCCGGCGGCCAGATCCATCGCGAGATCAAGAAGTTCATCAACGACTACGACATCATCGTCGTCGATTGCCCTCCGTCGATCACCGAGAAAGTTTCCGGCGTCGTGCTGCTGGCCGCATCGATCGCCGTGATTCCGACTTCGTCGTCGCCAGCCGATTACTGGTCGAGCGTCGGGCTGGTCAAGCTGATCCAGCAGGCGCAGGTGATGAACGAAGACCTCCGTGCCGTCTTCCTGCTGAACAAGACCGAAGAGAAGCGCATGCTGACCCGCGAGCTCAAGCGTGCGCTCGAGGAGCTCGGCTTCCCGTTGCTGAAGACGCAAATCCCGACCCGGGAAGCGTACAAGCAGGCAATGGCGCTCGGTCAGACCGTGCTGCAGATGAACGATCGCGGCGCCAAGCTGGCCGCCGCGGAAATTCGCGCATGTGCCGACGAAATCGTCGCCATGCTGCCCTGACTTTATGCGCATAAAGGAGTCACATGAAACCCTCCCAATTTGCAAAAGGATTCCAAGCGCGCCCGGATATCACGACGAGCGAGAAGCGCACGGCGCTTGATCGGCTGAATGCCATCGACGGCATCGTCAAATCCGAGACAGCCACGCCGGCCCCGACGAAGTCCGCCAAGAAGGACATCACGCCGCCACCGTCTCCGGACGTCCTGCTCGATCCGTCGATCGACGAGTCGCCGCAATATCGCGCGTGGCGCCTCGAGAACCGCTATGCGCCCGGCCAGGTAATCGAACTGCCGTTGAAGACGATCAAGCATAGTCCGTTCAACCCGCGGCACTTCTATCTGAAGTCGTCGATTGCCGAACTCGCGGTCAACCTCGCGAAGCAGGGGCAGCAGCAGGCGATCCACGTGATTCCGGACTACGACAATCCGGGCTCGTATTTCGTCAGCGACGGCGGCCGCCGCGTGCGCGCGCTGAAGGAAGCGAACAAGGAGTCGGTGAAGGCGATCGTGATCGACGTGCCGATCGGGATCCAGAGCTACAAGCTCGGCTACGACCTGAACGTGCAACGCGATTCGCAGACGGTGTTCGACAACGCCGTCGTGTGGCGCCGCTTCCTCGACGACAAGCACTTCCTGAGTCAGAAGGAACTGTCCGAGCATCTCGGCCTCGACGAGTCGACGGTCGCGGTCGCGCTGTCGATCGGCAAGCTGCCGGAAAGCGTGATGCAGGAGATGGTCGCGCGCCCCGATCGTTTCGGTTCGAACATGGCGTATCAGGTCGGCCGTTATCACAACGCGCGCGGCACCGAGGCGACGCTGCGGCTGATCAACAAGATCGTGTCCGACGATCTCAGCACGCGTCAGGTGTCGGACATCGTCAAGGGCCGCGTCGCGGCGCAGGAAACGCCGAAGCCGGCGGGCCGCCAGCGCTATGCGCAGCGTCTCGAGATCAAGCTCGGCGGCAAGTCGGTCGGCGACCTGAAGTCGTATGGCGAAGACCGCATCGAACTGCGCCTGCGCGGCCTCCCGAAGGACAAGCGCGACGCGATCCTCGAGCAGCTCGAGCGGATGCTGTTGTCGGACTGATGGAAACGGCCGGCAGGGCCTGGCGATGCGCCGGGCCCGCCGGTTGGGCGGGCGGCCGGCGGCGGCCCGTCAGAGGGGCCTGAGCAGGCCTCAGGCGGCCCGCGATTGATTCAGGGTGAACGACAGAAGGTCGCCGTCGGTCGGCTCGCCCCAGGTCTTCTGGGCCAGCCAGTCGAAAAACGCCGTCTCGGCCAGCTTCGAATCGAGGCCGCGCTTGCGCCAGTCGTCACGCAGGTGCGAGCCCATCGTCGGCAGCACTTCCGACTCGAACGACTCGCGCGCCACTTCGCGCTCCGCGTCGCCCTGCTCCTCGTACAGCACCTTCGCTTCCTTGCGGCGGAACGCCGCGAATTCGCTCAACAGACGCGCCTTCAGATCGTCCGGCTGCGCCGCGACGACCTTCGCGGCAGGCGTGCCCGACGGCAGCGCGTCGACGGACTCGACCGGCGGCGCATAACCCTTCTTCAGCGCATCCTTGAACAACGCGGGCGCGCTGCGCACCGGCGGCAGCGTCGTGCTGCGCATCCGTTGTTCGGTCATCTGCAGCGCGGCGCGAATCCGGTTTTCCTCGCTGTCCGCGTAGAGCGTCTGCGCTTCCTTGAGCGGAATCCCGAGCTTCACCATCCGGTCGACCAGCGTGCTGTCGAACACGTTCGGATGCTCGTCGAGCGCGAGCATCGGCTGCTTGCGCTCGGTCACGCGGAACTGGATCTCCGCGACCCGGCGCCCTTCGCGATGTTCGATCAGTTCGACGAAGATGTTGGTGACCGCATTGACCTCGGCGATCGCCGGACGCAGGTAGTCGCGCTTGAAGTACTTGTACTCGCGCTTCGCCTCGTCGCCGGCTTCCGTATCGGGCGTGCCCGACAGGATCGGCCGCCACCATTCCCACGGCTCGCGCATCGTCAGGTGGCTCGGGTTCGTCAGGTAGCGCACGCAGATCTCGTAGAGCGCGAGACCGGCGCTGCTGCGCAGCTGGCTCTGGAACTGCAGGCTCAGACGCGCGTACTGGACCGGGTCGAGCAGCTTCTTCTTGATCTTCGGTGCGAACGAGAATTCGACCCACACGCGGCGGGTGGCCGGATCCTCGAGAATTTCGGCATCGGCGATCAGCGTCGAGATCCCCCACTTGCGGCCCGGCTTCTGGCTCGACGTCCCCGTGCTCCATTCGACCTGGACCGACACCATGCGGCGCAGGTGTTCCTTCACCAGCGCGGTGTCGTTCGAATCGAAGGCGGAGTTGGCGACGATATCCGACAGCAGCGCGCGATACGTATCGCCCGAGTCGTCGGCCTGCTGCGCGACGGCGAGCAGGACGTTGAACAGCTTGCGGGTAAGGAGCGTGATCTTGCCGCTCTTCGGCTGAATTGCGATCGCCTCGACGGCCTTACGCAATTCGGCTGAACTGGCACTCACCACATCCACATCGGTTTTCTTGGCGCGCTTCGTGGCCATGCGTCGGGTCGGAGGAGAAGTTTCACGGAAGGATAGCGCCTGTGGTGATGTGCGTCCAGAACGACATGCTCACCATAGCGGGTGAAGTGCGCGTATGAAATGGCACTCACCCCAACCCTCTCCCGAAAACCCTCACCGGTCCGGATTTACAGCGTTTCGGACTCGTCCAGACGTGTCGCGGGATGCGCGGATTCACAGATTTTCGCCTGTGCTCGACACGTGCGAAACTTGCTCCCGTATCGGCTCACCTTTCGATTTGTCGTAATTTTACGACTGCGCTTCCGGGTCCTCGTCACAGGGTCGCCACTGGACGTCGCGACATCTAGCGGACAGGCCCGCACCGGCCTGTATGCATGTACAGGCGCGGCTGACCGGAGCGACGCAACCGCGCCCGAGCCCCGGAAACCGCACCCAGAAAGGATGCGCCGCGACGCCATCGAAGCCGATTCACAGGCCCGGGCGCGCATTGTACAGCGCACGGAAACCGTTCGGTCCCGAAAATTCTCACCTCAATGGCTCGGGATTCTGTGCCCCGGATCCCGACGAGTCCCCGGCACACGCGGGATCGCCAGCCAGGACCTCCCGAAAAGCCTCACCTTATTGAAAAAAGCGACGCTCCAACGGATGCGGATACGGCTCCCGAAAAACCTCACCGTAACCGCCGCGGTATCAAAAATGTCAATGCCGTCCGATACTTATGTGCAGCAGGCGTTCCGCTGTGTCCGGCGATCGTCCCCCGAAAAGCCTCACCTTTGCGGCAGGCGAGCGTCGGCGGAAGCTGTGTATCGACTCCCGAAAACTCTCACCTGTGCCAAAAAGTGGCACAGCGAAAATCAGATTTCTGCCAGTCCCGACGGGCTTTTCAGCGAATTCGCCCCGTCATGGGTCCCGAAAAGCCTCACCTTTGCCCTATTTTCGAGCAAATGGCGCTCCCGAAAAGGCTCACCTATCAGGCAAACGGCAGCCTGTGATCGATGTCCCGAAAAAGCTCACCTAAGCGGGATCCGGCCAGGAAAACCCGGATTTCGCCCCCGAAAAACCTCACCTTTCAGGCTTCACAGGGCACTTTTGCTGTGCAAAATGACCGTCGTTTCCCGGAAATCCTCACAGCAAATCCCTGTGGAGTCCCGTGAAACCTCACCTTTCATGAAAACTGCCCAAAAGATGGGCAGAATGGGGGCGCGAGTAAGGTCCCGCAAATTCTCACCTATGTCTGCACAGGCAGAAAACTGTGCACGCAGGCACAGCGCGGGTTCCATGGCTGTGCAGCCCCGAAAAGCCTCACCTTTGGGAAATCTCGCATTTCACTGTGATCCCGAATCCGCTCACGACCTTTCCTGCATCGGCTCACGCAGATCCCCGAACCCCATCACTTCAGCTCCCGCAGAAGATCACCTTGGTTCCCGTAAAACTTCACCTTGTCGGCCGGAAAGCCTTGCTACATAAGGCTGTGCCGTGGCGTTAACGTTTTTAACTAAGGGTTCAAGGGTGTTTACTTCTAATACTCTCAAGACATCGGTCGTCGAGTTTTCCACAGAGACCCCAACCCCTGAACACCGACAGCGAGCGTGACGCCCATCATGTGAAACAAATGCCCTTTTTCGGGGCTTCCTAAAAAACACTTTCAGCACAAGTACTTGGCTCGCTTTCTTCGCTTTGTTTCACGGAATCGGGACGCTGGCTCATCCAGATCGGCTCACAGCGCCGATTTCTCTGCACAGCGACGTAAATTCACCACGGCCGACAAAAACAGGTATCAAAACATACGTATTCCGTTATGATCACAACATTTCAATGTCTGTGAGTCCTGCCATGACGCTGGATGAAATACGTGAAGCCATCCGGGAAGAACTCGAATCGCTACGCGCGAGCGGCGCGCGCCGCCAGGAGTTGTCGCTGCATGCCTGCAAGCGCCTGTTTTTCGATCTCGGCATCCGGCCGTCGGCCGCCAATGTCCGCGATCTGACCCAGACCGGCAGTGCCAGCGACATTCCGAAGGACATCGATCATTTCTGGGAACGGATCCGTGCCGCGTCGAAGGTTCGGCTCGACGGTGCGGCGATTCCGAAAGCGGTCGAGGAAAAGGCGGGCGCATTGCTCGGCGCGCTATATGAAGAGGCGTTGAAAGCGGCGAGGGAAAGTCTCGATGTCGACCGCGAGCAGATTCGCGCCGGCGTGACCGATGCGGAACAGCGGCTGCGCGACGCCACGGTTCGCCAGGAAACCCTCGAGGGCGCGCTGACGCGCAGCGAAGCCCGCAACGAGCAGCTGCAGGCGCGCGTGACCGAGCTCGAGGTGCAGTTGGCCTCGCAATCGACGCACGGTTCGGCAAACGAGGCGACGCTGCTCACCACAGTCGCCCGACTCGAAAAGGAACTGGCCGCGATGGCCGGCCGCGTCGATGCCGAACAGACGCAGAACGCAGCGCTGCGCGACCGTATCGACACGCTGCAAGCCGAATTGCAGCAGCGCACCGAACACTATGCGCAGCAGATCAAGGATGCGGTGGCCGAAGCCGAGCGCCGCGTCAAACCGATGCTGGTCGAGCTGGACTCGCTGCGCAGCATGGCGTCGACCTATCAGAGCGGTTTGCGCGACGTGCAACGCAAGGAATTCGATTTCCTTCAGCAACTGAGTTCGACCAAGGCCCGCGCGGACCGGCTCGAGGAACAGCTTCGCAGCCAGGGCGACGAGTTGGAGCGCGCGACGCGCGAGGTGAATACGCTGCGCGCGAGCCGCGGGATGAACCCGGAGATTTCCGCGCTGATCCGGCGCCTGGCCGATGCCGGTCAGCTGGATGCCGATGCGTTTTCCGCGATCGGAACGTCACTGGACCATGAAATTCCGGTGCCGACCCAGTGTCCGCATTGCGACGGCGAACCGGAGTTGTCGCATGGCGACGACGGGTTCGAAGTATCGTGCCCCGAATGCGAACATGCATCGGGGCCCTGGCCTTCACGATTCGAAGCGGTCGCACGCTTTGCACGCGATTGACGCGCCGGTCGGCACAGCGATCGCACAGGTGAGGTGATTCGGGACGCGTGAGGTGAGGTTTTTCGGGAGCAGCGAAATGGTGAGGCTACGCCACACAAGGCTGCTCACGGATCACGTCGCGTGAGCAGCCGGTTCGGCATCAGTGAGTTTCGTCCTGGTCGGACGCGTCACCATTCGCGAGATCGTCACGCCAGTTTTTCCACGCGCGGTGCAGCCGGTTCGACGAGATCGGCCGCACGAAGCCGAGCCATTTGCCGACCCGCTCGGGCGGTACGTCGTGTTCGAACAGCTCCGCCGCATAGGTATTGCGCAGCGTTTGCGGACTTGCGCGCGCGGTGCGCGACGACGTCAGCCCCGCGGATTCGACGATCGCATCGATCGCGCGCAGCATCGTCGCCTTGTGCATCGGCCGCCCGGCGTGCGATGCGGGAAACACGAGCTCGCCGGGAATCTCCTGGCGCTTGCGCTCCACGAGCCATGCTTCGAGCAACGCGATCGCGAACGACGCCAGATGGGTTTCGCGCGCGAAATCGGGATGCGTCGACGGGATCTGCAGCGACGTTCCGCTCGTGTTGATGCAACTAATCGTGAGCACGCGTGCTTCGCCGGTCTTCACGCCGGCGCCGAGAAACGCGGCGACGAGCGCGCGGTCGCGCCGCTCTTTCCAGTATGCGGAGCCCGACACGCCGATCGGCGAAAACAGGTAGGCCAGCAACTTTGCGCGTTCGGCTGGCGTCAGGAAACCGGTTGGCTCGTTGTCGCGTGCCTGACGCCAGTTCGCTTCGCCATCCTGAGCAATGAAGCGGGCCGGGTTGGTGGACGCGAACTCGGTGCGCCGGATGTGGTCGAGCACGCGTTCGATCAGCCGCAAATAACGCATTCGCTGCGTTTTCCGGATCGGAAGCTCGGCGACGAAGTTCGCGATCGTTGCGGTATCGACGGTGGCCAGGTTTTTCTGGTTTGCACGCAGCCACGCAAGAAAGGCGCCCCATTGCGCGCGGTAGACGTCGGCCGACGAACGGCGGTAGTCCTGCATGGCAAGCCACGCGTCGAACGCGGCTTCGGGCGAGATGATCCAGTCGGACGCGCCGCGGTCGAACAGATCCTTTTCTTCCGGGCGTGCCGGGGTGTCGGAGGGCGTGGGAAGGGACATGTTATTTATTCCGTTAGTTGCGTATATGGTAGCCCTTTCCGCAACGTCGCGGACAGCAGGATGCGGGAGCCGTCCACCGTGTCGGACGCTCGGGGCCTGACGTCAGTCGCCCCACGCCTTCGACGGGCGGTGAACGCGCTCGCGGGGCGCTGCTTCCTGCGATTTGGCCGCAGCTTCATACGCGAGGACCGCGAACGAGAACACGGCGGGCAGCGCGTTCGATCGGCCGAAGTCGATCGGATCGTCTGTTTCGGGAAAGGTCATGTCCGACGGCCGTTCGAACAGTTGACGCATGCCGGCCTCGTGCCGGCTGGCAAAACCGAGATCGGCGAGCGCCTCGGCTTCGATCGCGTGCAGCAGGCGCCACGACAGCGGGACGCGCTGACGGATGTAACGCCCGGCTATATGGCGAACGATCAGTTCGAGGTCGTGCGCGGCAGCCTTGAAGCTGAGCGCGGCCAAATCTTGTTCTTCTGTCATCGCAGGCTCCTGTCGACCGGCGCGGGCGCCTCGGTGCGCCGCCCCGGCCATGCATGGCGGAATGTTCGTATACTGTACAAACATACAGTATTTTCCGCAACTGGCCTTTCGGCCAGCTACCCGCATCGTCAGCGATGAATCACGATCAGTAGTGCGCGCGCTTCGGCCTTGCCGGGGTTGCGGATCGCGTGCGGCGTGTCGGCCGGGTAGCGTGCGGTGTCGCCCGCCTTCAGGCGTCGGCTCGCCGCCGCGGCTTCGATTTCCATCGCGCCCTGCAGCACGGTGAGGTGCTCGCGCGTGCCGGGTTCGTGCGCGTTCGATACGAGCGCGCCGCCGCCCGGCAGCGTCAGTTCGTACCACTCGAACTTGCCGGCCAGGTCGATCGGGCCCCATACGCGCAATTGATAGCGGCCGTCGTGGCCGGCGAGCGTCGGGATGTCGTGCGGGCCGTCCACGCGGATCGTCTCCGGCGCTTTCGGCTGAGAGAACAGCTCGTCGAGCGTGATGCCGAGCGCGTTCGTGAGCCGCCATGCGACCGCGATCGTCGGATTGGCCTTGTCGCGCTCGATCTCGGAAAGCATCGACTTCGACACGCCAGCCGCGCGCGACAGGTCGTCGAGCGTCAGCTTGCGCTCGTTGCGCAGGCGCTGGATTTGCTCGCCGACGCGCGGCGGCGTCACGCCCGGCGCTTGCGGTGCGGCGCCGGCAGGCGTGCGCCGCGACGCGGAGGAACTTGCCATTTGGTTTCCGTTCGCTTAGAGTTGTTCGGTATTTCGAATTCTAGTTCGGAATATCGGATAAATGCGGTCAACCGAACGACCGACTATAACAGTAGCAGGCCGTTGCGCGGCCGCCACGAGTGGCGCGCGACGGGATGCGAATCCCTGTCAGGAGCTTTGCGATGCGTGATGCCTTTCTCGCCCAGGTGCGCGGGACGCTCGACCAGATCCGCGCGGACGGTTTTTACAAGACCGAGCGCGAGATCGCGAGTCCCCAGGCGGCGGCCGTGCGGCTCGCCGGCGGTGCCGGCGTGCTGAATTTCTGCGCGAACAACTATCTCGGTCTGGCGAACGATCCGCGCCTGATCGCCGCGGCGCAGGCCGGTCTCGACCAGGACGGCTTCGGCATGGCGTCGGTGCGCTTCATCTGCGGCACGCAAACCGTGCACAAGCAGCTCGAAAGCGCGCTGGCATCGTTTCTCGGCACCGAGGACAGCATCCTCTATTCGAGCTGCTTCGATGCGAACGGCGGCCTGTTCGAGACGCTGCTCGACGAGAACGACGCGGTGATCAGCGACGAGCTGAACCACGCAAGCATCATCGACGGCATCCGTCTCTGCAAGGCGAAGCGTTTCCGCTACAAGAACAACGACCTGTCCGACCTCGAGGCGAAGCTGAAGGAAGCCGACGCCGCGGGCGCGCGCCACAAGCTGATCGCGACCGACGGCGTGTTCTCGATGGACGGCATCATCGCCGACCTGAAAGGCATCTGCGACCTCGCCGATCGCTACGGCGCGCTCGTGATGGTCGACGATTCGCACGCGGTCGGCTTCATCGGCGCGCATGGCCGCGGTACGCCCGAGCACTGCGGCGTCGACGGTCGCGTCGACATCATCACCGGCACGCTCGGCAAGGCGCTGGGCGGCGCATCGGGCGGCTACGTCGCGGCCCGCCGCGAGATCGTCGAATTGCTGCGCCAGCGTTCGCGCCCGTACCTGTTCTCGAACACGCTGACGCCGAGCATTGCCGCGGCGTCGCTGAAGGTGCTGGAACTGCTCGGCAGTGACGAAGGGGCGAAGCTGCGCGAACGCGTGCGCGAGAACGGCGCGCGTTTCCGCGAGCAGATGACGGCCGCGGGTTTCACGCTCGTGCCGGGCGCGCATCCGATCATCCCGGTGATGCTCGGCGACGCGCAGCTTGCGACCAACATGGCCGACAAGCTGCTGGCCGAAGGCGTCTACGTGATCGGCTTCTCGTTCCCGGTCGTGCCACGCGGTCGCGCGCGCATCCGTACGCAGATGAGCGCCGCGCATACGCCCGAACAGATCGATCAGACGGTCGCCGCGTTCGTGCGCGTCGGCAAGTCGCTCGGCATCGTCTGACGGAGGCGCGACCATGAAAGCACTGGCAAAGCTCGAACGCGGCCCGGGCCTCACGCTCACGCGCGTGAAGCGCCCCGAAGTCGGACACAACGACGTGCTGATCAAGATTCGCCGCACGGCGATCTGCGGCACCGACATCCATATCTGGAAGTGGGACGACTGGGCGCAGAAGACGATTCCCGTGCCGATGCACGTCGGTCACGAATACGTCGGCGAGATCGTCGAGATGGGGCAGGAAGTGCGCGGCTTCGCGATCGGCGATCGCGTGTCCGGCGAAGGCCACATCACGTGCGGCTTCTGTCGCAACTGTCGCGCGGGGCGCCGGCATCTGTGCCGCAACACGGTCGGCGTCGGCGTGAATCGTGAAGGCGCGTTCGCCGAGTACCTGGCGATTCCCGCGTTCAACGCGTTCAAGATTCCGCCCGAGATCTCCGACGATCTCGCGTCGATCTTCGATCCGTTCGGCAACGCGACGCATACGGCGCTGTCGTTCAATCTCGTCGGCGAGGACGTGCTGATCACCGGCGCGGGCCCGATCGGCATCATGGCCGTCGCGATCGCGAAGCACGTCGGCGCGCGCAACGTCGTGATCACCGATATCAACGACTACCGGCTCGAACTTGCGCGCAAGATGGGCGCGACGCGCGCGGTCAACGTCGCGCGCGAGTCGCTGCGCGACGTGATGGCCGACCTGCGCATGACGGAAGGCTTCGACGTCGGTCTCGAGATGTCGGGCGTGCCGAGCGCGTTCACGAGCCTGCTCGAGGCGATGAATCACGGCGGCAAGGTCGCGCTGCTCGGCATTCCGCCCGCGCAGACGGCGATCGACTGGAACCAGGTGATCTTCAAGGGGCTCGAGATCAAGGGCATCTACGGCCGCGAGATGTTCGAGACCTGGTACAAGATGGTCGCGATGCTGCAAAGCGGTCTCGATCTGTCGCCGATCATCACGCATCGCTTTGCGGCGGACGATTACGAGAAAGGCTTCGCCGCGATGCTGTCCGGTGAAAGCGGCAAGGTGATTCTCGACTGGACGGTCTGAGTGCCGGCGGGGCGGTTCGGTACGTTTGCCGGCTGCCCCGCTCGTGCGGGCATGAGCGTTTGTCGGGGCTGGGCGGCTTCGACAAACGCGTAAGGTGAGAATATTCGGGAGCTGTGTTTGCGTACCGAACGGCGGCTCGATCATGCTGCCGCGTGTCGCGCAGGCGTGGAATTCAACGTCGTCAGTCACAGCCCGGCCTCGAGGCGTGAGCCGATCACCGACGTGCAACTCACCCATCAGCCCGCCAGCCGGCATCGCTCGGTGCGCTGCCTGCTATTCGATCCGCTCACCGTTCGGCCATCGCGGCTCGAGTTGCAGACTCAACACGACGAGCCAGCGTTTCGGGCATTGCGGTGCGATTTCGATCAGATCGCCATACGCACCGGACACCGTCACGAGTCCGTGTTGCGCTGCATGCCGATACGCACGCGATGCGTCCGCCTGAAGCCAGAAGCTGACCAGCGCGCACGTGACGAAGCGGAACAGCAGCAATGTCGCGGCTTCCGGCGTGTCGCCCAGCAACACGAGCAGGTTGTCGAACGCGAGAGTCAGCATCTGCGTGACCGCGATCGTGATGACCGTCAGCTTCGCCAGCCCGCGCATGCGCAGTGCTGCCCGCGTGCGGGCATGACGTAGTGCGAGCCGCGCGCGATCGTCGTCGCTTTCGTGTCTCACGACGCCGCTCCGGCGCGCTGCGCGACGTCGATCGATGTCGTGTCGGATACAGGCATCGGCTCGACTGCTACGCCAACCGCCTTGCACAGGATTGCGCTGTCGTAGCTGTGTCCTGCAAACCGCATCACGTCGATCAACCGAAACCCTTCGCGACGATAGAAGTCGACGAGCCGGACAGCCGCATGCGGCGCATCGAGCGCGATGTGCGTCGCGCCACGCGCGGCAGCCCGCCGTTGCGCGAACGCGAGCAGCGCACGGCCGATGCCGCGGTCCTGCCAGACCGGATCGACGGCCAGCTGGCCGAGCGTCGCGACGCGTCGGCTGCGATACGGATCGCAACGCGAATCGGGATCGTGCGCTTGCATCGTGATCGTCGCGACCAGATGCGCGTTGCCGAGCGCGACGAAACACTCGCTGGTGAGCATGCGTTCGCGCGTCGCCGACGCCGGCTGGTCGACACCCGGACAGTTGAAGCCCGCAGCGCCGAGTGGCGCGTACGCACGATGCAGCAACGCGGTCAGCGACTCATACGAATCGCTGCGCGGATCGAAACGCCTTACCACCACGCGGCCGTCGAGCCGCTTCGCATAAGCCGCATAGGCACGCGCGGAGCGTGCGGATTCCGGTCGCTGCATGATGTCCTTTCGGCCAGACAGGGTGACCGAAGTGTAGTGAGCCCCCCGCGCCAGCTTCAAGAAAAAATGTCGTAAACGCCGGCTGCAATGCGCCGCTCGCCATCGGGACCATGCGGCGATCGGCCCTTCCGACGACAGGGCCTTTTCACGCGGCTGTTGACGAGGGAGAACGATCGTTCTACCGTAAACCCATGAACACACATGACGACCTCTCCGGCGAACCGGCCGTTCGCGACCGGCTGCTCGACGCGGCCGAAGCGCTGATCTACTCGGGCGGCATCCACGCCACGGGTGTCGATGCGATCGTGAAGCGATCCGGTGCCGCGCGAAAGAGCTTTTATTCGCATTTCGAATCGAAGGAGGCGCTGGTCGTGGCCGCACTTGAGCGCCGTGACGAACGCTGGATGCGCTGGTTCGTCGACGCGACGCTGGCGCGCGGCAAGTCGCCGCGTGCGCAGTTGCTCGGCATGTTCGATGTGCTGCGCGACTGGTTCGGGGAACCCGATTTTCACGGCTGCGCATTCCTGAACGCGTCCGGTGAAATTGCCGACGCCGACGATCCGGTGCGCATCGTCGCGCGCATGCACAAGGCGCGCTTGCTCGCGTTCGTGCGCGAGCGGTTCGACGCGTATGCCGACGCAGCCGGGATCGAGCGCCGCGGGCTGGCCCGCGTCGCACGTCAATGGCTGGTGCTGATCGACGGCGCGATCGCCGTGGCGCTCGTCAGCGGCGATGCCGTCGCGGCGCGCGATGCGCGCGCGGCTGCCGAATGCTTGCTCGATACGGTGTCTCGAGCGTCGAAGTAACGCGTCCCAACCGGCTGCGTTCGTGCGCAGCCCCAACCTTGAACAGGAGCATCCCATGTCCGCTTCCCCGGAAGTTCGTCCGCCCGTTCCGCCCTTCACGCTCGACACGGCGCGCCAGAAAGTGCGCGCCGCGGAGGATGCGTGGAACACGCGCGACCCGCTGCGCGTGTCGCTCGCCTATACGCCGCAGAGCCGGTGGCGTAATCGCGCGGAGTTCGTGACGGGCCGCGACGAGATCGTCGGCCTGCTGCAGCGGAAATGGACGCGCGAGCTCGACTACCGGCTGATCAAGGAGCTGTGGGCGTTCGGCGGCAATCGCATCGCGGTGCGTTTCGCCTACGAATGGCATGACGACGCCGGCAACTGGTTCCGCTCATACGGAAATGAAAACTGGGAGTTCGACGAAAACGGCTTGATGGCGCATCGCCACGCGAGCATCAACGATCTGCCGATTCGCGAAGCGGACCGCCTGTACCACTGGCCGCTCGGCCGCCGTCCGGACGATCATCCCGGCCTGTCCGATCTCGGGCTGTGATGCAGCACGATGACGACGCGTGAACGCGTTCAATCATGCATCGAGCGTGCCGCCTGTGCTCAACGGTGAGGAAATTCGGGAGCCGTGTATTGAGGTGAGTGTTTTCGGGAGAAGGGGCGATTCCGTGCGGGACGGTGTGATTCTTCACGTCCCGCGTCTCACCGATCAATCTTCGCAGGAAACGGCGCGATTGCGCTGACGGAAGCGCCGTACGCATTGTAGTGCTCGCGCTTTCGTTGCCCGCGAGCGAATCGAATGCGACATCGACACTGGCGGGATTCAATCGGTGTGTAGCGATGCGCGATGCAATTCACCGCTCGACTTCGACGTGATGCAGGTTACAGCGATGGATCGACGCGTGACCGTGCGGGTCACCGCATCGCGTTGCTCACCGTTCGACATCGATACCGACACACGCGCATCCAGGCCCGCGCATCGGATTCAACCAAGGTGCGCGGCAGCCGGTCGCGTTGCTCACCCCTGAACACGCATCCATCGACCACCTGGCCAGCGCGCACCCTTCACATCGTTTCGTCAGCCGGCGATCCGCGCCGCGATCGCTTCACCCACTTCCTGCGTTCCTGCCTGGCCGCCGAGATCGCGCGTGCGCGGCCCGGTGCGCAGCACGTCCTCGATCGCCGCGACGATCGCATCGTGCGCTTCGCGTTCGCGGCCCGCGCCGTTGCCGAGGAAGTCGAGCATCATCGCCGCCGACCAGATCATCGCGATCGGGTTCGCGACGTACTGGCCCGCGATGTCCGGCGCGGAGCCGTGCACCGGTTCGAACAGCGACGGAAACGTGCGATCCGGGTTCAGGTTCGCCGACGGCGCGATGCCGATCGTGCCCGTGCAGGCCGGCCCGAGGTCGGACAGGATGTCGCCGAACAGGTTCGACGCGACCACGACGTCGAAGCGGTCGGGCTGCAGCACGAAGCGCGCGCACAGGATGTCGATGTGCTGCTTGTCGACGGCGATCTCGGGATAGCGCTCGCCCATCTCGGCCGCGCGTGCGTCCCACCACGGCATGCTGATCGCGATGCCGTTGCTCTTCGTCGCGACGGTCAGGCGCTTCGCGCGGCGCTGCGCGAGCTCGAACGCGAACTTCAGCACGCGCTCGGTGCCGTGACGCGTGAAGATCGACTGCTGCATGACCACTTCGCGCTCGGTGCCTTCGAACATCGTGCCGCCGACCGACGAATATTCGCCTTCGGTGTTCTCGCGCACGATCATGAAGTCGATGTCGCCCGCGTTGCGGCCGGCGAGCGGCGACGGCACGCCGTCGAACAGGCGCGCGGGCCGCAGGTTGATGTACTGGTCGAACTCGCGGCGGAATTTCAGCAGCGAACCCCACAGCGAAATGTGGTCGGGCACCGTCGCGGGCCAGCCGACCGCACCGAACAGGATCGCGTCCATGTCCGACAGCTGTGCCTTCCAGTCGTCCGGCATCATCTTGCCGTGCTGTGCGTAGTAGTCGCAGCTCGCCCAGTCGATCTGTTCGAACTGGAAACGGATGCCGAAGCGCGCCGTCACGGCGTCGAGCGCGCGCAGGCCCTCGGGCATCACTTCACGGCCGATGCCGTCACCGGGGATGACGGCAATCCTGTACGTCTTGTCGCTCATGCAAGCCTCCTTGGCTGTTCGGGCCGCCGGCAGCGTGCGCAGCGGAACGTGACGCCATTTTATTTATTTCCATTCAGATTAAAATCGTGCGAAAGGTTAATCGACTTTCCACGAATCGTGAACAAATCGCCGAATCTCGACGACCTGCGCGTCTTCAGCCTGGTCGTCCGCCTGACGAGCTTCAGCGCGGCCGCCGAGCAGCTCGCGGTGTCGCCCGCGTACGTCAGCAAGCGCATCGCGCTGCTCGAGGCGCAGCTCGGCACGCGGCTGCTGCATCGCTCGACGCGCCGCGTGACGGTCACGGAGGCCGGCGAACGCGTGTTCGCGCGTGCCGAGAAGATTCTCGACGACGTCGATCATCTCGTCGAGGACGTCTCGACCACGCGCACGGTGCCGCGCGGCACGCTGCGCATTTCGAGCAGCTTCGGCTTCGGCCGCCATGTCGTCGCGCCTGCGTTGCTCGACTTCTCCGCGCGCTATCCGCAACTGAACGTACGGCTCGATCTGTTCGACCGGCTCGTCGACGTCGCGGGCGAAGGCTACGACCTCGACGTGCGCATCGGCGACGAGATCGCCGATCGCCTGATCGCGCGCCGCCTTGCCGCGAACTACCGCGTGCTGTGTGCGTCGCCCGACTATCTCGCACGACGCGGCACGCCGCGCACGCTCGCGGATCTCGCGTCGCACGACTGCCTCGCGATCAAGGAGCGCGACCATCCGTTCGGCGTGTGGCGGCTGAACCTGCGCGGAGAAACGGCCACGGTGAAGGTCGGCGGCGCGCTGTCGACGAACCACGGCGAGGTGGCCGTGCAATGGGCGCTGGCCGGGCGCGGGATCGTGCTGCGCTCGATCTGGGAGGCGGGGCCGCTGATCGAACGCGGCGCGCTGCGGCGCGTGCTGCCGGACGTGATTCAGCCGGCGAACATCTGGGCGGTCTATCCGGAACGCGTCGCGGCTTCGGCGAAGGTGCGCGTGTGCGTCGATTTTCTGGCGGAGGCGCTCGCCGGGTTGAATGCCGCGGCGAGCGACGATGCGGGCTGAAATCGGCGAAAGGTGAGCTTTTACGGGGGCATGTCTGCGACGTCGGCACATGCCCGTTTTGGGCTTGCCATCGCGTCATGGGCCGACACGATGCAACAGGCAGCGATACGTCGATGGCCGCGAGGCACGGGCCCGACCGACGATGATGCCCGCACCCGCACCCGCACCCGCACCCGCACCCGCACCCGCACCCGCACCCGCACCCGCACCCGCACCCGCACCCGCACCCGCACCCGCACCCGCACCCGCACCCGCACCCAAACCGCGGCTCACACCCGCGGCTCAGGCGTTCAAGCCGCTTTCGCCGCGCTCGCCGCGCCGAGCATCAGGTCGAGATTCTGCACGGCCGCGCCGGATGCCCCTTTGCCGAGATTGTCGAACACGGCGGACAGCAGCACCTGACCGTGATCGTCATTGACGAACACGCTCAGCCGCAGGTCGTTCGTACCGTTCAGCGCCTGCGGATCGAGATGCGTGATCGTGCGCGTATCCGCGAGCGGCGTGACCTCGACATGGCGCGCGCCGGCGTAATGGTGCGCGAGACACGTGTGCAGCAACTCACCAGTCACGCCGGCCGGAAGAAGGCGCAGCTCGATCGGCACCGTCAGCACGATGCCTTGCCGATAGGCGCCGTAAGCCGGCACGAACAGCGGACGGTGCGCGAGCCCGGCATGCAGCTGGATCTCGGGCGCATGCTTGTGCGCGAGCGCGAGGCCGTAGACCTGCAGCGGTTTCGCGCGCGCGGCGTCGTTCGATTCGAATGCGTCGACGGCGGCGCGGCCGCCGCCCGAGTAACCGGACACCGCATGGATGCTCACCGGGTAGTCGCGCGGCAGCAGGCCGGCCTGTTGCAGCGGCCGCAGCAGCCCGACCGCGCCCGTCGGATAGCAGCCCGGATTGGTGACGCGCCGTGCATGTGCGATGGTCTGCGCGTGCCCGTCGGCCATCTCGGGGAAACCGTAGACCCATTCCGGTTCGGTGCGATGGGCCGAGCTCGCATCGATCACGCGTACCGCCGGATTCCGGATGAAGCCGACCGCTTCGCGCGCGGCGGCGTCGGGCAGGCACAGAATCGCGATATCGCATGCGTTGATCGCTTCGGCGCGCCGCGCGGGGGCCTTGCGCTCGGCATCCGGCAGCGTGACGAGCCGCAGGTCGGTGCGATCCCGCAGGCGCTCGTGGATCTGCAGTCCGGTCGTACCTTGGTCGCCGTCGATATAGACAGTAGAGAGGCTCATGATGGTCGCGTTCCTCGTTTCGGGCATCGGGAAAGCCGTATCGTCCATCGAACGCCTAGAATAGGAAAAGTTGAATTTCCTGATGACCGGATTCAGTTTTCCTGAACGAGAGGTGGGCATGCGCGAGATCAGTCTGGACCGGCTGCGTACGCTGGTCGCAATCGCCGACCAGGGATCCTTCGTGGCCGCCGCGCAGCTGCTGCATCTTGCGCCGCCGACGGTCAGCCTTCATGTCGCCGAACTCGAAAGCCGCATCGGCGCGCCATTGCTGTCGCGCACGCGCGGCAACGTACAGCCGTCGACGATCGGTGCGGTGCTGGTGGAGCGGGCGCGCCGTCTGCTGGCCGAGGTCGAGTCGACCCTCGACGACGTGGAGCGGCAGGTGCAGGGCCTGACCGGGCGGGTGCGCCTCGGCGCATCGACCGGGGCGATCGCCCATCTGTTGCCGCAGGCGGTGGCCCGGCTGCGCGAGCAGCATCCGGACATCGATGTCCAGATCGCGGTGCTCACGTCGCACGACACACTGGCGCGGCTTGCGCAGGGCTCGCTCGATGTCGGGCTGGTCGCCCTGCCGCAGGCGGCGGTCGCGGGGCTGTCGATCCGCGCGTGGCGGCGCGATCCGGTGCTGGCCTTTCTGCCCGCGGACTGGCGGCTGCCGGCACGCGTGACGCCGGCCTATCTGGCCGCGCGCCCGCTGATTCTCAACGATGCGACCACCCGCCTGTCGCGGCTCACGACGGAATGGTTCGCGCTCGGCGGCCACCGGCCCGAGCCGCGCATCGAACTCAACTACAACGATGCGATCAAGAGCCTGGTTGCAGCGGGTTACGGCGCGACGCTGCTGCCGCACGAGGCGGGCGCCCCGCTGCCCGACCCGCGCATCGTCACGCGGCCGCTGCGTCCGGCGTTGTGGCGCGAACTGGGCATCGCGCATCGGGCCGGCCCGGTCGAGCGGTCGACCCAGCACGTGCTCGACGCGTTGTGGGCGCTCGGCGCGCGCTAGGGCGCTCGGGGAACCGCGCCGCCGTCCTACAGCCGGTTGTCCTTCGCGAGCATCAGCACGCGCGCCCAGCGCTGCGCATCGCGCTTGTCCATCATCGGCAGTTTCCATTCGCCGCGCACCGCGTCGCGCACGCGCACGACGAGATGCCAGCGGCCGCCGATCGGCGCCGCCTCGCAGCCGTCGAGCTGCGACAACGTATAGCGGCCGTCCGCGCCGTCATGCGACAGCCACAGCAGCCCCTGCGTCGCGGACACGCGCACCTCGCCCCACGCGCGATGCACGATGTGGGTCCAGCCTTGTTCCTTCGTGTTCGGTGCGATGTCGCGGCGGCGCTTGATCCACCATGCGATCAGCGCGATCAGGATCGCGGCGGCGAGCACGGCGGCCGCGATCGCGACCGGCTGGCCGAACTGCGCGGCGATGACGTGAAACAGGTGGACGGCGCCCCATCCCAGGGCGATGAGCGCGAATAGCGCAATGAAGATCGGCATGTCGAATCGGAACAGAGGACGGACCGGCGCAGCCTGCGCGCCGGTCCGTCGCACGCGGCATCACCGGCGGCGGTGAATGTCGTGCGTGACGAAGCCCGCGTCGTTGGTGGGCAGCGCGAGGCCGTCCTTGACCGCGAGCGTCTTGCGGATGTCGTCGAGACCCGCGCACCAGTGGTCGCGCATCGTCGACAGACCGAACTGATAGTCCTTGTAGTGGTGCTCGTACGCCTTCTGCTGATAGATCAGGTGCTGGATGTTGTATTTCTTCCCGCTCGACATCGCTTCGGCCTCGATGCACCACGGGTCGTTCTTGCGCTGCTCTTCCGGCACCTGCTCGAGCACGTGGCGCAGCACGTTGCGGTAGCGCTGTTCGCGCTGCAGCGTATCGGTGACGAAACGCGTGCGGCTCGAATACTGCACGTCCTTCGTGCGTTCCGCGACGTCGGCCATCGTGCGCGGCAGCGGCCCGCGCGCGCTCCACAGATCGACCTGGAACGCGAGCGTGTCGCGCCGCGGACGCGCGCGCAGCACTTCCATCAGCGGCGTGTTCGACACGACGCCGCCGTCCCAGTAATACTCGCCGTCGATCTCGACCGGCGGGAACGCGGGCGGCAGTGCGCCGGACGCCATGAAGTGCTCGGGTTCGAGGCGAATGCGCGAGTTGTCGAAGTACACGAAGTTGCCGGTGCCGACGTTGACCGCGCCGACCGACACGCGCGTCTCGCCCGAGTTGATCCGGTCGAAATCGCACAGCTTGAGCAGCGTCGCGCGCAGTGCCGACGTGTCGTACCAGCTGATCTTTTCCGGATGATCGGACACGCCCGGCAGCGGCGGCGGGAAGCGCGGCGAGAAGAACCCCTGCTGGCCCTGCATCATCGCGCTTGCGGCCTGCGATGCGGTGAAGAACGTGCGGACCTGGTCGATGCTGTTGAACAGCGCGAATTCGAACGCGGCCGGAATCGCGGGAAAGAACGCCGGCTGGCAGATCGTTTCCCAGAATTGGCGCAGCCGCTCGACACGATGTTCGGGCGCATTGCCGGCGATCAGCGCGGTGTTGAGCGCGCCGATCGAGATGCCTGCGATCCAGTCGAGCGGAACGCCCGCTTCGTGCAGCCCTTCGAACACGCCGGCCTGATACGCGCCGAGCGCGCCGCCGCCCTGCAGGACGAGCGCGATGGTTTCGTACGGCAGCGATCGCGCAGCGGCCGGCGCGCCGGCTTCGTGATGCAGGTCCGCCGCATCGACGGCCTGCTTTTCTGTACGCGCGTGCGGTTTCATCAGTTGCTCCGAGAAATCCCGCCGTGGACGGCGGTGACGGATGGCGTGGCGTCGACCGACGGCACGCCGTCCCTGGTATGGATGGTGGTGTGGAAGTCGCCTCCCGTTACAGAGGCGAGGACCTTACTGCATGAACCAGCCGTGGCTGACGACGAACGACTGGCCCGTGAGCGCAGCGCTCGGGAACGCCGACAGGAACAGCACCGTCTGCGCGACGTCCTGCACCGTCGTGAACACGCCGTCGACCGTGTTGCCGAGCATCACCTTCTTCACCACTTCCTCTTCGCTGATCCCGAGCTCCTTCGCCTGCTCCGGAATCTGCTTGTCGACCAGCGGCGTGCGCACGAAGCCCGGACATACGACGTGCGAGCGCACGTTGTGCTTCGCGCCTTCCTTCGCCAGC
>NZ_JANKOG010000070.1:0-2843 GCF_024656005.1 Burkholderia sp. SCN-KJ
CGTAGATAGCGTCAGCGTTCTGCTGGTGCGTCCCGCTGCCGAACATCCATTACCCGCCAGCCTCGATCGTCTCGCTCACGAGTATGACCTGAGGGACGAACTGGAAGGCGCATGGTCAGTGCGGCCGCTCGAGCTCGCGAGCAAAGGGGGGCAGATCCTGCTGGTGCTCGAGGACCCGGGCGGTGAGCCGCTCGCGCGTCTGCTCGGCGCGCCGATGGAGATGGGCGATTTTTTGCGACTCGCTGCTGACATCGCCGCGGCACTAGGCAAGCTTCACCAGTGCGGCCTCGTCCATAAGGATCTCAAGCCCGCGCATATCCTCGTGAACTGCGCCGATGGGCAGGCGCGGCTCACCGGGTTCGGTCTCGCCTCGCGTCTGCCGCGCGAGCGGCAATCTCCCGAGCCGCCCGAGACCATCGCCGGCACTCTCGCTTATATGGCACCCGAGCAGACCGGCCGGATGAATCGCTCGATCGATTCGCGCAGCGACCTCTATGCATTCGGCGTCACGCTTTACCAGATGCTGACCGGCGTGCTGCCGTTCACGGCCGCTGACCCCATGGAATGGGTGCACTGCCATATCGCGAGAAAGCCGGTGCCGCCATGCGAGCTGGTGGAGACCGTCCCCGCCGCGGTCTCCCACATCGTAATGAAGCTGCTCGCCAAAGCGGCCGAAGAGCGCTACCAGACGGCGGCCGGTGTTGAGCATGATCTGCAGCATTGCCTCACCGAGTGGCAGCGTCGGCACTGCATCGATGTCTTCGCGCTGGGCGAACACGACACGCCTGACCGGTTGCTGATACCCGAGAAGCTGTATGGGCGTGAGCGTGAGATCAACACCTTGGTCACCACGTTCGATCGGGTCGTTAGGAGCGGCCCGCCTGAGCTGGTGCTGGTCTCCGGCTATTCTGGCATAGGAAAATCCTCGGTCGTCAATGAACTGCACAAGGTGCTTGTGCCGCCGCGGGGGCTCTTCGCGTCCGGCAAGTTCGACCAGTACAAGCGCGACATCCCCTATTCGACGCTGGTGCAGGCGTTTCAGAGCCTGGTGCGCCCACTGCTGGGCAAGCCCGGCAGGGAGCTGGCGAACTGGCGCAGTGCCTTCCTGGAGGCGCTGGAGCCCAATGCCCGACTCATGACCGACCTCATCCCCGAACTGAAGCTGATCATCGGTGAACCGCCACCTGTCCCGGCACTCGAGCCGCAACAGGCGCAACGCCGCTTCATGCTCGTGTTCCGGCGTTTCATCAGTGTATTTGCCCGGGCGGAGCATCCGCTTGCGCTCTTTCTCGACGATCTGCAGTGGCTCGACGCCGCAACGCTCGACCTGCTCGAGGATCTGTTGGCCGGCTCGGACCTGCGGCACCTGATGCTGGTCGGCGCTTACCGTGACAACGAGGTCGATGCTGCGCATCCGCTGATGGTCAAGCTCCAGGCCATCAGAAACGCGGGCGTCAAGATCAATGAGATCACGCTGGCGCCGCTCGCCCGTGTGCATATCAGTCAGTTGATCGCGGAGGCGCTTCACTGCGAGCCGGCGCGCATCACACCACTGGCGCAACTGGTCCATGACAAGACGGGTGGCAATCCGTTCTTTGTCATCCAGTTTCTGCACGCGCTTGCCGAAGAAGATTTGCTCACCTTTGATCATGACGTTGGGCAATGGTGCTGGGATCTCGATCGCATCCATGCCAAGGGTTACACCGACAACGTCGTGGACCTGATGGTCGGCAAGCTGGCCCGCCTGCCGGCTGGGACGCGGCACGCGTTGGAGCAGCTTGCCTGTCTCGGAAACGTCGCCGGGATCACGACAGTGTCGACCGTTCTCGGCATTCCGGAGGCACAGGTCCACGCGGCGTTGTGGGAGGCGATGCGTCAGGAACTCGTCGAGCGGCTGGAGGGGGCCTACAGGTTTGGTCACGACCGTGTTCATGAAGCCGCCTATTCACTGATCCCCGAAGCCTCGCGGACCTCGGCCCATCTGCGGATCGGGCGGCTGCTCGCTGCGCGCACGCCTCCGAAAAAGCGGGAGGAGGCGATCTTCGAGATCGTCGGTCAGCTCAATCGCGGCATCGCGCTGATCACCGAACAAGAGGAGCGGGAGCAACTCGCCTGGTTCAACCTGCTCGCTGGCCAGCGCGCCAAGGCGTCGACAGCCTATGCCTCGGCGCTGACCTATCTCATCACCGGCGCGGAACTATTGAACGACGATTGCTGGGAGCGTCGGCATGAGCTGATCTTTGCGCTGGAACTGGACCGGGCCGAATGCGAATTTCTGACCGGCCAGTTACGGGTCGCAGACGAGCGCCTGGCGGCGCTATCGAATCGGGTCACGACAACGGTCGAACGAGCCCGCGTCGCGTGCCTGCACACAGATGTCTGCACGACTCTCGATCAGAGCGACCGCGCGGTCGCCGTATGCCTCACCTACCTCCGGCATGTCGGCATCGAGTGGTCACCTCATCCGGACGACGAGGAGGTGCGACGGGAATACGAGCGCATCGGGACACGGCTTGGGGACCGGGCCATCGAGGAACTCATCGATTTACCGGCGATGGAGGACGCGGCCTCGCTCGCGACCGTCGAGGTGTTAGGCAAGCTTTTCGCACCTGCCTTGTTTACAGATGCGAACCTGGCTTCCCTGACGACCTGCAAGGGGGTCAGTCTCAGCCTCGAGCGTGGCAACTGTGATGCTTCATGTGTGCTCTATGCCAATGTCGGCCGGATTGCCGGACCGCGTTTTGGTGACTACCAGGTCGGATTCCGGTTCGGCCGGCTCGGCTGCGACCTCGTCGAACGACGTGGGCTAAGACGGTTCGAGGCGAGCACGTATCTTTGCTTCG
>NZ_JANKOG010000071.1:0-2781 GCF_024656005.1 Burkholderia sp. SCN-KJ
AGCTCGATCGGCTCGCTGTCCACCTCGACCTCGACCGGCATCAACTCGCTGTCCACCGGCCTCAGCTCGACCAACAGCTCGGTCGCTTCGCTGTCGACTTCCACGTCGACCGGCCTCTCGTCGGCTAACAGCTCGATCGGCTCGCTGTCCACCTCGACCTCGACCGGTATCAACTCGCTGTCCACCGGCCTCAGCTCGACCAACAGCTCGGTCGCTTCGCTTTCGACTTCCACGTCGACCGGCCTCTCGTCGGCTAACAGCTCGATCGGCTCGCTGTCGACTGGACTCAGCTCGGCAAACAGCTCGATTTCGTCGCTCTCCACGTCGACCTCGACCGGCATCAACTCACTGTCCACCGGCCTCAGCACGGTCGCGACAAAGACCGACAATCTCGGCAACAGCACGGCCTCCGCCCTCGGCGGCGGTGCGAAGTACGATCCGACGACCGGAACGGTTTCCGCTCCGGCGTACACGACGTACAACGCGAATGGCACGACGTCGACCGCCAGCAGCGTCGGCTCGGCGATCGACAGCATCAACAGCCAGGGCATCAAGTACTTCCACGCGAACTCGACGGCAGCCGACAGCCAGGCGCTCGGCACCGACTCGGTCGCGATCGGCCCGAATGCCATCGCCAACAACACCGGCGACGTCGCACTCGGCAGCGGCTCCGTCACCGACACGCCCCACGCGACGCCAACAGGTACCGTCGGCGGCGTGACCGCCACGTTCGCGGGCGGCAATCCGAGCAGCGTGGTGAGCGTCGGCGACGCGGCCAAGGGCATCACGCGTCAGATCACCAACGTCGCAGCAGGTCAGATCACGGCGACCAGCACGGACGCGATCAACGGCTCCCAACTCTTCGCGACCAATTCCATCGTGGATTCGCTGTCGACGACGGTGTCGTCGTCCAGCAGCGCAATCTCGTCGCTGTCGACCGGCATCACTTCGTTGTCGACGGGGCTGAGCTCGACCGATAGTTCGGTCGCTTCGCTGTCGACCTCGACTTCGACTGGCCTGTCCTCGGCAACCAGCTCGATTTCGTCGCTGTCCACGTCGACCTCGACCGGCATCAGCTCGTTGTCGACAGGCTTGAGCTCGACCGACAGCTCGGTCGCTTCGCTGTCGACCTCGACGTCGACCGGCCTGTCCTCGGCAACCAGCTCGATCAGCTCGCTGTCCACATCGACTTCGACGGGTATCAGCTCGTTGTCGACGGGCCTGAGCTCGACCGATAGCTCGGTCGCCTCGCTGTCGACCTCGACGTCGACGGGCCTGTCCTCGGCAACCAGCTCGATCAGCTCGCTGTCCACGGGCCTGAGCTCGACCGATAGCTCGGTCGCTTCGCTGTCGACCTCGACGTCGACTGGCCTGTCGTCGGCTAACAGCTCGATCAGCTCACTGTCCACGTCGACCTCGACCGGCATCAGCTCGCTGTCGACCGGCCTGAGCTCGACCGATAGCTCGGTGGCTTCGCTCTCGACTTCGACGTCGACCGGCTTGTCCTCAGCAACCAGCTCGATCAGCTCGCTGTCCACCTCGACTTCGACGGGTATCAGCTCGTTGTCGACCGGCTTGAGCTCGACCGATAGCTCGGTCGCCTCGCTGTCGACCTCGACGTCGACTGGCCTGTCGTCGGCAAACAGCTCGATCAGCTCGTTGTCTACCTCGACCTCGACCGGCATCAGCTCGTTGTCGACGGGCCTGAGCTCGACCGATAGCTCGGTCGCTTCGCTGTCCACCTCGACGTCGACTGGCCTGTCGTCGGCAAACAGCTCGATTAGCTCTTTGTCCACGTCGACCTCGACGGGCATCAACTCGCTGTCGACGGGCCTCAGCTCGACCGATAGCTCGGTTGCCTCGCTGTCGACTTCGACGTCGACTGGCCTCTCGTCGGCTACCAGCTCGATTTCGTCGCTGTCCACGTCGACTTCGACGGGTATCAGCTCGCTGTCGACCGGCCTGAGCTCGACCGATAGCTCGGTCGCTTCGCTGTCGACCTCCACGTCGACGGGCCTGTCGTCGGCAACCAGCTCGATCGGCTCGTTGTCCACCTCGACCTCGACCGGCATCAGCTCGCTGTCGACGGGCCTCAGCTCGACCGATAGCTCGGTCGCTTCGCTGTCGACGTCGACGTCGACTGGCCTCTCGTCGGCAACCAGCTCGATCAGCTCGCTGTCCACCTCGACCTCGACCGGCCTGTCGTCGGCGACCAGCTCGATTTCGTCGCTCTCGACTTCGACCTCGACGGGTATCAGCTCGTTGTCGACGGGCCTGAGCTCGACCGATAGCTCGGTCGCTTCGCTGTCGACTTCCACGTCGACGGGCCTGTCCTCGGCGACCAGCTCGATTGCGTCGCTGTCGACTTCCACGTCGACTGGCCTGTCCTCGGCTAACAGCTCGATCGGCTCGTTGTCCACTTCGACCTCGACCGGCATCAGCTCGTTGTCGACTGGCCTCAGCTCGACCGATAGCTCGGTCGCTTCGCTGTCGACCTCCACGTCGACGGGCCTCTCGTCGGCTAACAGCTCGATCGGCTCGCTGTCCACGTCGACTTCGACGGGGATCAGCTCGCTGTCGACCGGCCTCAGCTCGACCGATAGCTCGGTCGCTTCACTGTCGACCTCCACGTCGACTGGCCTGTCGTCGGCAAACAGCTCGATCGGCTCGCTGTCCACGTCGACTTCGACGGGGATCAGCTCGTTGTCGACCGGCCTCAGCTCGACCGACAGCTCGGTTGCTTCGCTGTCGACCTCCACGTCGACTGGCCTGTCCTCGGCT
>NZ_JANKOG010000072.1:0-2744 GCF_024656005.1 Burkholderia sp. SCN-KJ
GTAGCTCAGTTGGTTAGAGCAGTCGACTCATAAGTGCGCCATGGATAGGGCGCACAAACGTTGTAACGGTAGTTACGCCACAGGAGCGGCTGTGGCTAAAGCAGCGACTTACCTGATCGGGAAACCGTGAGGGGACTGCAGCATGTCGTGAAAAGGCAGATAAGGAAGAAGCTGTGCTTCCAAGAGGTCTGTCAGCTAGGCTGGACACGGTGAAGGCTGTATTGCTTGAACCCGAATCCTACCGGGGCATGTTTCGTCAACCCTCAGACACCACAGTTTTACGTCTGAGGTCAGGAAGTCTAGGGTGGCGATTATGAACGCCCTGGAAGCTCCCTCCTGACACGGGCTTCCGAGTCGGAAGAAATGGATGAAATGGGCACCTAAACCCAGAGCACGTTTGTGTGTTAACCATGGGATCGCCTAAGGGGAGTGATCCCTAAAAGGATACAATCAGAACATCGAATGTATCTTGGCAATAGATGGAGCTGGCAACAGATCCGACTATTGCTGGCGACGGAGTTGTGGTAGTACCTGTGTAGTGAAACAGTGGGCCTGTAGCTCAGTGGTTAGTAGCAGTCGACTCATAATCGATTGGTCGCAGGTTCAAATCCTGCCAGGCCCACCAAGTACCTACATACGACCTCGGTAATGCGGGGTGAAAGGGAAGCACAACAGGCTGGACGCGCGTCCAACGACGAAGGTTTACTCGGATGAGTAATAACGACCTACAGCGTTTGGAGGCGCTGCGCAAGAAAAACGCTGATCCAAATTGGGTCAACGGGGAACTCTATCGCCTAATGTACAAGGAAGATCTGTACGTGGTGGCGTACGAGCGGCTGAAAAGCTCCCCCGGAAACATGACCCCTGGAGCCGACGGGACAACACTCGACGAGTTTTCACTGGCAACAATAAAAAACATCGTCTCCCAGATGCGGACTGAATCATTTCAGTTCAGCAGAGCACGTAGAGTGCATATCCCGAAAGCGAACGGTGGCAAGCGCCCGCTAGGTATCGCTTCCCCTAAGGACAAGGTGGTTCAGGAGGTCGTGAGAATGATTCTTGAGGCCATCTATGAAAGTCCATATGGGCCGAGCTTTTCGGAAGCAAGTCACGGTTTCAGACCCAATCGAGGTTGTCACACGGCGCTTAAGTCGATACGGGATAACTGGAGCGGGGTTTCGTGGGTTGTCGAAGGCGACGTCAAAGCTGCCTTTGATAATATTGACCACAATCTCCTGATCGGGCACCTGAAGAAGCGCATTAGTGACACGCGATTCCTCAACCTGATCAGGAAAGCCCTGACGGCGGGCTACTATGAGTTTCGTACGCCGGTGAACAGCGACATCGGTACACCGCAGGGTTCCATTGTCTCTCCCATCCTGTGCAATATCTTTCTGCATGAGCTTGATCTATTTATGATCGAACGCATCGCTTGTACAGAGAAAGGCGAGAAACGTGGTAGAAGCCTTGAGAGCATCAGAGCCTATAAGAGATTGGAGAAAGCTCGTCGAGAAATCGAAAGGCTTGCGCCAAGATCCGAAGAACGGGCCCTGAAGGCTAAGGAGATAAAGGCGGCCAAGCTAGCCAATATGCGAGTGCCATCGGGTATTAATGACGGCTCTTTCATTAGGCTTAAGTATGTCCGCTACGCGGACGACTGGTGTGTTGGTGTCAATGGGCCAAAATGGATGGCCGAGCAAATCCGAAATGAGGTTCGAGACTTCATGAAAGAAAGGCTTGGGCTTACGCTCAACATGGAGAAAACGCATATTCGTCATGCGAAGACCGAGGAAGCTTTCTTTCTCGGGACGCGCATAAAAATCGGGTCAACCACGCAGAAGGTGCAAAAGGTGGTCCGAAACGGAAAAGCGTTCGACAAGCGAGTTACAGGTTGGCTGCCGCAATTGTGGGCACCGGTAGGCAAATTAGTGGGCAAGTTACACGTCAAAGGTTTTTGTGGAAGCGAGGGCGAACCCACGCCGAAGTACATTTGGGTTCTGCTGGACGACGATCAAATCGTTTCTATCTATGGGTCGGTACTACGAGGACTGCTGAATTACTACAGCTTTGCAGACAATTATGCAAAGCTGTCAAGGGTCCAGTACATTCTGAAATACTCGGCCGCGCTGACCTTGGCCACAAAACACAGACTCTCGTTGAAGCAGGTTTTCCGGAAATACGGGGATAGCCTAGCAGTGTTTAAGCAGAACAGTAAGGGTAAGACCTTCGGGGTTAGCTTGCCAGTCGTCACAGATTGGTCGCGTCGCCCCTCGCGGTTCATGATTCGTGAAACACCATCACCCGACTCCATCCTGCTGAGGCACTCGCGAATGCGTACTCGAAGCAAGCTCGGGGAATCGTGCGCTATTTGTGGTTCGGACGCTGGCGTACAGATGCATCACGTCAGACACGTCCGGAAGATGGGAGATCGACCACCCAAAGGCTTTACGAGGCTTCTTGCTACGTTGAACCGGAAGCAGATACCCGCATGTGGTAGCTGTCACGCCAAGATACACGCAGGGGCTTACGATGGGTTAAAGCTGCGAGACCTTCACAACCCGTTCGCGGCGGCGAGATGATGGCGCAGTAGGATAGCTGGAGAGCGCAATGCTTGGAAACTTGCACGTTGCGTTCGGAGGAAGGTAGTTGGTTTCCTGCGTCAGACGGCGTCGCCGCGGTGCGCAAGGGGCTGGCTACCGATCCTACTCGATTGGTCGCCGGTTCAAGTCCGGCCAGGCCCACCA
>NZ_JANKOG010000073.1:0-2645 GCF_024656005.1 Burkholderia sp. SCN-KJ
ATGTCGCGTTCTGAGTCCCCCCGGCCGCTGCTCGAGATGCGCGGCATCAGCAAGACCTTCCCGGCCGTGCGCGCGCTCGACAACGTCAGCCTGACCGTCTATCCGGGCGAGATCCATTCGCTGATGGGCGAGAACGGCGCGGGCAAGTCGACGCTGATGAAGATCCTGTCGGGTGCGTACCGCGCCGACGCCGGCGGCGAGATCCTGATCGACGGCGCGCGCATCGACGTCGACGGCCCGCTCGCCGCGCGCGATGCCGGCGTCGCCGTGATCTACCAGGAGCTGTGCCTCGCGCCCAACCTCACCGTCGCGGAAAACATCTACGTCGGCCGCGAACTGCGCCGCGGCAACCGCCGCTGGGGCACCATCGACCGCGCGGCGATGGCGCGCGGCTGCCAGGACGTGCTCGCGCGCCTCGGTGCGCCGTTCGGCCCCGACACGCTGGTCGGCACGCTGTCGATCGCCGAGCAGCAGCTCGTCGAGATCGCGCGCGCCGTGCATACCCGCGCACGCATCCTCGTGATGGACGAACCGACGACGCCGCTGTCGTCGCGCGAGACCGAGCACCTGTTCGGCCTGATCCGCCAGCTGCGCGAGGAAGGTCTCGCGATCATCTACATCAGCCACCGGATGGCCGAAATCTACGAACTGTCCGACCGCGTGTCGGTGCTGCGCGACGGCTCGTACGTCGGCACGCTCGAGCGCGCATCGCTGTCGGCCGAGCGGCTCGTCGCGATGATGGTCGGCCGCGACATCTCCGGCTTCTACAAGAAGGAACACGCGCCGTACGATCCCGGCCACCTGCTGCTGTCGGTGCGCGACATCGCCGACGGCGAGCGCGTGCGCGGCTGCAGCCTCGACCTGCATGCGGGCGAGGTGCTCGGCATCGCCGGGCTCGTCGGTGCGGGCCGCACCGAGCTCGCGCGGCTGATCTTCGGCGCGGAGCCGCGCACGCGCGGCGACGTGAAGCTGGGCGAGCGCACCTTCGGTGCGCATTCGCCGCGCGACGCGATCGACGCGGGCCTCGTCTACCTGACGGAAGACCGCAAGCGCCAGGGCCTGTTCCTCGACATGAGCGTGCGCGACAACATCAACATCTCCGTGTGCAACCGCGATGCGCGGCTCGGCGCGCTCGATCTCGCGCGCGGCGCCACGCGCGCGCGCGACGCGATCGCGTCGCTGTCGATCCGCGTGCCGCACGCGAACGTCAACGTCGGCGCGCTGTCGGGCGGCAACCAGCAGAAAGTGCTGCTGTCGCGCCTGCTCGAGACGAAGCCGCGCGTGCTGATCCTCGACGAGCCGACGCGCGGCGTCGACATCGGCGCGAAATCCGAGATCTACCGGATCATCAACGAACTGGCCCGCGCCGGCGTCGGCGTGATCGTGATCTCGAGCGAGCTGCCGGAGATCATCGGCGTCGCCGACCGCGTGCTCGTGATGCGCGAAGGCGAGATCGCCGGCGAACTCGGCGGCCACACGCACACGCCCATCACGCAGGAAGCGATCATCGCGCTCGCCACCGGCTCGCAGGCCGAGCTCGCCGACGCGCACTGACCACGGCCCCTTCATTTCCTTCTTCCTTCAAGGTACCGACATGATCAACCCGACCAAGCAGCGCAACCTCGCGTCCGCGACGGCCCATCCGGTCGCCAACCGTACGCCGCTGATGCGCGGCGCCGATCATCGCGCGCGCATGCAGTCGCTGATGCGCACCGCCGGCATGCTGCCGGTGCTGCTGGTCCTCTGCATCGGCTTCGGCTTCATGACCGACGGCTTCTTCACGCTGCAGAACCTGTCGATCGTCACGCAGCAGGCGTCGATCAACATCGTGCTCGCCGCCGGCATGACCTTCGTGATCCTGACGGGCGGCATCGACCTGTCGGTCGGCTCGGTGCTCGCCGCGTCGGCCGTCGCCGCGCTCATCGCGTCGACCATCCCCGGCTGGGGCTGGCTCGGCGTGCCGATCGCGCTCGCGGTCGGCCTCGTGTTCGGCGCGATCAACGGCGGCCTGATCTCGTTCCTGCGCCTGCCGCCGTTCATCGTCACGCTCGGCGCGATGACGGCCGTGCGCGGCGTCGCCCGCCTGATCGGCAACGACACGACCGTCTTCAACCCGCAACTGCCGTTCGCGTTCATCGGCAACGGCACGATCCTCGGCGTGCCGTGGCTCGTCGTGATCGCGTGCGCGGTGATCGCGCTGTCGTGGTTCATCCTGCGCCGCACGGTGCTCGGCATGCGGATCTATTCGGTCGGCGGCAACCCGGAAGCCGCACGGCTGTCGGGCATCAACGTGCGCGCGATCCAGCTGTTCGTGTATGCGGCGTCGGGCCTGCTCGCCGGCCTCGGCGCGGTGATGTCGGCCGCGCGGCTCTATGCGGCCAACGGCCTGCAGCTCGGCCAGTCGTACGAACTCGATGCGATCGCCGCGGTGATCCTCGGCGGCACGAGCTTCGTCGGCGGCGTCGGCTCGATCGTCGGCACGCTGATCGGCGCGCTGATCATCGCGGTGCTGACCAACGGCCTCGTGCTGCTCGGCGTGTCCGACATCTGGCAATACATCATCAAGGGGCTCGTGATCATCGGCGCGGTCGCGCTCGACCGCTATCGCCAGCGTGACTCGGCCCGCACCTGATTCGCATTCCTCA
>NZ_JANKOG010000074.1:0-2509 GCF_024656005.1 Burkholderia sp. SCN-KJ
CCCTACCAATGGTAGGCAGAAGGTCAGATGCTAAGTGTCCGCGTGGACACATGCACTCAGACCGTGATGACAGAAAAACAGGACCTTCGAAGCAGACTGGTGGTGGGCCGCCGACGGGATGGTCGGCGGGAATTTGATGAAGATGCCGTGCGGGAGCTGGTCGAGTTTTGCCTGAAGCCGGGGGTATCTATCGCCCGGGCGGCCATGGACCATGACGTCAATCCGAATCAGTTGCGCCGCTGGATCTCGCGCCATCAGCAGCATACGCTGCAAACCCCAACGAGGCCGGACCCGCCGGTGATCGACGGCGTATCGATCGACATTCCGGGCACTGCACGTCGGGTTCCGATGAGTGAAGCGCGGGCATTCGTTCCGGTCGTCACGACTCCGTCGACAGTGCCTGCCGTTTCGCCAGTATTGCCACCGGACACGTCGTTGATGGTGCTCTCGTTACATGTGCGCCTGTCGAATGGTGTCGAATTTGATCTTGGCGAGGCGAGTGTCGATGAGCTGGCCACGGTGATCCAGATGCTCGGGAGGCTGCCGTGTTCCGGTTCGACGAAGGGCTGAAGGTCTACCTGCATCGCGATCCGGTCGACTTCCGCATGGGCATCAACGGATTGTCGATCCTGGTCGAACAGGCAATGCGCCTGAACCTGATGACCTCGGCACTGTTCGTGTTCGGCAACCGCCGTCGCGATCGCATCAAGATTCTCGGCTGGGGCGGCAACGGCTTCTGGTTGCTGCTCAAGCGCCTCGAAGCCGACCGCTTCGTCTGGCCGAACGGGGGCGACACGATCACGCTCAGCGTTGAGCAGTTGCATTGGCTGCTCGACGGCATCGACCTGGCCGTGATCCAGAAGCATCCCCGGCGATATTACGCGCGGATGAGCTGAACACCACGCGGGTGACATGGTCTAATCGGCCATGCCGAACAGCCCCGTCATGCCGAGTGTTGAGGAATACCAGGCACTGCTCGCCGAACGCGATGCGCTGCGCGGTGAGCTTCGACTCGTGACGGCTCAGCGCGATCTGGCCGAGGAGAAACTGCGGGCCTACAAGCACGAACTGTTCGGCGCATCGAGCGAAGCGCGCCATGCCGACCAGCTCGGTCTGTTCAACGAAGCCGAGGCGCTGGCGACGACTACCGACGTGCCCGCGCGCGAGGATATGCCCGGCACATCGGTGGCCGCCCACACGCGAGGCAAGCGCGGGCGCAAACCACTCGATCCGAACCTGCCGCGCGAGGTCGTGCGGCACGAGTTGCCCGAGTCCGAACGGTTCTGCGCGCATGATGGCCATGCTCTCGTCGAGATCGGCGTGGAAACGAGCGAACAGCTCGACGTGATTCCCGAGCAGGTGCGCGTCGTTCAGCACCAGCGGGTCAAGTACGCATGCCCGTGCTGCGACCTCGGCATCAAGGTGACGCCCGCACCGGCGCGCATCGTTCCTCGCGGGCTGCTCACGGAATCCGCGCTGGCGTGGATCATCACCGGCAAGTACCAGTACGGTATGCCGCTGTATCGCCAGGCCACGCTGCTGCGTCGCTTCGGCGGCGACATCTCGTCGAACACGCTGGCCGCCAGCGTGGTTCGGGTGGGCCTGGCCACGCAGCCGGTGATCAACCTGATGCGCGACGCGCTGCTCGAATCGGACCTGATCTACGGTGATGAGACAACGTTCCAGGTGCTGAAGGAGCCAGGACGCAGGCCGCAGGCGAAGAGTTACCTATGGGCGCAGGTCAACGGATCGGGGCCGCCCGTGCGAATGTTCTCGTACTCGCCGGGACGCGGCGCCCAGCATGCGCAGAAGCTCTATGCCGGCGTGCAGCCTGGCACCGTGCTGATGACTGACGGGTACGAGCTCTACAACGGCATCGCCCACGATCACCAGCTCGTGCATCTCGGATGCTGGGCACACGTGCGCCGCGGCTTCATCAAGGCCGAGGAGTCGGTGCCGAAGGCTGCACGCTCGCCTGATCTGCTGGCCACGCGCTTCGTCGTGCTGATCGGCAAGCTGTTCGCGGCCGAGGCGCGCAGCGCGAAGTGGAAGTCTGAACGCCGGCAGCGACTGCGTACCCGGTACAGCGCCCGCGTGCTCGCCATCATCGAGCGCATGCTGGTCGAGCATCTGCCGGGCGTCGTGCCGTCGAGTCTGCTCGGCAGGGCATTGCAGTACATGAGCGGACAGTGGCCCAAACTGGTTCGATACGTCGGTCACGGCAACTGGCCGATCTCGAACAACCTGTGTGAGAACGCGATCCGACCGTTCGTCGTCGGCCGCAAGGGCTGGTTGTTCTCCGATACGGTTGCCGGCGCGCAGGCCAGCGCCAATCTGTACTCCCTCGTGGAAACGTGCAAGGCGAACGGCGTCGAGCCGTATCGCTATCTGGTCTGGCTGTTCACCAGGTTGCCGCTCGCTGCAACCGCCGACGACTACGCCGATCTCATGCCTTGGAGTATGCCTGCCGCCCTCAACCTCTGAAGGGCGTCGTTAAAAGACCGCATAC
>NZ_JANKOG010000075.1:0-2397 GCF_024656005.1 Burkholderia sp. SCN-KJ
ACTCTGTCCAACTCGCAGTCCCGCTGCCCGACGATCGAGCGCGTCCTTGCATCCGCCGTCTCATGGATCGGCGCATTCCTTTTGGTCGCCGTCATCGTGCTGTTGTTTGCCGGTGTAGCTGCACGATATGTTTTCCACATGCCACTCGTGTGGTCCGATGAATTGTGCTCAACTTTCTTTCTCTGGCTCGCTATGCTCGGTAGCGCGCTGGCTGTGCGCCGCTTGTCTCATATGCGCATGACCGCACTCGTCAGCCGCGTAGGCGCTCGTTGGACCCCGTTCTTCTCAGTCCTTGCACTCACCGCGGGACTCGCGTTCCTGCTACTTGTACTGGTGCCTGCATATCATTACGCGAGCGAAGAAGCATTCATCACTACGCCAGCCTTGGAAATTTCTGGCGCGTGGCGCGCCGCCGCTTTGCCCGTTGGAATTGCCCTGATGATTGTGTTCAGCCTCTTCCGGCTGATTGACGTCGCGACGGACCGACGAAGCTACGCCGCCGCCGCCATTGTTATCGCGCTCGTTGTTGCGTTTTGGCTGACCGGCCCTCTGCTCTCGGGCCTCGGGCAACTCAACCTGCTAATTTTCTTTATCGGCGTAGTCGGTGTGTGTGTCTTCTCCGGCGTCCCGATCGCCTTTGCGTTTGCACTTGCCACCCTCGGCTATCTCGCACTGACAACTCGCGTGCCCGTGATGACGCTGGTCGGCCGCATGGACGAAGGTATGTCACACGTGATGCTGCTCGCCGTGCCCACATTCGTCTTACTCGGCTTGCTGTTGGAAATGACCGGAATGGCGCGTGCAATGGTGCAATTCCTCGCCGGTTTGCTGGGACATGTTCGCGGCGGCCTGTCGTACGTCCTCGTCGGTGCAATGTACCTTGTCTCTGGCATCTCGGGCTCCAAGGCCGCAGACATGGCAGCGATCGCTCCAGCACTGTTCCCGGAAATGACCAAGCGCGGCGCCAAGCCGGGCGAACTCGTGGCACTCCTGTCCGCGACGGGCGCACAAACCGAAACGGTCCCCCCCTCCATTGTTCTCGTCACTATCGGCTCCGTGATGGGCGTATCTATCGCCGCTCTCTTTGCCGGCGGGCTCGTACCCGCGCTCGTGCTCGGCATAGGCCTCTGCATTGTCGTAGGTATGCGCAACAAGAACGAGGACGTCTCCAAGGTAACGCGCTTATCGCGGCGGGCGGTCGCGAAGCGCCTCCTGCTCGCGCTGCCAGCCCTCGCCCTGCCTTTCGTCATTCGCGCTGCCGTGGTCGAAGGAGTTGCCACCGCCACGGAAGTCTCCACCATTGGCATCGTCTACTCCATCATCGTCGGCCTGGTTGTCTACCGGCAATTTGATTTCCGACGCATTCAGCCGATGCTCGTCGATACCGTCGTCTTGTCTGGTGCAATTCTGTTTATCATCGGCGCCGCATCGGCCATGGCCTGGTCACTCACGCAGTCCGGATTCTCCCGAGACCTCGCCGCCGCAATGCAGTCGCTTCCAGGAGGCCGCAATACTTTCCTCCTTGTCTCCATCGTCGCCTTCATCGTATTGGGCAGCGTACTGGAAGGCATCCCAGCAGTGGTACTATTCGGCCCGTTACTCTTCCCCATCGCGCACTCCATGGGAATTCATGAAGTGCACTACTCAATGGTCGTAGTCTTGTCGATGGGGCTGGGCCTGTTCGCACCGCCATTCGGAGTTGGCTATTACACCGCTTGTGCCATCGGCAATGTCAACCCTGACGAAGGCATGCGACCAATCTGGGGTTACATGCTTTCGCTCTTAATTGGCCTCGCTATCGTCGCAGCCTTTCCGTGGCTTTCGACAGGATTTATCAAGACTGCGTAAGCCTGTCCTTGATGGGGAACTCTTAGAAAATGGGCTTGTTGTGGCCGCTCGCCTGAACTCAGCCAAAACAAGGCTGAAATATGCGACCACTTTGCATTCCTTTGTTCCGGCAAAACACCGACCAGGAAGCTGGCGAATCAAGCCAGCAGTAGTACTGCGGCTGACCGTGCTCACATCGATTGACTACCTCAAGCATCCGGCGCACGGAACCTCGGAACCGAACGAGGACGCTAAGGCCATTCCACGCGACAGCACAATGCTAAGGGTCACGCATGCTCGCGTCTCACGGTTCGCGAGCTATTTCGCCCGGCTCTGGCCGGGCGACTTTTTCGGGCATTCCGTGGAGGCCGAGATCACGTTCAACCCGCGTGCCTCGATACAAGGGTAAGCGGCTAGCCAACGCGTCTTGACGAGAGAGTTTAGGCGGCGTTCGAGTATGGCTGCCAGCGATGCGGCAGCAGCGCGTCGATGTCGCTGGCCTTGTGGGTCGGCAAGCGTGTCAGGACGTCTTTCAGATAGGCGAGCGGGTCGAGCCCGTTCAACTGCGCT
>NZ_JANKOG010000076.1:0-2270 GCF_024656005.1 Burkholderia sp. SCN-KJ
ACGAGTGCCTGTGCTGATTGGCGTGGCGAGCTTCGAAGTCGGCGCGAACCAAGGTGTCGCTTTCGTGCTCGATCTGAGTGAGCGCAAGCAGGCGGAGGAGCAAGCCCGCGAGAGTGAGCGGCGCTATCGCGAGGCACGGGCGGAACTGGCGCACGCGAACCGTGTCGCCACGCTGGGGCAACTCACGGCCTCGATTGCCCACGAAGTCAACCAGCCGATTTCCGCGACAGTGACTAACGCCCAGGCGGCGCTGCGGTGGCTGCACGCCCAGCCTCCGAACGTCGACGAGGTCGGGCAGGTGCTCGGCCGCATCATCAACGATGCAAACCGGGCGGGGGACGTGCTCGGCCGTATCCGTGATCTGGTCAGGAAGGCGCCGCTGCGGAAGGAGCCAGTGGACATCAACGAGGCGATCCGCGAGGTGATCGAGCTTACGCGTGCCGAAGCTTCGAAGAGCGGCGCCTCGGTACAGACGCGACTCGCGGACGGCTTGCCGTTCATCGAAGGAGACCGTGTCGAACTGCAACAGGTGCTCCTCAACCTGATCATCAACGCGCTCGAGGCGATGAGCGGCGCAAGAGATGGCCCGCGACACTTGCTCATCAGCACAGACAAAGCCGACTCTAACTGTGTGCTCGTGACTGTGCGCGATTCGGGGCCGGGTTTCGCTACGGACGGGGCCGAGGACGCGTTCGCGCCCTTCTATACCACGAAGCCTACTGGTTTGGGGATGGGGTTGTCGATCTGCCGTTCGATTATCGAAGCGCGTGGCGGCCGGGTGTGGGCGAGTGCGAACGCGCCCCGTGGCGCTGTCGTTCAATTCACCGTGCCTGCTCATCCAGCCGTTTCATGGTGATTACCACACATTTCAGCTACGGGTACCTGGCCGCCGGTCACCTGCCGCGAGCGCGGGCCTTTCCTTGATTGGTGCTTGGCGGGGCATTGTTACGTCGCCGCGGCTGTCGCGTAAGATGAAGCGATAAACAAACCGATATCGCTTTATCATGGGCACCGCCTTCCGTGCACCGTGATCGCCTTCACGGCGCGCGGGTACTTTCGCTTCCGATTGAGCCTGCGAGACATCGAAGAGCCTCCGTTCGAGGGGGCGCTGTTGTCAACTACGAGACGGTCCGGCGCTGGTGCGGCAAGTTCGGTGAGCCCTTCGGTCATCGCGCGAAAGTCCGGTGCCACATGGCATCTGGACGAAGTCTTTGTTGCGTTGCGCATCGAACCTTATCTCTTGCGGCGAGCAGTCGACCGGCGTGGAGACGGATTCTGCAAAAGTGTCGCGATAAGGCCGCCGCCTGGCGGTTCTTCAAGCGCGTTCTTGCCTCCTGCGCCGAAGCATCCCGCAAGATTGTGACCGACCAACTACGGTTCTAATTGACCGCGAAAGCCGAAACCGTCGAGCTGACGAACGTCAAGCATGTCTACGTCAAAGCCTGCGCCCGGGTGAACAGCCGTGCCGAAAACAGTCATCAGCCCACGCTGCTGCTCGCAATAGCAAGCCGGAAACGAAGCGTTGGACTATCCGTGCCTTAAGCCCGCCTGAACCTTGCCGCGCGCGTCTCTGCCCACGGGTTATACGCCGGTATAAGCGTTCGAAGCCTATGTAGGAGCGCCGCCACCCGTTGGTAGAATGGTTTTGACGGGCCCGCGCGCCTAGCATTGTGTCATGGCCAATGCGATCGCGCAGTGCGCCTCACAACCCGTCGTGTGATGTGATGGCCGGCTTCGAGGGGGGAATGCTGGTGCGATGCAAATCGGAAACGAGCTCAACCACGCACGTGTCAATAGTGGGAGCCGTCAATGAATCAGTTGGATACTTCTCAACGTCGCTTTCGCGGAGGATTGCCATATACCGTTGATCAAGAGCTTTATATTGCTGGATAACGCTGACCACTCGCAGACGCACCGCGCGGATGCAGATTATGCCGCTGCAATGATATCGGCATGGGCGAGTCGGTATCTGACTTCAGTACCCGCGAACGACGGAAGCTCTGCATAGAGCGAAGCACCCATGCACTTCAATCTATCTCTTAGCCCGATAGGGATCACCATGACCAACGCCGTCATCGAATGCCTCCTGAGCCGCAGCGCCGCCAAGTATTACGACCCGACCGCCACCTTGAGCGACGACCAAATCCGTGAGCTGGTGCAAATCGGCACCAGCGCGCCGACGTCCTTTCACTTGCAGAACTGGCGCTTCATCGCCGTGCGCACGCCTGAAGCCAAGGCGCGACTGAGTCCGATCGCCTGGAACCAGCCCC
>NZ_JANKOG010000077.1:0-2118 GCF_024656005.1 Burkholderia sp. SCN-KJ
TTCTGGTCCCCACCACATTTTGGTGGGAACCAGATTGCCGTCTATGGACCTTCATGAACAGACGGTGCTGGGGCAACGCTTACTGAACTACCATGAATACCGACACTGCCTCTCGAAAAGTCAGTTGCAGTTCCATGAATCACAACCCGCTCAACCGCGCTGGTTTCCGGTCTCAATCTCGCCCGGAAGAACAGAGATTTCGTTAGCAAATTTGAGGAGCGGCACCATATCGACTACCTCATGGTGGATGATTGAACGCCACTGCCCGCAAACTTCCCGTGAAGCCACACCATCCCAATCGGGTGCGTAGCCGCGTGCCTCGACGTACCTACCACTTCTTGACAACCACCCATGCACTGCAACTTCAATTGATCGCAGCGCACTAGATCCATGCATGTAATTAGCACGCCAACGCAGGATAACAGGAGCGGCTATCGCGATTGCCTCTTCCAGGCGATTCAGTTCCGCGAATCCAAAGGCGACGACGAGTCGGCTTCGTTGAGACGCTGTCGTTATCAGATCGAGGGCTTCAATGTGCTCGTCGCAGTGATATTTTTGTAGCATGAGACTGCATGCGACAGCAGTCAGCAGGTTGAGTCGTGGTCGCGAACTAGAGATCGAGGCCGCGGCAATAGACCAGTGATCTATCGCCTGATTCGCGGCACTTAACGCTACGAACGGATCACGCCGCGATATTGCACTCACAGACCGAAGGTGTGAAGCAGCTGCGCGCAATACCGCGCACGAGAGATCGTCCCCCTGCCTCTCCGACAGTTCACTGAGGTCATCGAAGTCGCCTCCGGCAGAAGCGTGCTTGAGCACTTCTCGCGCAGCTTCCAGCCGCTGACACGCCGACGCAATTCTGGCGATATCGTCAAAACTGCGCCGACTCAGCCCCGATTCCGAGCCGTTCCGGTGATGGAAATCGACCAAAAGCACCTCGTTTCGCCTTGCACTGTATTGGGTGAACCCTCAAAGCTTCGGGACCCGGCCAGGCCAAGGAGCGACGGATTCCATTTGGGCTGCCGCCACGAGGATTTGATCTTCTCGGCCAAAGCAAGCAATAACTTGTACCCCAACCGGTATGCCACTGGGTATCCAGTCTGACGGCGGCCTCGCCGAGGGCTGTCCAGACGCGTTGATGAAGGTAAAAAATGCGGTGTACTTCGATACTTTCTGTCGGAACGACAGGCAATCGATTGTCATCGAAAACTGCGCCCATTGCGTAGGCAATTGCGTCAAGGTCGAGGGCAGTGCGAGATCGAACGCGCTCATTGCCCCTGCCACGCGCCGACCAACACTATGAAAAATGGCTATCGCAGCAATATATGTGCAGCCCCCAGCTCCGCGCCTCGCTTTACCATGCCCAATATCGATGCGTAGGGATTTGCCATCAATACCGTGATGCGCCTGAAGCAGTTCGCCATAGGCGACAGACGGCACCATCTCTCGTTCGGCAATCTTCGCGGACGAGTGAGAACACATCTGCTATAGATCAATGAACTCGGCCACTTCTTCAAGTGACGCGCGCGAAGTACGATAGCCGTTAACCGAATGAGACTCGTCCGGCCAACCAAGCGATACACCGTACACAATGTGTTCCTCCGCCGAGATCCCTAGCTGCTCACGGATCACATCGGCGCGATATGCAATCGATGCCTGCGGGACAGTGCCGACACCAAGAGCGGAAGCTGCGAGCATGAATGTGGTCAAGTACCCACCGCAATCCAACATACCGCGTGCGCCAAGTGTAGCGGGAGTGGTGACAAGAGCTAAATGCGGGGCTCCGAAGAAGCGATAGTTTTCAAGTGCCTGCTTCCCCGATGCCGTACGATCTCCGCGCTGGATACCAAGCGCACTATATAGTTGCCAGCCACAATCGCGCCGCCGATTTTTATAAACGCCAAAATAGCTTGCGATCGGTGGTATATCCGCAACGGGGGCTGCTCCGCACAGTGCGCGCTCGTACATAGCATGTCGAAGTCGATCTAGCGCAGCTCCGCTGATGATCCTTACTCGCCATGGTTGTATATTGCAGTCTGACGCGGTCTTTTGCGCTGCAGATAATATACTTAGGATAACATCTCGTGCGACAGCATCAGCTTTAAAAGCTCTGCA
>NZ_JANKOG010000078.1:0-1712 GCF_024656005.1 Burkholderia sp. SCN-KJ
CCAGGGTCCCAAACGGTGTCATTTGATGTGACCGTAGCGCAGAAGCCCGGATGCACCCGGAAATGAGTTTCGGGATCGTGTCCGGGCTTTCCCCTTCGAGCCTCCAACTTCGGCCCAGCGCGCTCGTGCACTATGTGTCCGATCAGTTCACGCCACAGGTCATGTAGTGAATACAACCGGTACACAACCACGATAAGATGTTTGAGGGTTTCAAGCTCCCGAGGTCCTATGTGCCAAGTTGACTGGCTGAGCAATCTCCTGCAAATGATCACCATTACTGGCCAGCTGGAGGTCCGTTGCACCTACGGCGCGCCATGGCGTGTGCCCTGGGCTAAGTCCGCGGCGCACGAGATTCCCTACCACGTCGTGCTCGAGGGTCGGGCTATTATTGAAGATCCGGAGACAGGGACGGCGAGTGAGTTGCTGGGCGGAGACATCGTGCTGCTGCCTCACGGGTCGGCACACGTGTTGCACGATGGCAGCGGACATGACCCCGGGCTTACCTTCAATCGCCAAGGTACCGGAGGATGGACGCTCAGTGAGAATGACGGTCAGGGCGAGCGTCTGGACATGTTGTGCGGGCGATTCTTCATCGGGCCGCCTCATGATCGCCTAATTCGCAATTACCTCCCTACGAATCTAGTGGTACGAGCAATGGACTGCCAGCCTGAAGAGCGCACCGGGTCTGCTTCGAGCCACCTGGCAAGTCTCGTCGGGTTGATGCGCATGGAGTCTGCCGGCGAAAAACCAGGCCGATACGCAATACTCAACGCACTTTCCTCGGCGCTGTTCACACTGGCACTACGCGCGGCGAGCGAATCCGAGCATGCGCCGGCAGGCTTACTGGCGCTGGCCGGTCATCCACGACTGGCCCCTGCCATTTCAGCCATGTTCACCGATCCGGCGCGACCTTGGAATCTGCCTGATCTGGCCGAATTGTGCAGCATGTCACGTGCCACTTTCATGCGACACTTTCAGGACAAGCTGGGTCGTTCGGCCATCGAACTGCTGACCGATATTCGGATGAGCCTTGCCGCCAACGAGCTGAAGAAACCGGCGATGACTGCGGAGGCCGTGGCCGAGTCGGTGGGGTATCGATCCGTGGCGGCATTCCGGCGCGTGTTCACCGACAAGATGGGAATGACGCCGGGGCAATGGTGTCGTCAGGCGCGCGAAGACAGGTAACGCGCTTCGTTTTCGGTTCGTGACCTCAATGAGGTGCCATGCGCCGGCGGCGCCACTTCTTCGCCCGAACGCCCCGCCGCGCGCTCGTTTATGTCTAGACGTATCTGGCTCTTGACGACTTGTGCAGCATGCCGCGCGCCACCTTCATGCGGCACTTTCAGAGCAAGTTGTGGCGGTTGGCCTTCGAACTGTCGACCGCTATCCGGATGAGCCTTGCCTACAACGAACTAAAGAAACCGGCGATGACGACCGAGGCCGAGGCTGAGTCAGTTGGGTATTGATCCATGGCAGCGTTCCCGCGCGTGTTTACCGACAGGATAGGCACGACGCCAGGGCAATGGTGTCGTCAGGCGCGCGAAGATACGTAGCGGGCTTCACCTTCGCCGTGCGGCCGCGACGAGATGCTTGGCGCGCCGGCAGGGTCACTCCTTAGCCCGAACGACCTGCGGCCCGCTCGCCTATATCTTCACGCATCTGAAGTTCGATCTCAAAGCGACGACTCACGCAGAGCTCTACCTCAGTCGGCT
>NZ_JANKOG010000079.1:0-1689 GCF_024656005.1 Burkholderia sp. SCN-KJ
TGTCAAAGCCATTCTCAAATGTCCGCGTCTCGGCTAAGTTGAAATGTCCGGGTTTACGGGCTTGAGGCTTGTTTCTCTTGGGTTGCAGATCACGCCGTGTCGAAGAGCTGATCCTGAACGGGCAGGGTGCTTACGCTTGCGTCACGGCCCCTTGCAGACCGACGGCCAGGTTTGCGCGCGGGCTGTTGGATCTGTCTGCGTTCGGCGAGATCCACGATCACTTTCTCGACATCGGTCTGCGTGAACTCACGCTGCTTCTTTTTGTTCGGCTGAGTGGCGCTGCGATTCGTCTTGGTCGAATCGCCTCGATGCGTTCGAGACGGTGCCTTACCGATTCGGCTGTTATCGCGCTGCGCCTGAAGCGCTTGCGCGATCTGCAGCACGTGACTCAGACGCTTGTGTTCGACGATGGCACCTTGATCGATTTCGGCCAGCCGGTCGTACTGCCTGCAGGGCAACACGCGACCCTCTGTTCGGAGTTCGATGCGCCCATCCGGGTACTCCCACACCTCGATCTGCCGGTCGATCAACTTTCGATTCTCCGGCGTGTCCTCCAGCAAGTACATCACCCGGTCGTACTGCACCGTCAGCGACTTCGTCACTTTTCGCGGCTCGCGCCACGTCAGCACCAAGTCAAGATTCTCATCGGCGCGCAACGGTCGGTGCGCATTGAAGTCGCTCTTCGGCGGCTTCGCAAAACGTGCGTTGTAAGCGGCCATGAAGGAGGGCGCATACGCATTGGCGTCAGCCACCGTGTTGATCCCGCGCAATCGCATCTCCTTGACCAAGCGATCCTGCAGCGTCAGATGTGCTCGCTCGACTCGCCCCTTGGCCGGACTGCTGTTTGCGCAGAACGCGTCGATGTTCAGCTCGTACATCGCGCGACCGAAGTGCGTCACACGATTACCAGTCTTGCCTGGCGTTACGTTGCGGAACACGCTGTACTTGTCGCTATAGAACGCCCCCGGCTTGCCGTGGCACTCGATGTACGCGCGCGTCGCCTCGAAGTAGCTGAAGGTCGATTCGGTCTGCGTAAAGTGCAGCATCATCAGCCGACTCGTCGCGTCATCCACATACACCAGCAACGTGCAGGCCGGCGCCCGTTCCTCGAACCACCGATGATCGCTGCCATCGATCTGGATCAGTTCACCCAGGCACGCGCGTCGCGCCCGCGGTTGATAAACCTTCGGTGGCCGCTGCCGGCGCGGCACCCACAGGCCAGCGTCGGTCATCAGCTTCCGGACCGTCTCCTTGGCCAGCCGAATGCCGTGACATTCCCAGAGCTTCTCGCAGGCCAGCGTCGGGCCAAAATCGGCGTAGCGATCGCGGATGATCGACAGCACCCGGTCAGCCGTCATGCTGTCCAATCGGTTGTTGCTGGGCTTCGCGCGCCTTTGCGACACGAGACCTTGCGGCCCGTGCTCACGCAATCGGCCGACCAGTCGCCGAATCTGCCGCGTTGTCAGCCCGAGTCGCTCGGCCGCGCGCCACGGCTGAAGCTTGCCGTCCGCGACGTCCTGAATGACCTTAAACCTGTCCAGCTCGCGCATCGTCATCGTGATCCGTTCCGTTCCAGCCATCAAAGCCTCCGGCGCTGGATTCCCAGCGGCCGATCAGCTTACGATGGGTCGAAAAGCGGACATTTGAACTTGGCTAGAAGCGGACATTACAACTTAGCCACTACAACCA